>NZ_JABLTF010000015.1:0-468411 GCF_024085615.1 Psychrobacter sp. PSP
GCTTAGATGTGTATAGCTCATGGTTGCAATCTCACTTTGGTCGGTGGATAAAAACTTTGATGCTAGCGCATCTAGGTCTTTTTTTCACCTTGCATTTGGTATTGCACTTCATGTGTTAATCTAAGCTTTAATTGGTAGCGCGATATTAGTACCAAAAAACCTAAAAAAATCTATCCCTGCAACCTTCAAAGAGCAATTACAAGTCATTGTAAAACCGCAATTACTACTGGTCTATTTAATGACTATTCTCGGCTATGGCGGTACGTTTACGGCATTTACCTACCTAGCACCTATCTTAGAACAACAAACCAAATTTGCGCCATCAGCCATCGGTATTATCATGCTCGTATATGGCGTGTCCGTTGCTATCGGTAATATCTGGGGCGGCAAACTTGCAGATAAACGTGGCCCTATTAGTGCGCTTAGCATTATATTTAGCGCCTTAAGCATTATTCTTTTATTATTCACCTTTACTATGCAATCCAAGATCGCTGCTGTACTCACTATTTTGGTATGGGGTGCGTTTGCCTTTGGTAATGTACCGGGCCTACAAATCTACGTGGTCAAACAAGCTGAAAAATATACACCGAACGCTGTCGATGTCGCTTCTGGATTGAACATTGCTGCATTTAATATCGGTATTGCACTGGGCTCAGTCATCGGTGGTAGCGTGGTTGAAAATATGTCACTGCAAGATACAGCTTGGATCGGTGCTGTTATCTCTTTAATGGCATTAGCGGTAACACGCTATTCAGGTCTACTTGATAAGC
Organism: Psychrobacter sp. PSP; assembly: GCF_024085615.1. Taxonomy (NCBI): domain Bacteria; kingdom Pseudomonadati; phylum Pseudomonadota; class Gammaproteobacteria; order Moraxellales; family Moraxellaceae; genus Psychrobacter; species Psychrobacter sp. PSP. The sequence goes on from NZ_JABLTF010000015.1 coordinate 771, forward strand.
GTGCCCTGCAAACATCATAGAACCTTTCAATGTAAAACTTTTCAATATACAACCTCTCAACATAAGGGTCTCAAACTGTCTATACAGTATGAGACCATATAAGTGTTATGAAAAAGCCGTATCTATATCACTTAACTTATACTGTCGCTGTGTTTGCCATATCTGCGTCATTAAAGGCCGTCTCATCGTTCGAAACCGTTTCGTTTTTTAAGACCGCACTTGGTAAATCGGAAAAATGCAGCGTGTCAATATTGTTAGGCTTCACCGCAGTGACTTGAACCACACCGATGGTACGCTCCAAGAATCCCCCTTCGCAGTAACAGAAATAAAACGCCCATAGGCGGATAAAGGCATCGTCATAGCCAAGCGCCTGAATCTCTGCACGCTGTGCCATAAATGCAGCACGCCAATCACGCAGCGTGTATGCATAATCAAAGCCATAATCATGTAGTTGCTTGATGACCATGTCCGTCTGCTCAGTAAACTGTGTCGTCAGCTCTTGATTGGATAGCAGACAGCCCCCTGGAAAAATATGCGTTTGGATAAAATCGACCGAATCGATATAGTCTTGATAATTCTGATCATTAAAAGTGATGGCCTGCAATACCATAAGACCTGTCGGTTTGAGCAAGCTATTACATTTAGCAAAGAACGTCGGTAAGTACTCATGTCCCACCGCCTCAATCATCTCGATACTGACTAGCTTGTCATATTGACCTGTCAACTCGCGGTAATCTTGTTTGAGTAGCGTGATCTTATCAGACAATCCTGCCGCTTCGACTCGTCGCTTCGCTTCATCATACTGAGCATCAGAGATAGTCGTGGTGGTCACATGGCAGCCATAATGAGTAGCTGCATAAATCGCAAAACCACCCCAGCCTGTACCAATCTCAATGACACTATCATCAGCACTCAGCTGTAAACGTTGGCATATGAGCGACAGTTTGTGCTGCTGAGCATCGCTAAGCGTCACGTCAGGCGTAGGATAGACTGCCGATGAGTACATCATCGTATCATCCAAAAAACGCTGATACATATCATTGCCCAAGTCATAATGCGCTAGGATATTGGATTTAGAACCAGATTTGTCATTACTACGTAGCTGATGCTTTGCTTTCTCAAATGCTTTACTAACGCCCGCAAAACGATTTTCTAATTTATTAAGCACTTCCAAATTACGCGCCGCCAAACGGATCAGGCCCGTCAAATCATCCGTGTCCCATTCGCCATCGATATACCTGTCTGCCAAAGCGATAGAGCCACCAAGCAGCAGTTGACGATAAACCGCACTATCATGAATCTCTAACGTGACGTTTAGAGAATGTCGACCTACTGCTGAACTACTTGCTACCTGAGGAGTGACTTTGCCAAAGCTAGTTGTCTTTGCTGTTTGCTCACCAAAGGTCTCAATCAAAGTAAGACTGCCAAACTGGATATGCTGTAATGCGCGAAATATAAGCTTTCTAGCTAAATGATTCATCCCATCGCTGACGGGTTGTAGTACGGCACTTTCGTTAACCACTTTACTCATGCGAGCGGTTAATTTCTCTAATTTTGTCACTGGTGCTCGGTCGGTCGGTCGTACTGACATCGTATGGTTGTCCTTGTCTAGGTTCTTTTGTTTTGAAATTGACTATATAAAATGTGTTGCTGATTTTTGGATTTCTAGATTATCAATCGTTTAAAGTTTCGCTTTTTAAAGAGGCAGATGTTTTCTGATTACTGTCGGCTAGCTTTTCATCATAATTGATATAAGGCACCTTTTTGATCGCATAGAGTTTAAAGGCTTGCCCATAAATACGTGCTAACGAGGTCATGTTCATCAGTGGGTTTTTTCGCAAGCTATTGCGAACGGTGGTTTCTGTCAGCGGCACCCCTGATATCTTTATACCCGTTTTTAGGACCTCACCGCGCTTATCACTGATATCAATAGCGATACGAACTTGCAAGCCTGTGCTTGGCTGCTTATCTACCGTATGTTGTTGTGTACGTTTTACCGTCACCTGCCAGCGGTATAGCTGATCGATAGGATTAAAAGGTGACACATGAAAGTCCTTGTCATGACAAAACTCAGTCTCTTCTCCTTCTAACAAAAACCCATAGTAATGACGCTTGTCCCAAGGTGTATTGGATACTTCAGCCAATAAGTGCGTCGGCGTCTGCTGCTCATTAAACCCTAAGTAAAAATTGACTGGGCTAAAATACATACCCGCATTACGGCATACGAGTAATCCCACCATATCTCCTGTAGGACTGCTACCTGCATGTTTGATAAATGCTTGGCTCAGACGCTGCTCTAGCGCTTGATTAGATGGTAAGTTGATATCAATATCTTTATTGTCACTTATGTTCTCATTGTCATTTAGGCTCTCATTGTCATTTAGGCTCTCATTACTACTTAGGCTATTGAAACCCTCTAGATAATCATTAGGGCAAAATTGTTGCAGCGCTTTTGTCTTAGCTGAAAATAAAGGCAATCCCTTTGCCAATAACTTCTTTGGTAATATCTTGCTCAGGTGTGATACGCCTAAAACCTTATGCTCACCAAAAGCTGCCGTGTCTATTTCTGGAAGATCCTGTCCTGCCGCCAATGCACTGATATTGATGCCCCAATAGCGATACGGATAAACAAAATTATTCACATTAGGTAGCAACCGACTATGCCATGTCGTGCCCTCAAGCAATTGATGCGCTAATGCAGTAGTATCACAAGCTAGCTCATGACGTAACATATCATTAGTAGGTTTGGTGGACACGGTCATAGACACTCTCTTCGGTAAAGGCACATGATGATAGAAAAATTTGCAATATTGCTCGCAAGGCTATTTGGCTTTACGGCGAGCAAATAAACCACGTTTTTTATTTTGGGAACTATCATGATCCTCACTCTGTAAGCGCTCAGCATAATCAACCAGCTCCTGGTTGGTGGTCGCAGTGTTAATCTGACTCTTATCAAGGGTGCGTGCTTTTGTGTCAGCTTTTACTGGCAAGTCTTTATAACGAAACGGCGTATGTGCGCTATCCGCATTAGGCAAATACGCTGGATCAACCTCGTCTTTTATATCCATATCATGACCGAGCGCCTGACACACACGTAGACCGCTGCGTACGCCATCTTCATGAAAGCCATTAAACCAATATGCTCCGCAAAAATGCGTATGCAACCCTGTGCCAGAGATACTTGACCATTTGGTTTGCGCCTCAATCATCTTTAGATCGAACACTGGATGGCTATAATCAATGCTTTTGACGATTTGCTGATCATCGACTTCATGGTTAAGCGTAACCAAATAATTATGCTTCTTGGTCAGACGCTGCAAGATATTCATATGATACGTTAGCACGGGTTTTGCAGGTGCTTGTGTATTTACGCTAGCTTGATTCTTGTCTGTCACATTGTCTGAAGTCTTTCTATCAATAAGGTAGTTCCAGCTTGCCCATGCCAGTGGCTTCTTGGGTAAGACGCTCGTATCGGTATGCAATATCGCCGTGTTTTCGGTGAAGCGGAAGTGACTCAGCACCTCAGTTTCAGTGGTACTGGCATCTGTTAGAATCTTCAGTGCGGTGTCTGCATGACAGGCAAAAACAACCTCGTCAAATACAAGGTTCTCGATGTTGTTAGCATTACCTTTGTTCTGAACCGTCAACAGCACTTTCTCACCATCACGTGTCACAGACTGTACTGGACTATTGACTCGCACTTTGCCACCCGCTTTGATAAAGCGTGGAATCAGTTTATTAACGTATAGTTTTGAGCCGCCTTTAATCGTGAACCACTGCGGACGATTGACCACATCGAGCAAGCCATGATTGTCAAAAAATTGCGCAAAAAACACCAGTGGGAAATCTTGCACCTCATCCAGACTGGTTGACCAAATGGCAGATACCATGGGCAGTAGATAGTTATCAGTAAACAGCTGACCATAGTTTTTTTGTGCTAGATAACCACCGAGTGTCTGCTCAGTAAATCCGCTAATGTCTTGCCCCGCAGCACGCGCACTATCATACTCTTGACGGAGCTGCTTAATGTGTTTATTAAACTGCAAGATATCTTTGATAAACTGCCAGAACTTTGGATTGAGTACGTTTTTGCGCTGCGATAATAAGGTGTTGAGCGTATGCCCATTGTATTCAAAACGACGTGCGGTATTTTTGACCGAAAAGCTCATATCCGTCGCCTGAAATGGCACTTGCAGATCGTGGAGCAAACGGAAGAAATTGGGATAAGTACGCTCATTAAAAACAATAAAACCGGTATCTATGGCGCTACTCTCTACGTTACTAGTCTTTGCTTTTTTGCCGTCCTGTAGTGCCACATCAATGGTATTTACATGCCCGCCGATATAATCATTGGCCTCAAAAACGGTCACCTCATGTTGCGCGCCTAAGTAATGCGCACAGGTCAGTCCTGACACACCCGAGCCAATAATGGCGATACGTTTTTGCGCTGCCTGATGGTCAGCATTTTTGGCATCATTGCTGTCCGTAGTTTTTTGGTTATTTGCACGCTTGAAACGAATAAACGGCATAAAAGCATTCCCTGTTATATTTTTGCGGTTGTTATCGTGGATGATCTGCTTATCAGTAAGTTATTTCTTATTGAGTTTCTCACTCACTTGCTGCCAGACCAAATCAGGCAATGTGCCCAATGCTTTTAGTGGCATCGTTAATTTTTTGGGGAACTCAATAACCTCGTGCCCGCTTTCTATGCCATCACGGATGGCTTGACTGGCCTGCTTTGGCGTCTGGATAAACGGCATAGGAAAATCATTTTGCTCAGTCATTGGCGTTTCAACAAAACCCGGTACGACCAAGCTCACCGACACATCGTGTGGTGCGAGGCTAATCTGTAATGTTTTCATCAGATAATGGATAGCAGCTTTTGAGCTACCATAAGCTTCAGCACGGGCAAACGGCACGTAAGCAGACGCTGAACCGATACCGACTAGTCGACCTTTAGACGCAATGAGCTTTGGCAATACGCCTTCGATGGCATGAGACAACGTACCCATATTGACTGACATCACTTTCATAAATACCTCGCTATCGAAGTTTGGCATATCTAAATACTCACACATGCCAGCACCGCAAATCGCCAAATCAATGGTGTCGACCTTTTCAAACGCTGCAATGACTTTTTCACGATCCATCAGGTCCAAATCAATCGTCTCTGCGCCGAGCGATTTTAGCTCAGCCAGCGCCTCGTCATCACGGCCGACAGCATACACGGTATGGCCCTCTAGCAGATAATCCTTGGTCAATTGATTGCCAATACCAGAGGTCGCACCAGTAATAAGAATGTGTTGTTTTTCAGCAGAATCTGTCATCGTGAATATCCTTTTTAAATGTTCTTATAATATGAAAAGCGTATCGCTCAACAAAGAGCTGAATAGAGCTGTTTTTAAATTCGGATGCAAGCTTTCATCTGAGCGTATTTGTGCTCTGTTATATGGCTTGTTTTTATTAACCTATACGCCATCTTATTTAACAAACCTAAATAGTTATAGTAGTCGGCTATAGGTTTATTGTTGTGTCTTCGCAATTGCCACAACGAAACCATCTTATCTTTGCTGTGGTCTTCATATTTATACAGTGAGTCATGCTAAAAGACAGTCTGCAATGTTTTGTTATCGGGGTAATAAGACAGCGCTATATCAGCATGCTACAATATTAAAATAGCCGCGCAGACATGGATGAGCGTCTCATTTATGATCGAATTGTGGCTATCTTCACGATAAAATGAGGTGATTGTCTAAACTGCCTGATATCTTGTCCTGATAGTGATAAAAGCGTTATATAATTAATATCGATTTTTACCAATCCCACTTCCATATAAAAAAGGATCTCTCATGAGCGAGTTGCAACTGTCTGACCGCGTCAATAGCATCAAACCCTCTCCTACGCTAGCGATTACCAATAAAGCAAAAGAACTAAAAGCAGCTGGCAAAGACATTATCGGTTTGGGTGCAGGCGAGCCTGATTTTGATACCCCTGACCACATCAAAAAAGCAGCAATCGATGCCATCAATAATGGCTTCACCAAATATACTGCTGTTGATGGTACGCCAGAGCTAAAAACCGCCATCATAGAGAAATTCAAGCGTGACAATGACATCAGCTACGAGCCAAACGAAATCCTAGTATCGGTCGGTGGTAAGCAGTCATTCTTTAACCTTGCCCAAGCGTTTATCAATCCTGGCGACGAAGTCATCATCCCAGCACCATACTGGGTGAGCTATCCTGATATGGTTATCATCGCAGAAGGCGTACCAGTCATCGTAAAATGCCCCGCTGAGCAAGATTTCAAAATCACCGCTGAGCAGCTAGAAGACGCCATCACTGAAAAAACCAAACTGTTGGTATTGAACAGCCCTTCTAACCCGACTGGTATGATTTATACCTTGGATGAGCTAAAAGCCATCGCTGAAGTATTGAAAAAGCATCCACACGTGTATGTGGCATCAGACGACATGTACGAGCACATCCGCTGGACGGGTGATAAGTTCTACAATATCCTCAATGCCGCGCCTGAGCTAAAAGACCGTGCCATTATCCTAAACGGTGTGTCTAAAGCCTATGCGATGACAGGCTGGCGTATTGGCTATGCTGGTGGCCCTGCCAAACTCATCGGCGCGATGAAAAAAGTACAGTCACAGTCTACTTCATGCCCAACCTCCATCAGCCAAGTGGCTGCAGAAGCAGCCATCAGTGGCGATCAGAGCGTACTTGAGCCAATGGTAGCGGCATTTGAGAAGCGCTGCGACCTAGTCGTTAATGGTCTAAACGCCATCAAAGGGATCACTTGCTTGCGCCCTGACGGTGCGTTCTACGTGTATCCTGAAATCAAGCCACTCATCAAAGCCGCTGGCCTATCATCATGTACTGAGTTTTCAGCATGGTTACTAGAAAAAGTCGGTGTCGCGGTCGTACCTGGTGATGCTTTCGGTCTTGGTGGCTATATGCGTATCTCTTACGCGACTGATGAAGCCACATTGCAAGATGCCTTGTCACGTATCGAAAAAGCCATTGCTGACTTGGACGTTGCCGAATAAGTCACAAAGCATCGTTAGCCTTACAAGTGCTTTAACAAAAAAGACGCCGCGTCGTTTCTATGCGGCGTCTTTTTTATGGTTGTTTTTGCTATTTATCCGTAAAAGCCCTCTCCCTCATCATTAAAGTGATATTTTTTACGAGTTATGAAAAAAAACGCTTGACGTATTTTTTATCTTTGCTAGAATACGCCCCACTTAGCAAGAACTCGTTAGAGACTTCTAAGGCTCGTTGTAAGCGATTAGTTACTTACAACCTATTCTCCAATAGCTCAGTTGGTAGAGCAACGGACTGTTAATCCGTGTGTCCCTGGTTCGAGCCCAGGTTGGAGAGCCACATTTTAGTAGTAAACCTTTTGAGTCACTATAGATTCAATTATGGCATTTGCCAAAACCCCCATCAGTTTGATGGGGGTTTTTTTATGGCTTGTATTTGAAAGCAACTCTGCACTGACTCTACTGTCTTAATTAGCTTGGCAGCATAGGCAGCCAAACAACCAAGGCCAAAAGCGTCACTAGTAACACAGGAGGCGTAATCAGCAGGCCTATTTTTATATATTGTCCCCAGCTAATTTTGTAGTTTTTTTCTGCCAATACATGCAACCATAATAACGTCGCAAGACTGCCAATCGGTGTAAACTTAGGGCCCAAATCGTTGCCGATTACATTGGCATAAATCATCAGTTCTCGCGTCGCAGCGGGCACTTGCGCCTGATCAATCGCGAGCGCACCGACCAAAGTCGCTGGCATATTATTCATGATAGACGCGACAATGGCAGATAAAAACCCAGTCCCTACTGTGGCAATGACTGCGCCCTGCCCTCCTAGCCAGTTAAGCACGCGCGCGCCATAGGCGGTAAGACCTGCATTGCCCAAGCCATACACCACCAAATACATACCAATCGAAAACAGGACGATTTGCCAAGGAGCTTTGCGTACGACATCACTGACAGAAATCACCGCGCCGCGTCCGCCTTGCCACAAACGACCAGCGATGGCCATTAGCAACAATGCGATAGCGCCAGTGACAAGTGAAATAGGTAACCCTAGCGGCTCGGTCGCAAAATAAGCAACCAGTAGCAAACCCAACAATGGAAAAGCGGCGCGAAAGACCAATGGATCGGTAATAGCGGATGCAGGGGCACTTAGATTATCGACTGGATAGTGCTTAGGAATATGACGGGCATAGACCATCCACAATACCAGTAGCGTCGCCAATACGGACACAATATTCACGGGCACCATAACTGCCGCATAACGCCCAAAACCAATATCAAAATAATTGGCGCTAACGATATTAACTAAATTTGAGGTGACCAAGGGCAGACTTGCTGTATCAGCGATAAAACCCGTCGCGATGATAAAAGCTAAAGCGGAAGGTGGTGCAAAATTTAGGCGCAGCAAGATCGCAATCACAATGGGCGTCAGTAATAGCGCCGCCCCATCATTGGCAAAAAACGCAGAAATAAACGCACCCAATATAACAATCATCGGAAACAGCAGTCGCCCTTGCCCATTGCCAAGGCGTGCCACATGCAGCGCTGCCCAACCAAAAAATCCTGCTCTATCCAAGATAAGCGAGATGATGATCAGCGCCACAAAAGTAAAGGTCGCATCCCAAACAATATCCCACACGATACCGACATCTGATAGCTGCACGACGCCAAGCGCTAACGCGACCAAGGCGCCGCCCATCGCACTCCAACCGATACCCAACCCTTTCGGTTGCCATATGACCAGCACCAGAGTGACAACAAAAATAGCGAACGCAAGCATGGCACAGCCTTACTTAGATAATAATATTAATGTGATTGTATTGGGGTGACAGTCTTAGCGTATCCGTATCAAAGCGACTTTTGATTGACGCGGTTCGATACTTCTTCAGCGCTCTCGACGCGTTCTGAATAGCGATCGGTAAGATACGCTGAGCGTCCGCGGGTAAGCCAAGTAAATTTCACCAACTCTTCGCAGACATCGACAAGACGCAGATATAACGGCGACATATCCATACGATTGTTATCGTTAAATTCTAAAAAGGCTTTGGGTATAGAGGACTGATTAGGGATAGTGATCATCCGCATCCAACGTCCAAGAATACGCATCTGATTGACCGTATTAAAGCTTTGACTGCCGCCACTGACTTGCATTAGTGCTAAGGTTTTACCCTGTGTTGGACGCACGCCACCCAAAGACAGCGGAATCCAATCGATTTGCGCTTTCATGATACTGGTGATACTGCCATGACGCTCTGGACTCACCCACAGCATCCCTTCTGACCACTGCGCCAACTCGCGCAATTCTTGCACTTTGGGATGATCTGAATCTACATCGTCAGGCAGTGGCAAGCCTGATGGGTCAAACATCCGCACCTCACAACCATACCAGCGTAACAGTCGGCTCGACTCTTCCGCGGCCAATCTAGAGAATGAGCGCGCGCGGACAGAGCCGTACAACACCAATATTTTGGGCGCATGACGTGGGTCATTGGGCGCGATTAACGACTCAATATCGATGGGTTGAATATTGTCGACATCGATATTGGGTAAATCGTCAAAGCTAGAATTTGCTGAAGCAGTAGACTCCATTATTGATGCTGGTTCGGCCTTAGTGTTTGCCATGATAAATGACCTCTCCATCTTCTTTTGTGAAGCTACTGACAGGGTTTGCTAGCAGTTCAAACACGCGCTCTGAAGGACGACATAAGGCCGCACCTTTATCAGTCACCACGATCGGACGATTGATCAAAATAGGATGCGCGATCATGGCATCGATGATGTGATCATCAGAGAGCTCAGGATTGTCTAGGCCAAGCTCATCATTAATCGCCTCTTTGCTTCTTAGCAACTCTCTTGGAGAGATTTGCATTTGGGCTAATAACTCAACTAAGCGTGCTCGTGTTGGTGGGTTTTTTAGATATTCCACCACTTCTGGCGTCTCTCCTGATGCTTTCATAATGGCAAGTGTGTTGCGAGAGGTTCCACAATTAGGGTTATGAAAAATTAAAGGTTTCATCGTCATCTTACCTATTTTATCAGTATGTTTATTGAATCGATTATTGGTTTAATGATTATCTTGCTCAGCAGATTCACTTACCCTGCAGCCACTTAAACTGTCGATGAGTGAGGCACACAATTCTGGATGGCCTGCACAGCAGTCTTGTAGTAAAAACTGAATGACGCTATCCATATGTGAGAGCGACGCCCGATAGATAATTTGCCGACTCTGTCGCTGTGAGACCACCCACCCTGCTCGTGCCAGCACTGCTAGATGCGCCGACATGGTATTGTGCGGCACAGAGAGCTGACGGGCTATTTCACCCGCAGGGAGTCCTTCAGGCTCGTGGCTGACCAACAACCTAAAAGCCTTTAGACGAGTGTCTTGAGAAAGTGCTGCAAAGCTTGCAGTAGCAGTAGTTATTTCCATATGTCCAATTATATAGACATATGGAAATAATTCAATGATTTTTGGATGAAATTTTTTCTTTTGGAAGTATCAAAGAACACTCACCATCGTTCAATGAACCAAACTACTTCTAGCACTAATAGCTATTATCCTTAGGAGTAATACTGGATAAATTGATTGTATTTGTATTTATAGTTACAGCTTATGGGTTATAACAAGCGCGGTATTACCTAACGCTATAACTTACCGCTGATTTGATAGGTTGTATACTCGACCGACATGAATCAAGCTGATCAGCTTGATCAGTGGCTTTATAAGTAGCTGTGCACTACCAAGAATAAACAGCCACGTCCCATCTGTGGTGAGCGACTCTTTTAAAAAGAAAGACCTACCAATCAAAAACTAAATAGCGATAAGTAAATCATTGACTGCGCCCAACGCATCGTAACGTCGCTGTATCACAATATGATCTTGTCCAACCCCTAAATCTAGCTTTTTACTATCACTCAAAATGCATCCCTTATATATCTATATTTATTAGGCAAACAGATATATCAGGCTGCAAATGCCGCTGTCAACAGAAGGCGCTGTAAGGCGTACGAAAATAAAGAGATTAATACCTGCTATGGCTTATTTATCCAATAATTTTAAGACTAATTTTTACTTATATTACATATTACTGAAAATAGTGGCAAAAAGGATTTTCGATTGATGATCGTGCTATCGTGGGTGGCTCATCTGCAATATACCAAAATATGATGACATTAAGCAAAAACACCTAAACACAAAAAAACCCCAAGTAAACTAATACTTGAGGCGAAACTTGCTTAAACTTTACAGTCTAAATTCGTTTTAAATATGGCGCAGCGGACGGGACTCGAACCCGCGACCCCCGGCGTGACAGGCCGGTATTCTAACCAACTGAACTACCGCTGCTTAGGTCGTCTTAGCTTCTTGCTCTTATTTAAAGAGCCCACTTGCTAAAAAGTGGTGGGTGATGACGGATTCGAACCGCCGACATTCTGCGTGTAAGGCAGACGCTCTACCAACTGAGCTAATCACCCTGAGAACCGTTAAAAAATTGCACTGCAATTTTAGGTTCGCAAGAGAAAATTCCTTAAAGGGAATTTTCTGAAGCTTTTAAAGCAATCAAGCTTTTCAACTTCTAAAGCTATCATCAGCTGTCACACTCAATGTTAACTTAATCAGCTGGGCTTATCTAAGTAAGTCCTCTTGCTGTGGGTGTGTATTATATAGATTTACACTTGGCTGTCAAACGCTATTTTTCAATTTTTTAAATATTTTTCAATTTTATATCGAAATTTTTAGCAAGCATATGTTTTTATTGATTTTATATTTTCATAAAAAATCATTTTTTTTAGACTCGATACTTACTTATTGGTTAATGCTTGCTCAATGTCTTTTTTGATGGCATCTGGCTTGGTCGTTGGCGCATAACGATCGATGACCTGCCCTTTGCTATCGATTAAAAACTTGGTGAAATTCCATTTGATGCCATCTGTCAGTAGGCCACCTTTTTGGTCTTTAAGCCAGTCATAGATAGGATGAGCGTCTGCACCATTGACATCAATTTTCGCCATCATAGGAAAGCTGACACCATAGTTTTTTTGACAAAACGCGCCGATCTCGTCATTGCTACCGGGATCTTGGCTGCCAAATTGATTACAAGGAAAGCCGATAACGACTAGCCCTTGATCTTTGTATTGTTGATATAACGATTCTAACCCTTCGAACTGCGGAGTGAATCCACATTTGCTTGCCGTATTAACGATTAGCAATACTTTATCTTTATACTCAGAAAACGCTTGCGAGCTGCCGTCCATACGCTCAGCGGTGAAGTCATAAATAGTACTCATCATCTATCCTTAAATTGAGAATTTTATTATTTGTTTCAATAACGCCGTTTTCTTTATCACATGAATATTAGAAACCCTTGAAAAGGAAGCACTCTGTACTTCCCCTCTCACACTTCTAAAATCAGATAAAGGACTTACTTCTCAGATTTATCCAAATCAATAGATACTGAGTTGATACAATAGCGCATACCTGTCGTCTCACGTGGACCATCAGGGAACACGTGCCCTAAATGTGCACCGCAGTTGCTACAGGTGACTTCGGTACGAATCATACCCAATGAGTTGTCAACATGCTCGTCTATCGCGCTGTTATCAATCCCTTGATCGAAACTTGGCCAACCACAACCCGCATCAAACTTGTTGCTTGAATCAAACAAACTGGCACCGCAGCCTTTGCAGCGATAAACACCATCATCAGTTGCATCGTTATAAACGCCTGTAAATGGACGCTCTGTGCCCTTTTCACGCATCACATGATACTCGTCAGCGCTCAAACGCTCTTTCCAGTCAGCTTCGGTCAATTGGCTGATTTCTTCTTTACTCAATTGATTGTCTTGCATAATGTACCCTTATTCGATTATTTATTATTGATAACTATTTTATCGCCATATTATTATAAAAACGATGAGTTATATGTGAAGGTTCACAACTCACTATTCAAGGCATATTTAAAAAGAGTACTGCCAACGCTATGTGATTTACAGTGCTTTGGGCAGCACCCTTTGAATAAAATACAGTCAATAATATTCGCTTATCTATAGATGTGAGCAAGATATGAGCATCCAGGAAAGGGGAAAAGACACAATATTGCAAGTTATTCTTGCATTTTATAAAAAGCGTTTCTATCTCTTGCAATATGTTTTGCAATGCAATAATATCTTGCATTGGTAAGTTATGAAAACAATATTCAATTTTGTATCATCTATACACGTTCACTGATTGATAAAGGCTCAAATAACAATGTCCGATAGCAATAGTAAAAGCACGCAAGCAGAGCGGCTAGTACAGCTACGCCGAGACAAAGGATTTACCGCAGAGCAGCTAGCACAGGCAATGACAGCCGCTGGTGCAAAGGTCAGTCGCGGCGCTATCTCCAACTGGGAGCGCGGCACTAATGGTATTGTCTCATCCAAGCTACCGACACTGGCTCGTATTTTAGGTTGTAGCGAAGGCTATCTCTTGCGCGGTGATCTTCAAAGTGAAGATACTAATATGTTTTTATCCGAAGACAACTATTTATCTCAAAGTATGGATTTAGAGACAGCTCCCGCTTCAGCTAGCTCATCAGACAATGGGGCAGCTAAGACTCAGCTTGAGACTTTTCCCGACACCGATAAACATTCACAAACCTACCCGACAAAGGGTCACGCTATGAACACCATAAAAAAATCCGATAAATTACAAAACGTCTGCTACGACATTCGCGGCCCCCTACTCCAAACTGCCAATAGAATGGAAGCAGAGGGTAAGCGCATACTGAAGCTAAATGTAGGCAATCCAGCGCCGTTTGGTTTAGAAGCGCCTCATGAAATCTTGCGTGACGTGGCAATGAATTTATCTGAGGCAACGGGTTATTCGGACTCACAAGGGATTTTTTCGGCGCGCAAAGCCATTTTGCAATATTACCAGTCTAAAGGCCTCTTATCAGCAGTTGATGTGCGTGACGTCTATCTGGGTAATGGTGTCTCTGAGTTGATTGTGATGACCATGCAAGCATTAATGAACGATGGCGATGAAGTGCTGATTCCGATGCCAGATTACCCACTTTGGACAGCAGCGGCTAACCTCGCTGGCGGCACCGCTGTGCATTATCGCTGTAATGAAGCGGACAACTGGCATCCTGATGTTGAGGATATTAAATCTAAAATCACTAGCAAAACAAAGGGCATCGTGGTTATCAACCCCAATAACCCGACAGGCTCCCTTTATAGCGATGAGTTATTAAAACAAATTATCGAAGTTGCTAAAGAGCACAACTTAATCATCATGGCGGACGAGATTTACGATCGTATTCTCTATGATGATAATGTACATACACCGATGAGCACCTTGACCGATGAAGTACTGGTACTCTCATACAATGGCTTGTCAAAATCACACCGTATTGCCGGATTTCGCTCAGGCTGGATGATGGTGTCTGGACGCAAGCAACACGCGACTGACTTTATTGAAGGCTTGGATATGCTGGCATCCATGCGCCTTTGCTCGAATGTTCAAGGACAGTATGCCATCCAAACAGCGATGGGCGGTCATCAGAGTATGCAAGACTTGACCTCCGAAACAGGTCGCCTATATAAACAGCGCGAAATGGCGGTTTCACGTCTCAATGCGATTAAAGGCATTTCTTGTACCATGCCGCAAGGTGCGTTTTACTGTTTTCCAAAAATGGATCCAGAGGTTTACCCTATCACGGATGATATGGACTTTATGATGGACTTACTCGTCGAAGAAAACGTGTTGATGGTGCAAGGCACAGGCTTCAACTGGGACAAACCCGATCATTTTCGTTTGGTCTTTTTGCCTAACTTGCTTGATTTAGAAAATGCGATGGATAGATTGGACCGATTTTTTGCAAAAAAACGCCAGCAGTTTGGCACTGAGTAAATATTCATATGACATTAAAAAACGCTTATCGGCATCATGCTGATAAGCGTTTTTTATGGCTCTAGAATAAGCTTTAGTGCAGAGCTCTAGCGCCTTAAGATTAAAAAATATTGCTCAATACAATATAGCTGATTGCTGATAGACCAGCAGCAACTGGCAAGGTGATGACCCATGCCAAACCGATTGGTTTCATGAGCGCCCAATTGGTATCTTTATTGACCATACCAATACCCAATACAGCCCCAACCAAGGTATGCGTGCTTGATACAGGAAGACCCATCGTTGATGCGCCCATAACGACAGCAGCAGCGGCCAGCTCAGCTGAGAATCCAGAAGCTGGATGCATCTTCGCTAGATTGGTACCGACAGTTTGAATGACTTCTTTACCGATAAACCAAAGACCAACAATCAGTGCCACACCAAAAGTCAGCATAACAGCAGGTGGTACAGCCGCTTCGGTCGAGATGCTATTGGTACGAATGACATCCATAATCGCAGCAAAAGGACCAACCGCGTTGGCAATATCGTTTGAGCCGTGACTAAAAGCAAATGCTGACGCGGTAAAGACCTGCATCCAGCTAAACATAATAAAGGTGGCTTTGGTCAGATCCTCTTTGTGCTTGCCGCGGATACTCTTAGTATAAATATAAGTCGCAAGCCATACTAACGCTGCTATCATCCCCATGATTAAAAAGCCTTGCAGCGTCGTCATACCGTTATTGACGTTTTTCAAACCTTTAAAGATAACCAAGGAGGCCATCACTGCACCGCCCGCAGCCGCAATAATAGGCACCCATTGCTTCAATGCTTTTAAGGTATCGAGGTTGCTGCGCTCGTTTTCAAGCTTATAAAGTTCTTTGTAATAATCCGTCTCTAAATCTTCAACCAAGCAATCATCATCTTTATAGATTTCTTGATCTCGTAGCATCGCTGACGTATAAGCCAACTGCTCTGACTCGGTTAGACCATCCAAAAACTCTTTATGGTTTTGCTTTAATACTTTTTTATTGGCTTTTAGCTCAGCAATATGCGCTTCTGTTCTATCATTATATTCAATGATATTTTTATTGATTTGGCCATATAGTAGATAAGACAAAACGCCGCCTAGTAACGGTGATAGAACCCAAGAGATAGCGATAGTGCCAATCTTGCTCCAACTTACCGTTGATAACGCCATTTCAGTACCACCTAACGTGATACCCAACACGATGGAGCTACCCACCACGCCGCCAATAATCGCATGGGTGGTCGACACTGGCAGACCTTTTTTGGTAGCAAATAACAACCAAAACGCAGCAGCAAACAACGCTGAGAGCATGACATAAATAAACTGGTTGGGCTCGACTGAGAGGCCGTCTAAATCGACAATACCGCTTCGGATGGTATCGGTTACTTCACCACCTGCCAGTACGGCGCCCGACACCTCAAATATCGCTGCGATACCCAATGCTTGCGGGATAGTCAGCGTTCCTGCACCCACTGAAGTACCAAAGGAGTTGGCGACATCGTTACCACCGATATTGAATGCCATAAAGACACCAAACGCGGTCGCTATAATAAACAGCGTCGTTTGCTGACGCATGGTGTAATCTAAACCCCACCACAAAAAGTAGATGGTCATCGCAATCAATAAAATGGCAAAAAATAGATTTACTTTCGTAGAGCCGACTGATTGGGTTGGCCCTGTAGAACTGTTGCTAATACCCATACGTTAATACGTCCTGCGTAAGCTGATTGAAATTATATGCGATTAGTAACATTGCGCAGCCATACATGTGAGTTTTAAAACCACACACTAAAGTAGCATGATGATAAATGCGCAACGTGCTTTTTAAACAATGAATGCTAAACGATAATGTTTAGCGGATTTTGCTGCCGTACCTTAGAATCATTCATCTATGCTTGATTCAGGGCGTTGATAGGCTTCTCTGTAAAAACACATCACATATCAAAAAGCCGCAAAGTATATTGCCCAATCATTTGATTACAGCATCTTGCGGCTTATCTTTCTGGTGATGTTACGGTCTTTATCAGTACATTTTTTATCAATAAAGTGTTTATCAATACTTAGATACGGCGATAATGTCTTTTAAATATCTGTACCCATCATAAAATATGCATCTGTCAGCACATTTTATGACAGGGTAAAGACAATTGCGGCCCTATTATATTAAATATAATCACATAATGCATAATGATATTGCAAGATTTGTAACTGTGAGCGTGTCCACAGAACTCATCCTTTATCAATGACAGATTAAATTTCGTATGTTTCCCTAAGCAAAATTGGGAAAAAATGGTTTTTTAAAAGTATAAATAACCTGTAAATCTTAGTTATTTTGTGATAGCTATTTGCCATCAGATGCTTCCGATAACTGCTGTATCGCATGATCTAAGACGTCTAAACGCGCTTGTCGCTTTTCATTGGTCGCGATAATACACCATGGCGCTGTTTTTGTATCGGTGCGTGCCAGCATATCTGCTGCAGATTGCACGTAATCTGACCATTTATCACGATTGCGCCAATCATCATCAGTGAGTTTGAATTGCTTGTGCGGTGTGTCTTTACGAGCTTCAAAACGCTTGAGTTGCTCTTTTTTATCAATCGCCAACCAGTATTTAATGACCAACGTTCCAGCTGTTGTTAAGTCGGATTCAAAACGGTTGATTTCATCATACGCGCGTTGCCACTCCTCATCGGTGGCAAACCCCTCAACACGCTCAACCAATACTCTGCCATACCAAGTGCGATCGAAGATAGCGATACGGCTAACACGGTTGGTTTGTTCATTGGGCAGTTTGGTCCAAAAGCGCCATAAATAAGGGTGCTGAGTCTCGTATAACATTGGTGCGCCAATATTGTAAATTTGATATTCACGTGGATCGAGTGCGGCAACTAGCCTTTTGATTGCGCCTCCTTTCCCAGCCGCATCCATGCCCTCAAAGGCAAAGACAACATGACGACCTTGACGCGCCCGTAGTAATTCAGCGAGACGTGTTTGCTTCTTTGCCAAAGCATCATTATATTCAGACTTACTGATCTTTGAATCATCAATATTGGTCAAGCTTTTCGGTATCTTTACCGGTTCAAACGGCGCCTGTTCAACTTTTGGTTTGGATTTTTTTGTCTTGGACGGTGGTTTTTTTTCTGCAGATTCAGTTGTACTGGTACGACTACTAACGAGCGCCATTTGCATCGCATGTAAGACTTCATGACAAAAATCATCAGCCGCTGCCGATTTATCATCACCATCAATGATGATCCAGTCATCTTGTTGCCGTAAGAGAGTGGCTGCAACCTCATTAAATTTTTCGATCACTGTTTTGCTGTTCCAGTCAATTTGATACAAAAACTGCGGATCAGCCTTACTATCTTGTAGACGGCTATGCAGTGTTTCCATATCCACATGGAACCAGCATTTCAGTAGCCGAGTGTGATTGGCTATAAGATCCTGCTCAAATGCTTTGAGCTCAGCTAACTGCTGCTGTAAATAGGCTTGCCATTTCGCAATAGGAAGCGCATTTTTATCGATATGTTTTTGATTTTTTGACTGCTTCTTTTTATCTTCTTTATCTTCATTATTTGATGTTGCTATGCGCATGACGTTGTATAACAAGTCAGCATACCAATTACCAAAATAAACCATCACATCGCCATGGCGCGGCATCGCGCCGGTATGAACTTGCCAAATAGGCTGATAGCTTAGCGGCGCATGGCCGACGGTTGCCTCAACTTTAAGCAATCTTGGATCGACCCATTGCCTCAATTGCTTAACAGCGGTACCCTTGCCTGCCTGCTCCATCCCATTAACGAGTACCAGCAGCCCCGTTGGTTTATTGAGCGTTGGCGGTGTCTGTTGCCGGGTGGCTCTTAGCGCATACTGCGCCGTAACCAAGGCGAGCCTAAGGGCATCCTTGTCCATAGAAAACTGACTCAAAGGATTGGGCGTTAGGCGCTCCTCGACGACTTGCTCACTAAACTGCGAACTGACCGCTTGTGGTGCCTCTGGTTCAGTAGTATCATTTTTTTGGGACATGATTGGACTCACTGTTATTGTTATTGAATGATATTGTTATTACACTGCTTTGCCATTGAACAATATTAGATACTCTCGCTCGGCAGACTCTTTTTGACACTGCGTTTTATGCTAGAGTAATTTCATAAAGCTATTTCATCATAGCATTGCGCCAATCGAGTAAATAATATTGCTATGTAACAGTTTGGCATTTGTATTCTCATTTATTTTCTTTTATGGTGAACACAATTTTTAATACTTGCTAAAATAGCTATTCAAAAGCCTATGCGGTTAAACAACCACAATAACGCTGCCTCAAATTTTCAATATTATCTATTTTTATTATAGGATTTACTGCCATGACCGCTCTAGCCGACTTGCAACAGCATTTGACACGTTTTTGGGCTCTGCCTCACCATGAAAATGACGTATTGAGAGCCAAGCTCAACGAAGTACAAACATGGCAACAAGTACGTATCCGTCACACCCATCGTGCTCTGTTTGAACAACCCAAAAACCAGCTAATGGCAGATTATTTTTTAACGAAGCTATATGGTGGTGATGAGTTCGAGATACTAGCAAAACAACTGGCCCGTATCCTGCCAAAAGCCAAAAAACTAGAACGTCTTGCCAAAGAGTCTGCATTAGAGGCTGGCAGCATGGGTATTCAAGCAGCAATTTTGGCCATTGAGCTGGATCTACATTTGGCTGAGTGGCTACTCGATCAAAACTTACCAGTGAACGCAGACAATATGCTAGCTGCCTACCGTGCGGTTGATGAGGAAGCTGAACGCCGAGTACAGATTGCCAACCTAAAAGACGTTTGTTACCGCACTGACAAACACTTAAATACCTTTATGCTCAAAAAGGCCTTTGCATTGGCAAAAAGTGCTGCTTATCGCAGCAATTACCAGCCACTTTATGATTTCATCGACGCAGGCTTCAAAGCTATGAAACCTTTAAGTAGTGTAAGCAGTTTTATTGAACCGTTTTGTGAACGTGAACTGCTAATTGTTGATGAAGTACATAATGGCGGTAAGCCAGTAGGGTTTGGTGTATCATAGAATCAATACGCTAAATAGCCAATTAATTCTTGGCATATCTCAGGCTGTACATAGCCTAATAAAAACAAATCTTAGGATAATGTGATGACCGACACATCAAGTAATAACAACGCTCATTTGCAGAACAAATTGGTAAAAGACAGTATCGATCACAACCAAGATATCAGCGCGCAAATATTACGCGCGCAGACAGCTGCATCTAATAAAGATAACAGCAATAATGACTTTACTAAAGTCCAAGACCTACCAACTGGAACGCCACAAGGCCAACAAACGACTATGCCAAATACCGAAAAACCAACCAGCACGGATACTTCAGTACGCACAGAAAGGCAAGCGCTTTTCAATCAGCGTGATGATATCAATAACCCACATACGCCTGAAACTGATGGCAATGAGCAAACTCACTTTGGCTATAAGACGGTCAACAAAGCCGAAAAACAAGCACGTGTGGCTGATGTATTCACCTCTGTCGCCAAAAAATACGACATCATGAATGATTTCATGTCATTTGGTATTCATCGTCTATGGAAGCGCTACGCCATTAGCCTATCAGGGGTTCGTGCCGGTCAGCATGTACTCGATATCGCGGGCGGTACAGGCGACTTAGCCAAAGTATTCAGCCGTGAAGTCGGTAGAAATGGCCATGTTGTATTATCTGATATCAATGCTGCCATGCTAGAAGTGGGCCGCGAGCGCTTAATCAATGCTGGCTGCAATAACGTTGATTTTATATTGGCGAACGCTGAGACGTTGGCACCATTTGATGACAACAGCTTTGATTTGGTCACCATCAGCTTTGGTTTACGTAATGTCACCGACAAAGATGCAGCGCTGCGTGCGATGTACCGTGTCCTAAAGCCGGGTGGTCGCTTATTGATTTTAGAATTCTCAAAGCCCGTGTTTGAGCCATTATCTAAAGCATATGACTTGTATTCATTCACAGCGCTGCCAATGATGGGCAAGCTGATTGCTAATGATTCTGAAAGCTATCAATACTTGGCAGAGTCGATTCGCATGCATCCTGATCAGCAGACGCTCAAACAGATGATGCAACAAGCAGGATTTGAGAACTGTGATTATCATAACTTGACTGCTGGCATTGTCGCTGTACATCGTGGCTTTAAAGCGTAAAGTACGATTAGCAATACTATATTAAACCAAACATACTACGCGCTGACTCAAAGGCGCTCACTTAATGATGCGAGAGCCTTATGCTGACTGTCTTACTATTGGCTGGTGCCGAAAAGCTGATTAACATTGCTATTGCGAGTGACGAGATTACCAAGGCAGGGTTAGCGCCGCTTGCTGGTAAAGTACTGCGTCTCAACATGGGTATGCCTGACATTCATTTGGACGTGTTGTTCACTCATGAACGGTTGCGTTTTGAGCCAGTCACGACAGACAGTGTCTTTGAGCCAAGTGGTCAGATGAATGAGCGCCAAAAAGCCAGTATGGAGCGCGCCCGTTTTGGTCATAGCCGTCCGGACTGTACCATTACAGTCGATAATCCAGCGCAGCTACTCAATCTGATGCGCGGCGCGGAGGGTAACTTACCAATCGCGGGCGATTACAAAATACTGATGCAGCTCAAACAGCTGGTGGCTGGCTTCGATCCTGATTTGGCTGGGCAGCTTGAGCCATTAATCGGCAAACCAATGGCCAGTCAATTACATCTTCTTATCTCTCAGCTTAAAGGTAGCTGGCGTCATAGTGCCAAACGTGCATTTGATGATGTCAGCGATTGGGCTAATGATGTGGCAGGCAATAGCGCGCCTGACCCTATTGAGGTCGCTGAAGTCAACGATCTCAAACAGCAGATTCTAAAGTTGCGTGCTGATGTCGAACGTGAAGAGGCCAAACTTGCGGCTATCAAAGCAGAGCAAGCACTTTCCCACAATAACTCGTTTCACCAGTAGTTTGTTTTATTAGTAGCTTGTCTTATCAATGATGAGCACACGCTATTACTGATAGCATTGTCTATAATGACGCATAGCGCCTACCCTATTTTCGTTTTTGTCCAGAGTACCCAATCCCATGCTATTATCTCACCGCGCCCGTCTACTAGAGCTTTGGCGTATCGCCGCAACTTATCGCCTTGATACCCATTTATCTGTCGAAGAAGCGCCGCAACTGCAACCTTTAGCACGCTTAATTCGTACGCATCCAGCAGCATGGGGTAAAAAGCATCAGCCAAATGGAATCAAGTACGCGCTTGAAGAGATGGGTACACTGTTTCTCAAATTGGGTCAATTACTCTCAACGCGTCGCGACTTGGTACCGCCTGAGATTATCGCTCAGTTAGTACAGCTACAGGATAAAGTTAAACCTTTCGACGCTGATATTGCTGTCGCTCAAATTGAGCATCCAAAACATGGCCTCGGTCAGTCCATCGATACATTGTTTGCACGATTTGATATTAAACCACTAGCGGCAGCCTCTATCGCCCAAGTCCATACTGCAGCTCTGCATGATGGGCGTGAAGTGGTGGTTAAAGTCGTGCGTCCTGATATTCGCACGGTGATTGTCTCTGATTTTGAATTATTGCGAGAACTGGCAAGTTGGGCATCGGCGCGTATCGAAGCGGCGCGTGCTGTTCATATCATCGATATTGTTGAAGACTATCGACAAGTAATGCTCAATGAGCTGGATTTGACCCTTGAGGCGGACAACACTACCCAGATGCGCAATAACTTCTTGGGTTCAGCATTGATGTATGTGCCTGAAGTATATGATGCTGCCAAAAACGTGATGGTCATGGAGCGTATCCAAGGCGTTCCCATCTCACAAGTTGAGGTGTTTGATCAGTTGGGTTATGACCGTGCCGCGCTTGCAGAGAAAGGCTTGACGATATTTTTCACCCAAGTCTTTCGGGATAACTTTTTTCATGCTGATATGCATCCGGGCAATGTGTTTGTTGAGACGCCACCTGTCAAAACATTACATGCAGATATGGCAGCGGTTGATTTGGGTCATCAGCCACGCTATATCGGGCTTGATTGTGCCATCATGGGTACCCTGTCAAAAGATGATCAGCTTATCGTGGCACGTATGTTACTTGCAGTCATGAATAACAACTTTACCGCGGTCGTCGACATCGTTAGCCGTGCAGGTTGGATACCACCAAATGCTGATAAACATGCGCTGATGCGTGATATGAAGCGTACCGTAGGCCCCATGCTACAAAAATCAATCAACGATATCGATTTTGCTGGTGTGCTGATGCAGATTTTAGACATTGCTCGTCGCCATCATATGAGTATCCCGCCGCAGCTGATGCTATTACTCAAAACCTTGGTACATGTAGAAGGGCTCGGTCGTGACCTCTATCCTGATCTTGATATCTGGTCACTTGCCAAACCAATCTTGAGTAGCTGGATTAAAGAGCAGTTAGACCCGATGCGTAACTTACAACAGTTGCGCCAACAGTTACCTGAGCTACTCTTGTCTACTACCGACATTCCAAAGCTACTGGATCAAGGGCTACAAAGCCTTGCCTCACAAGGCTCACGGCAAGACAGCCAACTGCGTGAAATACAACAAATACGCGCCGATATGCTCAACGACCGTCGCCGCGACTGGTTGGCATTGGCAGGATTCGGAATCAATATTGGCATTGCGACTCAAGTAGGCTGGTTTGCACCTTTCTTTTATTTGTTAGCTATTGTGGTGGTCATTTGGCGTATCCTAGCTTAATTACCATAGGACAAATTCCTGTCAATGACACATATTAAATAGATATTGAATATGCTTTAATGCTAAATAGTCGCATTATCTATAGGATTCATCATGTCATCACTACCATTGTCACAGACTCATAATACTATCAAGCCAGATCATAGCTTGGCTATTACAGCCTTACAGGAACGTTTTGGCAAACAACTGAGTGTGAATTCGACAGTGCGTGAGCAGCATGGCCATACAATGACGTGGCTCACCAATCAGCCACCAGATGCAGTATTAACGGTACAGGACAAACAGGAAGTAGCAGCGGCGGTCGAGATTTGTAATCAGTATGAGATGCCAGTGATTGCTTTTGGTATCGGTTCATCTTTGGAAGGCCAGCTCAATGCACCTTATGGTGAGTTATGCATCGACATGCACGCAATGAATGCCATTTTGCAGGTTCATAATGAAGATTTGACCGTTACCGTTCAGCCTGGCGTGACGCGTGAGCAACTGAACCATTATCTGCGCGATGCAGGGCTGTTTTTTCCGATAGATCCCGGCGCCAATGCCAGTATCGTTGGTATGGTCGCCACTCGTGCGTCGGGCACCAATGCGGTACGCTACGGTACCATGAAAGATGTGGTACTCGCACTAGAAGTCGTGACCGCAAGTGGCGATATCGTAAGAACAGGCACACGAGCCAAAAAATCTGCCGCAGGCTATGATTTAACACGGCTGAAATCAAAACATACATAGAGTCAAAGCAATAATCAAAAAAAATGCGCCTGCTTTTAATTAGAAGCAGGCGCATTTTTAATGCTCATTGTCATAACATTTGATCAATTGCCATCTGTGTTAGCACCCGTCCACGAGCAGTACGCAATACATACCCTTGTTGAATAAGGTAAGGCTCAATCACGTCCTCAAGCGTACCTCTATCCTCAGCCATTGCCGCTGCCACGGCTTCGACCCCAGCAGGACCACCATCAAAGCGCTCGTGTAATATCTCTATATAGCGTCTGTCTAGATGATCGAGTCCTCGTCTGTCCACTGCCAACATATCTAGCGCACTACCTGCAATCGCACCATTGATACTACCATCGCCTTTTACCTCAGCATAATCACGCACACGGCGTAACAGGCGGTTAGCAATCCTTGGTGTACCGCGTGCACGGCGGGCAATCTCTATAGCGCCATCCTCACTCATTGGTACACGCATCAAACGTGCTGCTCGGCTCACAATTGTTGTGAGATCCGCAATATTATAGAACTCTAAACGCTGGACAATACCAAAACGATCACGCAGCGGTGAGGTCAATAGCCCTGCTCTGGTAGTTGCTGCCACCAATGTAAACGGTGGCAGGTCAAGTTTAATAGAACGTGCGGCAGGCCCTTCACCAATCATAATATCCAGCTGAAAATCTTCCATCGCTGGATAGAGTATCTCTTCAATGACCGAGCTCAAACGGTGGATCTCATCAATAAATAATACATCACCCTCTTCCAGATTGGTCAGCATAGCAGCCAAATCCCCTGGACGTTCAAGCACAGGCCCTGAGGTAGAGCGCAGATTACCCCCCATTTCACGAGCAATGATATTGGCAAGGGTCGTTTTACCCAGCCCTGGTGGACCAAATATCAGCGTATGATCTAAGGCTTCATCACGGCCTCTCGCCGCACCGATGAACACCTCCATTTGCTCACGTACCACTGGCTGACCAATATACTCAGCCAATAATGCTGGTCGAATATTGGCATCAGGTGCATCATTTGCGCCTTCTAGCGGATTAATTAAGCGATCTTGCATCATAGAATTTATCATTATATTAAAAAATTAGGTAATAAATAGCATAACCAAACGCTGCGCATAAGTCATGCAAAACCTCATAAAGTAGAGGCCAAAACGAAAATAAGCGACACTCAATGTCGCTTATCTGTTAAATGCACTATTTTGTTATTATCGATAGATAACTTTGGAACGTGAGCTTAAAAACCAGATAGCTGTTGCAATGTGGCTTTTAACAACCCCTGAGTGTCTACAAAGGTGTCACCCTTACTTTTAGCCGCTTTGATGGCGAGCTGAGCTTCTTTTTCTTTGTAGCCCAAGCTAATCAGTGCCCCTTCTACTTCAGCAATGATACTGCCGTCGTGAGAAACAGCGGTTTGCTGAGGCATGAGCTCAAACGAACCGTTGTCCACTTCGATATTCTTTAGCTTATCTTTTAGCTCGATAAGTAAACGTTGCGCCGTCTTTTTACCAATACCCGGTATGCGCGTCAATGCCGCCTCTGACTCTTGCTCAACATGCATTTTTAGCTCAGCCGCTGACATTGCAGACAGCATCGCTAGCGCCATTTTTGCCCCAACGCCATTGATCTTAATCAATTGGCGAAAGACATCGCGCTCTTTACGGTCAATAAAACCATAGAGCAGTTGCGCATCCTCACGTACATGAAAATGTGTCCAAATACTCGCCTGCTCGTTAAGGTGCAATTGACAAAATGACGGCAATGGCAGCTCGATATCATAACCCACACCAGCGGTTGTCATGATACAAGCCGTTGGCGCCATTAAGTATTGCACCTGTCCGGTAATCAATCCAATCATCACTCACCTCTGTTGGTTATTATAAAGTTAAGTCCGCTGCCATTCATTATGCAAGACCACCTTTCACTAGCATATTCTATTGATTATATACGCCTAGCCTTATTGGTAAAAATCGACCATGCCTTCGAGGCTAATTGGACGAATTTTATGCGCTTGACCAGCGGAACCAAACGCTTCAAAACGATTGGTGCAGATGTCTGACATCGCGACCATAGAGGCTTTGAAGTATTTACGTGGATCGAATTCGCTTGGATTATTTGCCAAGAACTCACGGATAGCGCCTGTTGATGCTAGACGCAGATCGGTATCGATATTTACTTTACGCACACCATGCTTGATCGCTTCTACGATCTGCTCAACCGGTACACCATACGTTTCGCCAATATCACCGCCGTTTTCATTGATGACTTTTAGCCATTCTTGCGGCACTGATGAAGAGCCATGCATGACAAGATGGGTGTTAGGGATACGGGCATGAATCTCTTTTACACGCTCAATCGACAAAATATCGCCTGTCGGTGGACGCGTGAATTTGTAAGCACCGTGACTCGTACCGATAGCAATCGCTAGCGCGTCAACATTGGTGTCTTTTACAAATTGCTCAGCTTCATCAGCACTGGTCAAAAGCTGCTCGTGATCTAATACGCCTTCTGCGCCAGAGCCATCTTCTTCGCCTGCCATACCGGTCTCAAGGCTACCTAGGCAACCGATTTCGCCTTCTACAGAGACACCGCACGCATGTGCCATTTTGACCACTTCACGAGTGACGCTGGCATTGTAATCATAATCCATTGGCGTTTTGCCATCTTCACCAAGTGAGCCGTCCATCATAACTGATGAGAAACCAAGCTGAATCGAGCGCTGGCAGATAGCTGGTGACATACCGTGATCTTGATGCATCACCACTGGAATGTGTGGCCATTCTTCGATAGCAGCAATAATCAAATGACGCAAAAATGCCGACCCTGCATAGTTACGTGCGCCCGCACTGGCTTGAACAATAACAGGTGAATCACAAGCATCCGCAGCCATCATGATTGCGCGCATTTGCTCTAAGTTATTGACGTTAAAGGCAGGAACACCGTAGTTGTGTTCAGCGGCATGATCTAGAAGTTGACGTAAGGATATTAGGGCCATAAGACGCTCTCTGATTGGATTTTGAATAGTATTTTAAATGCAGCTTTGTAACAATCATTCCGCTATCTGCTCGACCATACTGACTGTATATATATCAGTCAAAGTCTGACTCATTTGGGATATGATTATCACGCGGTGATTATAGCAAAAATTGTGCTGTCTTCGTAGCAGTTGCCTGACTATTTGTCAGTCTAATCAGTCTCTTTCTCTCATTGGTGTCTACGACAACTGAACCATTTTATCTATCATACTCATAGCACAGAACGCAAAAAGCCTTGGCAATCACCAAGGCTTTTCTAGTATTTCGAGGCTTATAGAGCAATGACTATGATAGTGGATGACTTATAATAGTATCCAAAAAGTCAGTCATTTAATTGCTTAGTACTGTTGCTCTGCATCAACTGCAACATCGTTAGCACCATCAGCAACAGCATTGGCACCATCGGCAACTGCTTCAGCAGTATTTTCAACTGCTGTGTTAGTACCTTCAGCGATAGCATCACCAGTGTTCTCTAGAGCCTCTGTTGCAGCTGCACCCGCAGTGTCTGCACTTTCAGCAACTTCAGCACCAGCGTCTTGTGCAGCAGCTTCAGCTTCGGCAGCAGCAGCGTCTACTTCAGCAGCAGCAGCATCAGCGTTTGCAGCAGCATCATCGCCAGCTGACTCAACAGCAGCTTCAGTGTTCTCTTCTGTTTGTTGGCTACATGCAGTAACTGCAAAAGTACCAGCAAGTATGCTAGCAAGTAACAAATGACGTTTTAACATAATAAACCTCTCGTAAATAATGCATGTCAAGATACATGGTCGCGCTATTTTATAGAGTGCGAATGAGACATGCAATAATAATTTTCAGTGTAGAAACAAATAATTACTGCTTAATAATCGATGACTATAAATTTTAGCTATACCGATATAAATAAGCCAAATGAAAGTCAAAATATTATTTTCACAGACTACCTTAGATGTTTACCGTTAGTTGTACGTCTAGTGTTACGAAAATACTGAGTAACGTTAATTAGTTAAGCGTTAATTTGCAACGCAGCAACTGCTGGAAGCACTTTACCTTCTACAAATTCTAAAAATGCACCGCCGCCCGTTGACATATAACTGACGCCATCAGCGACTTGATATTTATCAATAGCCGCCAAGGTATCACCACCACCCGCAATTGAAAAACCGTCGCTGTCTCTTACAGCTGTTGCTAGTATTTGTGTCCCTTGACCAAAAGCATCAACTTCAAAAACACCGACTGGACCATTCCACAAGATGGTTTTTGCATTGATAATAGCATCGGCAAGTTCCTTCGCGCTTTCTGGCGCGATATCCAATATCATGTCGTTATCACCAATAGCATCAACAGACTTGATTGTCGCAATTGCCTTTTGCAATGAACCAGTAAAGTCAGCAAAATCGATGTCGTCTTTATCAGCAACGACCACATACTCAGGTAGTAGTATCTCAGTCTTGGTCATGATATCGCGCGCAGTATCGATCAAATCTGCTTCGTATAGCGACGCGCCCACACTATGCCCTTGCGCCGCTAAGAAAGTATTGGCAATACCGCCACCAACGATAATTTGTGTACAGACTTCAGCTAAGCTATGTAGCACTTCTAACTTGGTAGACACTTTTGAGCCGCCAACAATGGCAAGCATAGGCAGAGCTGGTGTTTCAAGCGCCAGGCTCAAGGCATCAAGCTCAGCTGCCAACAAAGGCCCTGCACAAACAGTTTTTTCTGCTTGACGCATCGCTTGCGTCACGCCTTCTGTTGATGCTTGCGCACGGTGCGCGGTACCAAAGGCATCCATAACAAAGACATCACATAAATCTGCGTACTTCTTCGCTAACGTCGCATCGTTTTTCTTTTCACCATCGTTAAAGCGCACATTCTCTAGTAATACGACTTCGCCAGGTTTTACAGCAGCGCCTTGAGTCAGGTAATCATTATTCAGGCGCACTGGTGACGCTAATTGCGAGCCCAATTTGTCTGTCAAATAATCAGCAACTGGTGCCAATGAATAAATAGACTCAGGATTGCCTTCTGTTGGGCGTCCCAGATGTGAACAAACAATAACAGCAGCACCCTTCTCTAGCGCCATCTCAATAGTAGGTAGACTTGCTTGTAAGCGAGCATCACTGGTGACTTTACCGTCTTTAATAGGGACATTTAAATCTTCTCGGATCAATACCACTTTGTCGGTTAAGTTCAGCTCGCTCATACGCAAAAAATTCATTACCTGCTCCTATGCATCAATATATCTATTAATTTACGATTACTATCATGATTGATATGACGGATAATTTTTTAACTATCATCTACTATATATGCTCTAACAATGAGCCTCATTAGACTGCACACTTGCTATCTTTCTCTGTCTTCATCACTGAGTCTTTATACTAACTATCACACCAAGTTACTGGAACCGATAAGTGAGTAGAAATCAGTGGCGGTGTATTCTATCAGTTTTCTATGAGATGCTCACAAGCAAACTTTCACGATTTTTAAAAACATGAAAATATTGAGTAGGCAATTTTACTCCAGCATTGATAGGAAACGGTTGTAACTGCTAGCTTTGAACTCATTCAATAATCAGTAACATTTCGTGGTGGTACTCAGCAGTCAGGCTCTTTATGATAGAAGCGTTGACAATAACAATAACTTTTTAGGAGAACACAATGAGTATCGACTTAGACACTGCAAAGCAAAATCTATTAAAACTAAAAGATGAGTACGAGTCTCGCATTGACAAAATCGAAGATCATATCCAAAACCCACAAGATGATCTCAATGAGCACTGGGAAGATCAGGCTATATCCTATCGTCAAAATGATATGCGCAAAAATTTAATGAGCGAGGCACGTCAGAGCCTCATCTATGTCGAAAATGCCTTAAGTCGTATCGAAAATGGTACTTATGGCGAGTGCGAGGTTTGCGGTGAACCGATTGAAGAGCAACGTTTAGAAGCGCTGCCCTACGCTACTTTGTGTATGGAACATGCTGAATAGCTAATAAATTTCATCTAGAACACATTTTATACAGCAGGTGTTTTCCATTTAGAAAGTGCCTGCTGCCATTGATAGCAACGCTCGGCGATTTTTTCTACAGGCAAATCCATAATATCGCCTACTACCGCCACAAGCGCAATTGGTATGCCTGCCAGCTCTGAAATATTTTCTGCAGTTAATCCGCCTATCACACATATAGGTATGTCTTGTTGACAGCCTTCAATCAACTTCTGACGCGAGATAATATCAGCATTCGGTTTTGTGGTAGAATTAAATATGGCACCCATCGCAGCGTAGCTTGCGCCATCATCCTTTGCCTCTTTGACTAATTCAATATTCCCATGGCAAGTTCGACCAATTATTTGAGTCGATTCAAGAGACTGCAAAGCATCACCAATTTTGCCATCTGTTTGCCCAAGGTGTACACCAATACCAAGCTTGGCTGCTATTGCAATATCATCATTCATAACGACTGGAACGTCATGTGCTTTGGCCAGCTTAACAATCTGTTTGGCTTCTTCATAAAGCGTTATGTGACCATCTGGCAGACTAAGTGTTTGCTTGCGCCGAATCTGCAACAATGCGATTAGCCCTGTTGATAAGGCGGCATCTAACTTTTGATACAACAATTCAAATTCATCATCATTGGTCAGCAAATATAGCTTGGGTATCGCAGATGAGGTTGATGACTGGTTCATAAGGCAGATCCTTAATCTTAAACTCAACACAATAAAAAGGCTGTTATATGGTATAACAGCCTTTTTTACATATTTAAAACAGCGCGTCTATACGGTACGACGTGTCGCCAAGCTGTTTAGAATGTTTTTAGCATCGCCCCAACGTGTTGCTGAGCTGTTTGCCCCTAGGATGACGATAATTGCAGGGCGATTATTGACTCGCGTTTCCATCACAACACAGCGCCCAGCTTCGTTAATAAAACCTGTTTTTGAGATACCGATTGGGTAATCACCTGCACGAACCAAGCTACTAGTGTTGTTGGCTTTATAAGTGCGATTACCACTTGAGTAGTTTGAAACAAAGAAGTCATAGCTCTTGGTGGTAGAGAAGCGACGAATCACATCGTAGTTGCCAGCAGCACGAACCATTTTTACCAAATCATTCGATGAAGCAACGTTACGCTTATCAAGACCCGTTGGATCACCGAAAAATGCAGTAGTCATACCTAGATCTTGTGCTTTTCTGTTCATCGCACGGATAAAGGCATTGTAGCCGCCTGGATAGTTACGTGCCAAGCTCTTTGCGGCTGGGTTTTCAGACTTCATCAAAGCCATCAATAGCAACTCGGCACGGTTTAAACGATCGCCTGACTTTAAGCGTGAGCTGGCGCGCTTAGGCCCTACAAAGTCTTCTGGATCAAGCGTGATTTCTTCACGCATATCGAGACCTGCATCTAGCACAACCATGGCTGTCATTATTTTAGTAATACTGGCCATAGGACGCGCGATGTCAGCGTCTTTTTCGTAGATAGATTCGCCCGTTTCAGCATCAATCACCGCGACACTGCGCGAGTCTGTACTGATTGGGATCATATCACTGCTACCAAATGCGCCGCGATAAGTCGTATTGTATCGAGCGGTATTGTTACTGCTAGCAAAACTGCTGCTATTTGTAATATTGGTCGTACCATAGCCGTTGTCGACTTTTTTGATAGCAGAGCCACTAGACTTGTACATGATGTTACGCGCTTCAGACAAGCTATCAGCACCGCCCCAACTCAAGCGTGCACTAGAAGCTGTCTCAGTGCTACCATTAATTGTAAGTGCGGCTTGTGCAACACTGCCCAAACTCAATGAAATCATAGCAGCGATCAATTGCTGTTTGGTTAATAGTAGTTGCTTCATTATGCCTCCTGCTGTCGCTATCACGCCAGTTACATACTGCCTGACGCCAAGAACGTACGTAGCGTTTATAGATGTGTTTGTAAGTACTCACATAGAGCTTTTGTATTTTTAGTGTATCATGGTTTACATTTAAGTTTAATCTATCAAACTGATTTAATGATTTTTTTTAGCTTCATTCAAACTTTGATACAACTGATTTATATTTTAGAAACACTGATTAACAATACAGCAATATAACTTAACTTAGAATGTTATGATTCTTTGTACTTTATTATATTAAATGAAGATATTGATACAGCATATTAGCCGTATCCTATGTATTTAAAATAAAAAACTGTATTTAGAATCAAAAAACGGCTGATGCTAACGTTGTTTTTTCTGTTATTTAATCGTTGTAAAAACATTCATTCTGACAAACGATAAAGAGTATGGTTATGATTAAAGTGTTGGTGGTCGATGATCATGATTTAGTACGGATGGGTATTAGCCGTATGTTGTCAGACAGCCCCGATATCGAAGTAGTGGGGGAAGCAGATAGCGGTGATATGGCAATCAAGCAGGCCAAGCAGTTACGTCCTGACGTGGTATTGCTAGATGTCAACATGCCCAATATTGGTGGTCTTGAAGCGACCAAACGCTTGATTCAGCTCGATATGGGTATCAAGATTTTAGCTGTTAGTAGTATGTCTGCACAGCCCTACCCCTCAATGCTCATCAAAGCTGGTGTCAATGGTTATATCACAAAAGGTACGCCGCTTGATGAGATGATACGCGCGGTCAAAAAAATCTATCAAGGTGGTCGCTATTTTAGCCAAGACGTTGCTGAGCAATTGGCGGACGTCTTATTGTCTGATAATGCCAGCTCGCCTTTTGATTTGTTAAGTGATAGAGAAAAGCAAGTGGCTATGATGGTGGTCAATTGCCAAAGCCCGCAGCAGATTGCTGACCAATTATTTGTCAGCGTCAAAACCATCAATACGTATCGCTATCGTATTTATGAAAAAGTTGGCGTTGATAGTGATGTAAAATTAACGCATTTGGCCATTCGCCATGGTTTGATTCAACCATAAGTTGCTTAGTATCTCCTTTGTCATCATGGTCAATTTATGAAACCTGCTGCCACCACCATCATTTCTGCCATCAGTCGCTATTTACACCACGATGATACACTTCCTTTGCCGCAGCTGCGCAGACTAGGCATTATTTACAGCAGTTATCGTTTTGTCGTCAGTATATTTTCTATGTTGATGGTATATATATCTGCACGCGCCGGTGATAGCGCCTCTCTCCCCAGTTTTTTACAGCAAACAGCCCTGAGCTTTTATGTGATGCTGAGCTTGATTTTGCTCGGGCTGTTTTACGTTGTCACAAAGCAGATGCGCCGACAGTTAGCGTTTGGGCTCGTATTAGACGTTATTATATTAAGCTTATTGCTGTATACAGCAGGTGAGCCGGACTTACAACTGACCATGCTCTATATGGTCGTTGTCGCCGCTAGCTTTATGCTATTGCATGGTTCACAAGCGCTAGTTATCACCTTGTTGGCTATTATTTTTGTTATCTATCAGCAGTTTTTTTATGCCATTGCCAATAGTATGAATTTGGCCAATTTGGGTGATGCTTTGCTGATGTCAGCAAGCTTCTTGGCAGTAGGGGGTTTGAGTTGGTCTATCTCACAACGTTTGGTACAGCTTGAGAAAGTTGCACAAAGTCATGCCAAAGAGGTTGAACGACTCAATGTCATCAATCAAGAAGTTATTACACAAATGGTCAATGGTGTGATTGTCATCGATAAACAGAATATCGTCCTTGCAAATCTTGCGGCCCACCAACTGCTCAGTATCACACAAGATTCATCATTGCCTGCATCTAGCACTTCAACCAATATAAAAGAAATGAGAGGCGATACGCCTCATGCCATTCTATCTAACTTTAAACAACAACTTAGCAAACAGCATTCTCAGCTACTCCAAGCTTGCTTGTCAGTGGCAACAGGACAATCGCGTACGTTTACGTACGATGTGCCTGAGGTGGCAAACGCTTCGATATTTGGTAAGCTACGCGTACAAATCATCCCGCTAAAAGATGATAGCAAATTAATCCTATTGGAAGACTTACGCCGTGAGCAGGCCAGCGCCCAACAATTAAAACTGGCGTCGTTAGGACAACTCACTGCCAGTATTGCTCATGAAATTAGAAACCCTCTAGCCGCCATCTCACAAGCCAGCCAACTACTGATGGAAGACTTGACCGAAATTGAGGCAAATGCATCAAATGTCAACATGACGGGCAATCATGAGCTCTATGAAATGATATTTTCACAAACCAAACGCGTCAACCGTATTATTGAAGATATTTTAAAACTGTCTCGTCAGCAAGCGGCCTCTCAGCAAGCCATTGTTTTGGCTGAGTGGATGCCAGTATTTTTGGATAATTATTTTCAAGGGCACGACATTTTTCTGCATCTAAAAACCCAACCAACCATATCATTTGATCCTCACCAGTTAGAACAAATTTTGATTAATTTGATCAACAATGGCTTGCGTTATAGCAGCTATAGCCATCCTCACGCTTACGTAGAAATCGAGATTTACTGTGCAGACAGCGATGTTATAATTGACATATTGGATGATGGTGATGGTATTAAAACTGAGGATTTAAAACATTTGTTTAATCCATTTTTTACAACAGACAAAGCTGGCACGGGCTTGGGACTATATTTATCGCAAGCCTTTTGTGAAGCCAATCAGGCACGTTTGCTCTATATTCCTGAACATGAAAAAACGTGTTTTCGTTTTATTTCGCCTGCTATTGACTCTGAAAATATCTTGCAAGCCGTGGAAGAAAATCTTTATTAATCCCAGTCATAAATCAAAATACTACTTAATCACAAATGTTTGAACATTACCTATTGGTAGCTAATAGCCACCGTACATGATTGATTTACAATTTTTTTTGTAAAAGAAGTTTACCCCTATTTAGACCTAGCTATTAATACTTTGCAGCCATTGAATTTGACGAGATAATGTATGACAACAAGCGCGCTAGTCGTTGATGACGAAGTGGATCTATGCCGATTGATGCAAATCACTTTGACTAAAATGGGCATCAAAAGTGATGTGGCCTATACTTTGGCGCAAGCAAGATCATACTGGCAAGACAATACTTATGATTTTTGCCTCACTGACTTGAAACTACCTGACGGCTCAGGGTTGGAGCTGGTCAAAGAAATCAGCAACAGCTCGAATACACCGATAGCCGTCATCACTGCTCATGGAAGTATGGATCTGGCCATTGAAGCACTGAAGCTTGGTGCTTTTGACTTTGTCAATAAACCACTTGAGCTACCAAGATTACGTCAATTGGTAGAAAACGCTCTAAAGGTTATTCATCAGGATAATGGGGCACAAGCCACGCCTGAATCCTCACCTGAGCAAAAGATGCTGGACGCTAGGCTAATCGGTGATTCTGCGGTCATGCACCCTCTTAAAAACACCATATTAAAATTGGCACGCTCACAAGCGCCTGTTTTTTTATCTGGTGCGTCTGGTACAGGTAAAGAGGTCGTCGCTAGACTGATTCATGATTTAAGTCCGCGACGAGATGGCAGCTTTGTACCAGTAAACTGCGGTGCAATACCTTCTGAGCTGATGGAGTCAGAGTTTTTTGGTCATAAAAAAGGCAGTTTTACAGGGGCTGTGGCTGACAAGCAGGGATTGTTTCAGCAAGCCAATGGCGGTACTTTATTTTTAGATGAGGTGGCAGACTTACCATTAGCGATGCAGGTGAAGCTGTTGCGTGCTATTCAAGAAAAGACCGTGAGGGCTATTGGTGACACCAAAGAAGTACCAGTAGACATCCGCATTTTATCCGCTACTCATAAAGATTTGAGCCGCTTGGTACAGGATGGCGCATTTCGACAAGATTTGTATTATCGTATCAATGTGATTGAGCTTAAGCTACCGACATTGAATGATCGACGTGATGACATCCCTGTATTAGCAGAGCATTTTTTAGCCATGATTTCTGCTGAGTGGCAGCTAGAAATACCCCCATCTCTCACGCGTGAAGCCAGCGAACGTTTGCAGCGTCATGACTTTGCCGGTAACGTTCGTGAACTACGTAATTTACTTGAGCGTGCGGTG
Source organism: Psychrobacter sp. PSP (assembly GCF_024085615.1). Lineage (NCBI taxonomy): Bacteria > Pseudomonadati > Pseudomonadota > Gammaproteobacteria > Moraxellales > Moraxellaceae > Psychrobacter > Psychrobacter sp. PSP. The sequence continues at coordinate 37,209 of NZ_JABLTF010000015.1, forward strand.
ACGTTGGCGGAAACTTCGGACATTGATATCAGTCATTTAGGCCTACCTGATGTTAGTCACGACCTTAAAGATACGCAAGCTCACAGCAATGCGCAACAATCTAACCATTACGCAAATGAGCAAAACCAATCTCAACCAACTACCAAAACAATGTCTAAAGCAATAGAAAACCGTGAACAGACTCTTCAATCTGACAGTGAGATAACGGCTGTAAAGCACAAGCAAGAAACAACCAACTTGCACCCTTATCGTACTAATACCCAACACTACCCTTCAATGATACAGCGCTCAGTGCCCAATAATACAGAACCATCAACCAGCTCAAGTGATACGAATGAGAAAGTACCCCTCCATCGTCCTATTCAACCAAAAGAGAATGAGACTACAAGCCTGCAAGAACCGCTTGATGATCAATTGCCAGCCCAAGGGTTGGAGCATTATCTACAGGAACAAGAAAAGCAATTAATCATCACAGCCCTCAAACAAACTGGCTGGAACAAAACCCAAGCAGCAGAACTACTTGGGACGACTTTTCGCTCATTACGTTATCGTATGAAAAAGCTAGAAATTGCAGAAGATCAATCTGAGTAAGTCTTCTATCGGGCCATTGGATTTTTATTTCAGAGATTCAATGGCTGTCTGACGGTATATTGTTAAATCTATCAACAATATACTAATTTGCAGTAGTTTTTCGAATGAAGCGGATGCCAGAATCGAGCGCGCGGGGTTTTAATAAATCCAGCGCCTGCTGCTCCCATGAGCTCTCACTTCCTGACAAAGTAATGTCAGGCTCAACGCCGATGACATCGATCTGCCTGCCTGATGCTGTCATATAGTTAGCTACTGTCAACTTGACTGCTTGCTCGTCATTGAGTGGTATGACTGACTGTACTGAGCCTTTACCATAGCTTACTTCACCGATGATAGTAGCGCGTTTTTGTGCCTGTAAACTACTGGCCAAAACCTCTGCCGCTGATGCCGAGTAGCGATTTTGTAGAACAACCATAGGTAGAGGCTTAAGTATCGCATCCCCTTGGGTGGTTAGTACGCGCGATTCGTCTTGACGTGCTTGTACTTGTACCACATCGGTATCATTCATAAATAAACTGGCAACGCTCACCGCCGATGTAAGAACACCGCCCGGATTGTCACGCAAATCAAGTAAAATACCTGAGATAGGTGCATCTAAATTAATCAAACCTTCCAACAGCTTTTCACGGCTATTGTTCTGGAATGCAGGTAGTTTAACAATCGCAATGCCATCGACGAGTTTTGTCTCGACAATTTGAGGGTGACTGTTATTCCGCTGCAATGTCGTTGTATGCTTACGGCGACCCGCTTTAGAAGTGATGATATCTACTTGGGTACCAGCAATCCCTGTTAATAGCTGCTCAACGTCATTACTTTGCCGATTTTCGTCAAGTTTGAATTCACCAACTTGGTGTAAATAATCGCCCACTGCGATGCCTTTTTTATCTGCAGGCGAATCATCAATAACTTCTGTGATGATCCAATAGCCTACCTCTGGCTCATAAGTAACTTGGATACCGATATCACCTACGTCCCCTTCGGTAAAAGCACGTAGGTTTTCATAGGCCTCCGCATCCAAAAACTCAGCATGGCTATCGAGCTTAGTTAACATACCGCTCATTGCATTATTAAATAACTCCTCATCATTGACCGCGTCAACATACTGACGGCGCACTAAATCAACAACAGCAACAAAGGTCTTTAATGTCTGAGGAGAAATTGCATTCAATGATACTTGCGCAACCTCTGATGGAATACTGGTATCGATATTATCATCATCGTCCATTACCGCACTCTCGTCTGGCATACTGTCTATTGAGTCATATGATTCGTCGGCAGCATTCAGCATCTCAGTATCATCTTCAGCCACTATATCATCGGCATTCAAACTGATAAGCTGTAGGCTTGATGTCGGACTAGCATCATCGACTGAGGGCACTGCTGCTTGCGCGTCCATACTGACAACACACAATCCAAGCAAACCTATTGCTAGACTGAGCTTAAAGCCTATAAACTTGAAGTATACGGGTTTGGACATAATGGTCGCTAGCGACGACTTCATCACTCGTTGGCCTAATTGTTTAGACAAAGATGCGCACACAAAAGAGATAGGATGCATAAAAAACTCATTTAAATAATAGAATGTATAAAGTTATTGTTATGTATTACCGTATAAGTTAACACCAAAGGCCTCTCTCAAACTAGGGCAGTTTTGCAACTCATCAAGCAAAATCCATCATAAAAAAAGGGAAAGGTAATAGCTACCCCTCCCTTTTCTAGTTTATATCATTCATCTAACAAGCCATGTCTTTACAGATTATCCGATGTACGGATAATCTGAGACAACTGGCTTAAGATGCTGAAACCAATAAACTCTCACCAGTCATTTCGGTGGGTGCATCAACATTCATTAGTGCCAAAATAGTCGGTGCCACATCACTGAGCTTACCGCCACGACGTACCTGTAGTTTTTGTGTGCCTACGTAAATCAGCGGTACATGCTCTGTCGTATGCTGAGTATGTACTTGACCACTTTCGTAGTCTTGCATTTGCTCACAGTTACCGTGATCAGCTGTGATCAGCATATCGCCGCCAGCCGCTTTTACTGCCGACTCGACACGGCCTACACAGACATCCAACGCTTCGACCGCCTTTACCGCAGCATCGAAAACCCCTGTATGACCTACCATATCTCCATTGGCATAATTGACAACGAGCACATCATATTGGCCAGATTCAATCGCTTCTACTAATTTATCCGTCACTTCAGGCGCGCTCATCTCAGGCTTCAAATCATAAGTGGCAACATCTGGAGAAGGTACTAGGATACGCGTTTCGCCTTCATACTCTTCTTCACGGCCACCACTGAAGAAAAACGTCACATGCGCATACTTCTCAGTTTCCGCGATACGTAGCTGTGTTTTACCTTGATCCTGCAGATACTCTCCCAAGGTATTGGCCAAAGACGTTGGATAGTAAGCGATGCTGGTTTTTGGATTATCCGCCAATACATCAGAATACTTGGTCAACATCACAAAGGCGGCAAGTTTTGGCTGCTTTTGACGGGCAAAACCTGAAAACTCATGATCAGGTAAAACAAAGGCTTGGGCAAGCTCACGGGCACGGTCGGCACGGAAGTTCATAAATATCAGCGCATCATTGTCTTCGACGGTATAAGGCACCTCATCACGTCCGATGACAGTCGTCGGGCTGATAAATTCGTCAGTCTCACGTGCCTTATAAGCCGCTTGGACAGCACCGTCCGCACGTGTCGACAAGCGATCTGCCTTACCTTCAGTGATCAGCTCATAAGCTTTTTGTACGCGATCCCAGCGGTTATCGCGATCCATTGCATAGTAGCGACCAATAATGCTGGCAATCTGTACGCGCCCGCCTTCATAATGAGCATTCAATTTATCGATATAATCGCGCAAACGATTGATGTATTTATCTGCAGATTTAGGCGGGGTATCACGGCCGTCTAAGAAGCAATGGATAAAGACGTTTTTGGCACCATGAACCAATGCTGAATGACACATACCCTCGATATGGTCTTGATGTGAGTGAACACCGCCATCAGAGAGCAGACCCATAATATGTACGTTGCCGCCAAGCTCATTGGCCGCTTTTACTGCGTCAACCAATGCTTCGTTTTTGTAGAATTCGCGATTGGCAAGCTCATTTGAGATGCGAGTCGAGTCTTGATAAAGAACACGGCCAGCACCCAAATTCATGTGGCCAACTTCTGAGTTACCAAACTGACCATCTGGCAGACCCACATCTTCTCCTGAAGCAGAAATCAGTCCATGAGGGTATTTTTGGTAAATCCTATCTAGATTTGGCATATTTGCCGCAGCAATGGCGTTATCTTTATCTTCTTCACGATAACCAAAGCCGTCTAATATCATTAAGACATGCGGCGTTTTTTTATTCTGTGCGCCGTCTTCTTGCTTACTGCTGAGCTGCTGCGCCTGATTGTCGCCAATAGATTCTGATGCTTGCTGGGTACTGGTCATATATTACCGCTCCTCGAGTGAATGAACGCCTTCAATGCTATGTTAGGGTATGGAAAGCCCTATATATTAACACATATCTTAAAATAGCTGAAAAACTGACAATTTTTCACTAAAAAATGATGGGGTTTGTATCGTTATCAAAAGCTCAAAACCTACCACAGATACTAGGTAACAATACTGCGTATCAATCTGTAAATCCTACTTGCAATCATTCATCTCATTGGTTAAGATGAGTCTATTCTGAAGTGTTGGCTAGTAGATGTTTATTCCCTGAGCCGATAATGCTTTACCAGGATGTGGTACCTATCGTCTCATTGTGTATGCCTGCACCGCTTGCGGTGTATCAGGAAACCTGCAGAGAGGATGACGCATCCGCCCTGAACTTCACGGTTCATGGGTCACCATCTTACAGCGGCACTTCGGTTGTTTTATTCGGTTTGTAAATATGTTCTTTATAATTAATGTATTTACTGCCACCAAAAAGCCCCTTTCGTTATTAGCGAAAGGGGCTTTTTCTATGCCTAATGAATGACTAAATCATCGTTACTCGTCATTAGCAGATTTGGTAATTTTTTTCACATCTTTAGGGATGTTTTTGGCCGTACCATCAACAGTCGTATGCTGTTTAAATACGTCACCAAACGGGTTTTGCTGTTGCTGACCAAATGGATTTTGGTTATTCATACCGCCTACGCCACCGAATGGATTCTGACCACCCATTCCACCAAATGGATTTTGGCCGCCCATTTGACCACCCATCTGTTTTGCCATCATTTCCATCATTTTTTGCTGATTGTTCATGACATAGTTATTGGCAAAGTCCTTGAGTTTCTTTTGTACTGGTGGCAAGATCACGAGTAGTGCGAGCACATCACTCAACACACCTGGAATAAGTAGCAAGATACCCGCGACTGCCATGGCTATGCTCTTAATCATGGTAGACTCTGGTGGACGCATTGCAGGATTCATCATACCACCTGCTTTCATCTGCTGAGCCATTGGATTCAAAGAAGCCATACCTTTACGCACAAGAGAAATACCGATCACTGCTGCGACAATAAACCACATGAATACCCACCAGCCGCTCATGAATTGAGCAAGCAAATACCACAGTAGCATCTCGATAATAAACCAAACGATGGCTATACCAACTATCTGACCCATAAAGTGTCGTCCTATAAAATAAAAACCAATAAATTGAGCGCCATGCAAATTAAAATGGCTAACATATGATGTATATGGGGATTGGTTGCTATACTATCAAACTTACGGCTGATTTTTAAGCCATAAAACAAAATGTAAGCAAGACGGAATACTATGGCAATTATTATCGGGATCGACCCAGGGTCACGCATGACGGGTTATGGAATAGTCCAGCAGACGGGTGATAAGCTCACTTATATCGATGCAGGCACGATTCGCACAGATACCAAAGAGATGCCTGAACGCCTTAAGCGTATTTTTAATGGATTGACCCGCATTACGCAGCATCATTTAAAATACGCTGACGAGCCTATCTATACGGCGATTGAACAAGTCTTTATGGCAGAAAACCCTGATTCTGCACTCAAGCTTGGGCAAGCACGAGGCGCGGCTATTGCAGCGATGGTCGCCTTGGATTTAGAAGTGTCAGAGTATACTGCTCGGCAGATCAAACAAGCGGTGTGCGGCTATGGTGCTGCTGCTAAAGAGCAAGTGCAGGAGATGGTTTGCCGCATACTACAGTTAGAAGTCGTACCACAGCAGGATGCAGCCGATGGTCTTGCCTGTGCTATTTGTCATGCGCACTCAAGCCATTCTATGAATAAAATACTACTTAATAGCTCTATGCGAGGACGCGGTGGCTCTAAGAAAAAAGGTCGTTGGCGTTTGACCGAAGAAGATTTGGGTAACTTGCGTTAAAGATAGGCGTTAAAGCAGACAAGCTTTAAAACCAATAGGCATTAAAATAGTGAGACAATAAAAAAACACGCTATTCGATGCGTGTTTTTTTATGAGTACCAGCACTGTCACTTTATCATTTGCAAGACGAAATTATAGCGGACTACTCTACAACTGCACTTTCAATGACAGCATCGAGTACATATGCATACTTTTCATCATCATTATCATTTTCTGTTGTCTCATCTGACTCTATTAATTCGTTAGTCTCTAATCGGTAGCGCTGCAATCTTAGTACTTCTTCGTGCATACCGTCATGCTGGTATCCATCTATTTCTCCCGCAAATACTCTCCACTTCCCTTCACGAACTTTGACACCTTGGTCGTTGTAAGTGACGGGCCTAACTTGGAGACACTGCTTTTCACCATTCATATCACAATTGACTTCTTTGGCATTCACTGCCCAAAATACCGTCTCGCCCTTACTATTGTATTTCGCTTGAGGTGTGAGTTTGCCACTCCATACCAAAGTGACATTATCGTTGGTAAACTGAGTCAATACTGGGCTGTCACCTTGCTCTATTTTTAACTCACTATTTCCTAGCATCAATGCATACAATTTATTTTCTGCCATATCAAGATCGCTACAAGACATTTTGGTGCTCATTCCTTCCTCGATACTCAATGTATGTCCTTGCAGCTGATAAGCAGCGCTTATTGTATTACAACCGACACTATAGATAAGTGTTTCTGGATTAAATACCAGAGTCCCCTGACCATCGATATCTGTAAGCTCACTTATAGGCTGCTCATTGGCATCCGTTGCCCTAACCAAGCTCCAACGATGACGAGACAAAGTATTCATCAGCTTTTCTTCGGGAGTAAATGTCGTCGAGCCAGATTCAGTAGTTGCTGAGTTGGTATCCGAGGCCCTATCCTCAATCGCTAGTGAGTCTATTTTTTCACCGGTATTGGAGATACCTGATCCTTCATTGTCGTGAGCCGTGTTTTCTTTTTGACAAGCGCCTAGTATGAGGCTCACCGCCACAATACTTGGCAATAAAAACGTTGTCAGTGCTGATTTTTTGGCTCTACCTACCATATTACGAACCTCTTAGTAAGCGTATATCAATTTTCTCGATTACTTATTTCTATATACTTTCTGGTCTTGCATGTTTTGAAAAAACATTTAATTAACTGTTCTGGAATATCGTTATTATAATCACGTTAAATTAACCACTATAGACCGAGCATTATTAGCTTATGTAATAAAATGTTGATTTTTATTATGTTTGAAATTCTTTTATTACTCTGCTATCTAATGTCGTTAATTTCATGGACAAAAAAAGGATAGCTAATACATATTAGCTATCCCCGATATTATCTTTAATGAGCAAGCATCTAAAAACAATAGAACTTGCGATGTATCTCTTTATCTAATCATTGATTTCCGCAGGCTTAGCTTTAGCCATGTTTTTGATACTAAAGCGCTCGTTCATCATTTGATAAAAACGGGCTAGGTTTTTGCCTTGCTCATTCGGATCAACTTTGAGCACTTTACCAAAATCTAAGCCCAAATATAGCACGATATCTGCAAAGCTTAGCTGCTCACCCACCAGATACTCACGACCTTCTAGGATTGTCTCAAAATACTCCATGGCTTTGACAGCACGGGCAATTGATGGCGCAACAAATTCTGGCACTTGTTCAACACGCTGGGCTTTAGACGGATGACTGTGCTGAAACGCTAGCATTAAATTATACATCACCTCAAACTCAGCAATACGGCGCATCGAGCACACTTGGGCACGCTGTATCACGTCATTGCCCATAACAGAACGCTCACCATAGACGCGATCCAGATACTCGCAGACTGCTTGTGAGTCATTGAGCACGGTGCCATCGTCTAGTGTTAAGACAGGCACTGTCTGCATCGGATTTATTTTGGTAAATTCGTCTGACATCTGCTCATTTTTGGCAAAATCAATATCAATCACATCAATGTCATCCATATCATCAACATCAATCCCTTTTGATGCCAATAAAATAAGGGCTTTGCGCGGGTTGGGTGCTATACGGGTGACGTATAATTTTTTCATGATGAACTCCTTGTAAGAATGATTGAATAGAAATTTAGCGCTGATACGCCTTATTATGATGGTGGCACTAATGAGCACCCTATCTATTGATACTCCATACCATAGTTATAGCCTACTCTGACCGTCATGGCAAAGGCTTATTACTCATGAGGTAAAAATAGCAAAAGCCCCATAACTTTAAGTCACGGGGCTTTATTTAATCATATTTATGCAACCAGTCCAGTTATTTATTAGGGGCTGGGGTCGTACGTAGGTACGGCTTGATTTCTTTATGACCTTTTGGGTATTTGGCAGCAATATCTTCGTTTTTGACACTTGGTGGAATGATTACGTCATCACCGTCCTTCCAATCTACAGGCGTCGCGATGTTATATTCATCCGATAGTTGTAGCGCATCAATAACACGGATAATTTCATCGAAGTTACGACCACAGCTGGCCGGATACGTCAGTGTTAGACGCACCTTTTTATTTGGATCAATGATAAACACGCTGCGAACTGTCGCGGTGTTATCAGCATTTGGGTGAATCATATCATACAAATCCGCAACCGTGCGATCAGAGTCTGCAATGATAGGGAATTTCACCGCAGCGCCTTGTGTCTCTTCGATGTCGCTGACCCAGCCTTTGTGATCTTCTAAGCCGTCCACTGACAAAGCAATCGGCTTGACATTGCGTTTTTGGAACTCACCGCCCAATGCAGCGGTGCGGCCAAGCTCAGTAGTACAAACTGGCGTATAGTCGGCAGGATGCGAAAACAATACCACCCAGCTATCACCCGCCCAATCATAAAAATTAATATCACCCTCTGTGGTGCTTGCATCAAAGTTTGGTGCGGTGTCGCCTAAACGTAAATGTGCCATACTAAATTCCTTATTTATATGAATGATGAGCGCTGAGCTTACTGTCTTATGCGCACTATTATTATAAACCGATTATTGCAATGTGCGAGACGGTTTGATCATTTGCTTATCCCGTCTAGTGCATCAATAAAACTCACTTTATAGTACCAAACTGGTTATGAATGTCTTGTGAAGGATTGTAATGCGTTTATTCCATTTATCACTAAATAAACCAGTATATAGGTAGCATAGCGCATTAAACTACCATGCCTGTATCCCACAAGCAAAGTTCATAAAAAACCCACCCCTAGCGCACTAGAGATGGGTGAGTATAAAAGAACAATGATTTGACATAATAATTTGACGTTAAGCCCTAAGGGCAAGCTCAAAGGCTATGCATTAAGCTGGCTTATAACTATCGCGCAAGCTAACGATTTGGTTAAAGACTGGCTTATCCGTGCTATGATCTTCACTATCGGTGATAAAGTACCCTTCACGCTCAAACTGGAAACGCGTACCAGCATCAGCATGGGCTAAAGATGGCTCAACGACAGCATCCAGCTCAGTGAGCGAGTCCGGGTTTAGTGCTTGATGGACATCAGCGACGCCACTTGGGTCTTCAGCACTGAATAGCTGCTCATACATGCGCACGGTCGCTGGTACACCTTGACTGGCTGATACCCAATGAATCACCCCTTTCACCTTACGGCCTTCAGGATTGTTGCCTAGCGTTGCGGGATCAATTGTCGCTTTTAACTCAACAACATTGCCATTTTCATCAGTGATATGCTCAGTGACGGCTAGCACGTAAGTGTTACGCAAACGAATCTCTGGCTTTTCTGGAGACAGACGCTTGTAGCCTGCTGGCGGTTCAATCTCGTAATCACCTTGATCGATATACAAAGTCTCGGTAAACGGAATCTCACGCTCACCCATATCGACGTTAGGATGGTTCGGCTGCGTCAACCAAAGGGTCTGCGTGGCATCGTCAAAACGCGCATTAACACTATCGGCTTTTTGCGACTCCCAGCTACTAACCGCCTCGCTAAAGTTAGTAATCGTCACTTTTAATGGCTTTAGTACCGCCATGCCGCGACCAGTAGTCGTCTCTAACGATTGACGAACGCTAAACTCTAGTAAACGGAAATCAACCACGCTATCGGCTTTGGTCACGCCCACACGCTCACAAAAGTCACGCAAGCCCGCTGGCGTATAACCACGGCGGCGCATACCAGCGATAGTCGGCATACGGGGATCGTCCCAACCACTCACGATACCTTCATCAACGAGCTGCTTGAGTTTACGCTTACTGGTCAATGTGTGATCCACGTTTAAGCGGCTAAACTCATATTGGTGTGGCGGTACATCAAAGCCGATCTTGGCGATGACCCAATCATAGAATGGACGATGGTCTTCAAACTCAAGCGTACATAGTGAATGGGTAATACCTTCGAGCGCATCAGAGAGTGGATGCGCAAAGTCATACATCGGATAAATGCACCATTTATCACCAGTCTGATGATGAGATTGATGCATCACGCGGTAAATGACAGGGTCACGCAGGTTCATGTTCGGGCTTGCCATATCTATCTTGGCGCGCAATACCGCCTTACCTTCAGCGTACTTACCGTCTTTCATATCATTAAAAAGGGCTAGGTTTTCCTCGACACTGGCATCACGCTGCGGAGATGGCGTTCCCGCTTCATTGAATGAACCACGGTTATCGCGAATCTGCTCAGGCGTTTGCAAATCGACATAGGCATCGCCTTGCTCGATTAACTGTATTGCCCATGCATGTAGCTGATCAAAATAACTTGACGCGTGATACGCCTCGCCTGCCCACTCAAAACCGAGCCATTTCACATCATTTTCGATATTGTCAATATAATCTTGTTTTTCTGCAGTTGGGTTGGTGTCATCAAAACGCAGGTTACACACACCGCCGAACTCTTTGGCCACACCAAAGTTTAGGCAGATAGATTTTACGTGACCTAAGTGCAAGTAGCCATTTGGCTCAGGCGGAAAACGTGTGACAATTTGCTGGTATCTTTGCGCATTGACATCGTCACGAATGATATTACGAATAAAGTCGTTTTTTACTTCGTCTTTTTGTGCATTGTTGCTTGAGTGCTCACTCATCGGATATTGCTCCTAACGCAAATTGTCAATTTGTGATACGTGCCATCACGCATCACAAAACGTTCAAAATAAATTATTAAAATAAATTGGGATATAAAAACTCAGATAACGCGTCCGCATTATCACAATTTGTCAAAGCTGATCAAAAATGGCTAAAGTTGCGTTATTCTATCAGCTTTTGCAAACGCATTAACAGCCTGATACATGACACGGGATAAAAAAGCCGTTAGACTACCCGTAACTTTTTAACAACCAACTTTTAACCACCACTTGACAGCGTCATTTAAGGCGCTGCAATCAAAAAGGAATATCCCATGGTAGACATGCCACCAGTAGTAGAACTTGACACCAATATGGGTGCGATCGTTATCGAACTCAACGAAGAAAAAGCGCCAAAGACCGTAGAAAACTTTTTGAACTACGTAAAATCTGGTCAGTATGACGGTACGATTTTCCATCGCATTATTGATGGTTTCATGATTCAAGGCGGCGGAATGGACGCTGAGATGAATGAAAAACCAACCAACGCGCCTATCGAAAACGAAGCGGACAATGGTTTGAAAAACGACAAAGGTACTATCGCAATGGCGCGTACCCAAGATCCGCATTCAGCGACTAGCCAGTTCTTCATCAACGTAAAAGACAATGATTTCTTAAACCACACTGGCAAAAACATGCAAGGTTGGGGTTACACTGTATTTGGTAAAGTCACCAGCGGTATGGATGTGATCGAAAAAATGAAAGGCGTCCCAACTGGTCGTTTCGGCATGCATGCTGATGTGCCAAAAGAGCCAGTTGTTATCAACTCAGCAACCATCATTACTCAGTAATAGTCATTCAATAGCAGCTAGTCAGTAGTCAGTAATAGTTACTTAGCGATAGCTGTGAATGAGCGAGCATTTTCTAGTAGAACTTACTAAGTAATGCTCGCCATACGATAAGTCACGAGGATCAAGATAAATGCAACGTTTTAATCACTTAATCACGACCCGCCCTCATCAAGTGCGGCAAGTATTGATTAGCGATTTGCATTTATCGCCTCAGGAGCCTGCCTTAGTGCAGGCTTTTTTGGCGCTGCTCGATGACTGTCTTGCTCTGCCTGCGCTTACACGCCTCTTTATATTGGGCGACTGGTTTGAGGTATGGCTGGGTGATGATATGTATTTGTCCCTATTAAAAGGAAAAAGGTCAGAAGACGAGCAGATGGCGCATTGGCTAACCCCATTGATTGCAAAGCTAAAACAGCTACGTATCAATGGCTGTGAAATATTAGTCATGCACGGCAATCGCGATTTTTTGTTAGGACAGCCGTTTTGCAATCTGTTCGGTGGTGAGCTGATAAGCGAGCCGTATACTTTGACTGTTGGTCAGCAGAATTATCGTTTAGAGCACGGTGACGCACTCTGTACCGATGATAAGAAATATCAACTCTTTCGCAAAATTATGCGCAACCGCCTGACTCAGTGGTATCTGCTTAATAAGTCGTTAGAGAAACGCTTAGCCATCGCAGACAACATGCGCAAAAAAAGCCAGCAGAACAATGCTACTAAAGCGGCTTATATCATGGATGTGAATGATGAGGCCGTACGTCAGGCCATTACTGACAGCGATGCTTTATTGCACGGACATACGCATCGTCCAGATATTCATCAGGCGACTGCTGATAAAAAGCGCTACGTGCTTGGTGATTGGCGCTTGCTAGATAAAGACACTCGCCAGCCGAAAGTAAGCGCTGTAATTGGTGCAGTGACAGACGACGAGTATTCAAATGACCGTTTGAATAGTAATAATTTAAGCAGTGATGATGCTGAGTTTGGATTATTTGAGTTTGAATTTTTTATTCGCTGAATGGCGTTTTAGACAACGTATCTTAAGAAATATCTCTTCAGTTAAAAAAGGGTCTGTTGATAGTTCAACAGACCCTTTTTACGTTTACTACAATCTTGAACTGCTTATCGCTCGCTATCTAATCCATCAATTTAAAGAAATGCTGACGATAATGCTTTAGCTCACGAATAGAGTCGCGAATATCATCCAATGCTAAATGACTGCCCCCTTTTTCAAAGTTCTTTAAGATATCAGGACGCCAGCGGAAACACAGCTCTTTAATTGACGATACATCAAGGTTACGATAATGAAAGAAGCGCTCAAGCTCTGGCATTTGGCGCGCCATAAAGCGGCGATCTTGACAGATAGAGTTGCCGCACATTGGCGATTTACCACTATCGACCCATTTACTCAGAAACTTGATGGTTTCAGCTTCCGCTTCCGCCAATGTCATCGTGCTACGACGCACACGGTCGACCAATCCTGACTGACCATGTTGCTTGGTATTCCAGTCATCCATCTTATTTAAGACTTGATCCGATACCTTGATCGCAAACACAGGCCCTTCAGCAAGCACATTCAAATCTTCGTCAGTCACGACAGTGGCAATCTCGATAATCTCATCGTTTAAGGTATCAAGTCCGGTCATTTCTAAATCAATCCACACCAGCCCTTTTTTGCCTTGATTTTTGATTTTAATCTTATTGGGATGGTCACCGGTAGCCATAAAGTATCCTATCATTCATAATTTTGAAAAAACAACTTTAAAAAAAACAACTTTAGAAAAACTATTGAAAAAACGTATTACACGTAGACACCCGTGCTCAGACAGTATTGCAACACGCTACTTGGTTTAGAAAACCTATAAAGTCGTACAATATTACAAAACCCCTGTCTGCCGCAGACGCTTTAGGCTGTATGTTAGCAAATTTTCACGCTACACTTAGCAATATTTTTATAATAGGTCAAAACCCATGGCATTAATCCGGCAACGCAAACTGACCAAACAACAGATTCGTCGCATCGACAAGCAGCAATTGTTAAGTCAAGACAGCATCGATGACAGCTTGATGGATGGCGTGGTCATGGCGCATTACGGTAAGCAACTAGAAGTACAAGTCACAAGCCTACCTGCGGTGATACCTGAGCAGCCAGAGATTGCGCCTGATGATCCAGAGCCATTTTGGCAAGCGCTTGCGCTCGGCGATATTTGGCGCTGCCATGTACGCACTAACTTGCCGATGCTAGCCGCTGGTGACCAAGTGCGCTGGAGTGCCGACTCCAACACAGGCTTTGGCCGTATCGAAGCCGTCAAACCGCGTACCTCATTGGTCTCTCGCCCTGACCGTTATCATAAGCTCAAACCTGTTGCCGCCAATGTTGATATTCTGGCCATCGTCTTTGCGCCATTGCCTGCCGCCGCTCCTACTTTGATCGATCGCTATCTGGTCGTCTGCCATCACGCGGGCGTCAAACCACTGCTCGTCCTCAACAAAGCCGATCTGTTGGCACAAGAAAACGGCGTCGATACGAGTGAATTATTGGCACAATATGCTGCGCTCGGTTATGAAAGTGTTCTGACGTCGGTCGATTGCCCTGAAAATATCGCCGAGAGTGACGAGCAAGAAGGCCTCGATGAGCTAAAACGCTACATAGACAAAAAGCTGGTCATCTTTGCAGGGCAGTCTGGTGTTGGCAAAAGCAGCCTTATTAACGCCCTACTTCCTGAGTCTGGTCAAAGCGTCAATATCATCTCGCAAAACTCTAAGCTTGGTCAGCACACCACGACAACTAGTAGACTGCTGCCATTTAACCCCGAGGATTTGACGCAAGGTGGTATCGTCGATACACCAGGTATTCGCGAATATGGTATTTGGCACCTCACACCTGACGATATCATCTCAGGCTTTATTGAGCTGGCGCCACTAGCTGGCAGTTGCCAATTCCGTGACTGTCGTCATACCCATAACAGCAAAGGCTGCGCGCTGTGGCAAGCCGTGGCTGACGGTACCGTATTACAGCGCCGCGTTGAAAATCTCGTGACGCTACGAGAGGAAGCTGATACTAAGCTTTATTAAGCTCAATTAACATCATTTCAAAGGCAAAATGATAGATTGATTATTGACCGTGTCATCGCCCGTTTACTATAGATGACCTTATCGGTATAATAGCGCCTTGTTCACTATCATTGGGCTGGCTTCTCAGCTCAATAGAACACCTATTTTTTTGGAGGTATGGTTTGGATCGTGCGCTGGAATTTGTGGGCAACCACCCGTTTTTATTTGGTATATTAGCCGTACTTGCTATCCTGTTTTTTACCATTGAAAACAAACGTAGCGGTAGAAAAATATCGCCCAACACCCTTGGCATGATGGTCAACTCTCAGAACGCGCAGCTGATCGATATTCGCGCCAAGAAGAAGTTTGAATCAGGCTATATTCAAGGCAGCCGCAACATACCGTTCACTGATCTCAAAGACCGCTTAGCAGAGATTCGTGCGATTGAGCAGCCAGTGATTATTATCTGCGATATGGGTGTGCAAGCAGGCGCTGCGATTCAGATGATTGGTAAAGACAGTGTTTATCGCTTAGAGGGCGGTATTGGCGGCTGGCAAGGCGCTGGTATGCCATTGGTTGGTGTAAAAGACGCTAAATCAAAAAACAAAGCTAAGACCAAGCCTAGTTTAAGCAAATAATAGATTGGCTAAAATATAGCTTCTGACTAAAAAAAGCATCCGATTAACGATAGCAAAATAAAAAGACACCTTAGCAATAGGTGTCTTTTTTTATATCCTGTTTATACTGCTACTGAGGGTTTTAAACTAAGACGGCTTGAATTTGTCATGCTCATCCCCACTGTAGTAATGAGCACAGTTGAATACATGTGCACTTTACTCATTGATAACAGATTCTATCAATACTTAGACTATGATAATTTATCAGGCTATCTATAATAAGTTTGTTATCTCATAAATTTATAAATAAGGATTTACCATGACTGTATCTGTTAAAGTTTATACGACCCCTATCTGCCCATACTGCTCAAACGCCAAACAACTACTAAAAACCAAAGGCGTTGATTACGAAGAAATCAGCATGCATGACATGAGTAGTGAAGATCGTCAAGCGCTGATGAAAAAAACCAATAACTATCGCACTGTGCCACAAATTTTCGTTGGTGAAACCTTTGTAGGTGGCTTTGATGAGCTCAACCAAATGAACCAGCAAGGCAAACTTGACGAGCTATTAGCGGGTTAATCTGCTACCTTGCTTTACTGTCTGTCTTTATTGGTTTGAAGATGGACAGTGGCAGACTCAAAAGCCATAGTGAGACGTAACCATAAAAAACATCGAGATTTGATCTTGGTTTATATTACAATGCTTTTTTAAAATCGTAGTTTGACCCATTATTTGATTTAATTTTAGAGGATTTATCATGGCTGAAGAACAAGCACAACCACAATTGGCACTAGAGCGTATCTATGTAAAAGATATGTCACTTGAAGTACCAGGCGCAAGCGTATTCACCAAAGAGTGGAACCCAGAGCTTGATATCAATTTGTCTAGCAATGCTGAAAAATTAGATGACGATCATTACCAAATCGTCCTAACCGTTAGCGTCACGGCAAAAAATGCTGAAGAAGCGGCATTTATCGCTGAAGTACATCAAGCAGGTATCTTCTTGTTAAAAGACATCCCAGAAGATCAAATCGGTCAAATCTTGGGTGCATACTGCCCTAACGTGCTGTTTCCATATGCCCGTGAAGTCATCAGCGACATTGTAACGCGCGGTAGCTTCCCGCAATTGCTACTAGCCCCTGTCAACTTTGATCAAGCGTACGCGCAAAGCCAGCAACAAGCACAAGTTGATGCCCAAGGTAATGCGTAAGGGATACTTGAAGGTATATGAGCCTATTGCGTCATATATTTTGATGAGAAAACCGTTTACTTATAATGAGTAAGCGGTTTTTTTGTGGGTGATTTTCAATCATGAGTCAGCAATATGCTGAATGCTTTTTATAGAAGATAAAATTATCCAATATATAAATATTAGCCATAAAAAAACCCTGCTATTAAACAGGGTCTTCAACGACCACATCGACTGGCTAAATTAATTAGCTAAAATCGAACATTAGCCTTTTAACGCAGACAAAATCTGCTGCTTAACCTCTTCGATATCTTGCGTGCCATCAAACTTATCGTAGTTTGGTGAATCTGCGCCCTCGGCGGCTTTTTCTTGATAAAAACCAACCAATGCAGAGGTTTGCTCATGGTAAGTCGACAGACGGTCGCGAATGGTCGCTTCTTGATCGTCTTCACGCTGGATAAGTGCTTCGCCCGTTACGTCATCTATGCCCTCAACCTTTGGTGGGTTGTGCTGCACATGATATACACGGCCTGAACCTGGATGTTGACGACGACCAGACAGACGATTAACGATCTCATCATCGGGCACACTAATCTCTACCACGTGATCGATGGCAACATCAGCATCGGCAAGGGCTTGCGCTTGAGGAATCGTACGTGGAAAACCATCAAAGATACACCCGTTGGCACAATCAGGCTTTGCAATACGCTCTTTTACGAGATTGATAATGAGGTCATCAGAAACCAGACCACCAGCATTCATGATATCTTTGGCTTTTTTGCCAAGCTCGCTGCCTTCTTTGATAGCAGCACGTAGCATATCACCCGTCGATATCTGCGGAATATCATATTCCTGAGAAATAAACTGGGCTTGAGTACCTTTACCGGCGCCTGGTGGACCTAGCAAAATAATACGCATCATTACACGACTCTCCTGAATTCAATGGGATTTTGGGATTACTACAACTTAGGGATTAACTGATTGCCAAGACACCTTACCTTGTGACCTGACAAACCTCAAGTTTTTTTCTAATTAAGGTCATAAGCTGCCATGACTTATCTTTCCATATAACACTGCTAAGCCTTTTGTGGCCAACAGCATTTATATGAAAAATACTCACAATAACTAACCCTAATACTAGGGAATTTGTTGATTGATTTCTACATTGACCTGATTTTGGTCAGCACGAATCACAACAGGATTACCTGATAAATCTCCTGACTCTGCGATAGCTGTACCGCTGTGACTAATGTGCGCAATGACAGCCAACTCAACCTTATCAGAACGGGCTGATCTTAGGGTACGCTCTGGCATCATCGCATCAATATCGCTTAGGCTAATAGTAGCCTCGCCCTGCTTAATCGCACTAATTGGCAAACGCTTGGCAGCAAATGGCGGGCCACCATTCACATCACGAATCGCCACAAACAGCACGTCATCCGCTTTGACCAATGGCAGTAGGCTTGAGTTGATCTTAACGGTCACCTCAATGCCCTCAGACGCTTGTTGCTGCTGCATAGTCACATTGGCACTGAGCTCATCTAGACTGGATAGCGCCTGCGTATGGTCGCCTGGTTTGGCAGAAATACTGTCACGCAAGCGTTTGATCCAGCCTTGTGCTTGATCAAAGTTATTTGCTCGCGCCTCACCCATTGCCATGAGCATTTGCGCGCCTTCATGCTGTGGGTTTTTGGCCAATACAGTTTCTAGCACTCGGCGACTATTTTCGTCTAGCTGACCCTTATTAGCAAAGAAATTAATCTGCGCGTAAGTAATCGCAATCTCTTCATTATCAGGTGACAAACGATAAGCACGTGATAAGGCCTCTAGTGCTGAATCGGTCGCCTCTAATGATAAGAACAACTCTGATAGGCGCATCCAACGATTGTAATCGTACGCATGGCGATAGACGTTGGTCTGCATGGCACTAATCAGCTGATTGCCATCTTCAATCGCCCAAGCAGGTGGCTGGTCAATCTTGCCAGTTAATAAGTCATCCGCCACTTGACCTACTTTGTCTTCGCTTGCCCAAAGCTCAAAAACAGGCGTGCGATCTCCGACCATCAAGTACGCCATGGCAGACAGCACAGGTACCCAAAAGACAATGATCAATCGGCTTTTGATACCAGGCGTGACCATAGGTGCGACTTCACGCTGAGCATCCAAAAGCTGGCGTTCAAGCTCAAGTTTTTGGTTTTGATAGTGATGCTCATCAATGATGCCACTGTCTTTATCTGTTTTCAGCTCTGCTAAGCGCTCACGAAATACAGCAACGTTGATACCTAATAGCTGATTGTCCAAAGGCTTACTATGCGTACGCGGTGCTCTCAACCATGGTTTGATAGCTATAACAGCAAGCAATAAGGCGGTCAGTAAGCTCAGCGCAATAAATAAGCCAACCGTAGAAAATATGGTCATTTTTTGCCCCCAAGGCTTGTAATATCGTGAACGTCTTTATTATCAGCACGTGACAATAAGCGCTCAAGCTCCGCTTTTTCGGCAACAGATAGCGCCTCAGCGGTATTATCTGCTGTCATGCCGCTTGCACCACTGGCAACAAGCTGACGTCGTTTACTTTGCCAAAACCAACCTACTAACAAGATGATGAGCAATAATGGTGGGAAAAACCATAAGATCCATGTTGAAGGACGCACTGGTGGCTTATAGCTGATAAAGTCGCCATAACGTTCCTGCATATAGGCACGAATCTCACCATCGCTACGACCATCTTTGACCAAATCGTAGGTTTTTTGCTTTAAGTCTTGGGCAATTGGGGCATCAGAGCCTGCTAGGTTTTGGTTCTGGCATTTTGGACAGCGCAGCTCTTCGATAAGACCACGATACTGTGCCTCTTGCTGTACAGAGTCAAAATCATAGACATCAATAGCAGCAAAACTGGCCATACTGAATAGACAAGCGATAAGCAAGCTTGCTAACTTTATCGTAACGGATTTTATTTGATATGCTATCATTGACACGCCTCCTCAACCTGACTTGGCTCTAAACTGACGCCATTATTATTGGCATCATTAAGCACCATCAAGCAAGGCGCAATACGGCTTTGCCAGTTGCTCTCATTGACCTCACCGATAATATGCTGACGAATAATCCCTTCACCATCGACGACAAAAGTCTCAGGCGCGCCAGTCAGTCCCAAATCTAAAGCAAACTGCCCCGATAGATCCTGAATAGACATCGAAAACGGGTCGCCGCCTTTATTCAAATATCCTAAGGCATCCCCAATATCATCTTTATAGTTGACACCGACCAAATTGACACCGCGCTCCTCCAATTTCATTAAGAAAGGATGCTCGATGATGCAAGTAGGACACCATGATCCCCAGATATTCATCAAGAACGGCTCATCAGGCAGGTTATCATTGGTCATGATACGACTGGTATCTGACAATAGCGGCAACTCAAAAGCCGGTACTGGGCGCTCAAGTGCTGTGTTCGTCACGATATCCGTCGGTTTGCCCAAGCGCATATACAGCATGGCAACCAGACCAATAAAAATCACCAGCGGAATCAAAAAACCTAATTTAAGCGACTTTTTGCGTTTGGTATTCTTATTGCTTTGCTGAGCCTGTTTATCAGGTGCATTGTTTGAGGTCGTCATATTACTGATCCCCTGTCTTGATAGCTTGCGATTCCAAATCTGCCACCGTAGCAAAGCCTGATTTTTTGGCAGCGATTTGCGCAGGTGTTCTGGTTTTCTTAATACGGTAACGATTGTCTAGCATACTGAGCAATGCACCAAATGCCATAATCAGCGCACCTAGCCATATCCAGCGAATGAGCGGTTTGACATAGATACGAAATGCCCATTCGTTGCTGTTTTCGGCGATCGGCTCACCAAGAGCGACATACACATCACGCATAAGACTGGCATCAATCGCCGCCTCAGTCATCGGCATCATACTGATAATATAGTTACGTTTTTCAGGATGTAGCGTCGTCACCGTTTGACCGTTTTTACTGACCGTAACCTCAGCTTGTGTGGCGTCAAAGTTACTGCCTTTTACTTCGCTAAAACCTTTTACGGTAAAGTCATACCCTTGGACATTGACACTATCATTTGGTCCCAGCGCCACATCACGCTCAATACTGAGCGTACTGGTAAAGGCTACCCCAATAACTGCAACGATGACCCCAATATGGGCGATTTGTTGACCCCAATAGCTCAAACGCAGCTGACGTAATCCGTTTAATCGACTCGGTGCATTTTTGGTTTTATCTTTAAAATCGATCCCCATCCATAATAGCACCCAAAAGCTCACTGCCAACGTGACGCCAATATTTAGCATCGCTGATGGACTCGTAAAATAGGCAATAATCGCCGCCAACACCAGACTGCTCACAGCGATAACCATGCCAGCACCTAATAATGGGCGGCTGTCTTGTTTCCAGCGAATATTAGAGCCCATACCCATCGCCACGAGCAAAAGCCACGTTAAGGGTACAAATAGCGCGTTGAAATAGGGAGGGCCAACAGATACCTGACCTAAATTGAAAGAGTCGGCAATAATAGGATATAGCGTGCCAAGCAATACCACCAAAGTCGAAATCAAAATAATAACGTTATTAATCACCAAGAATGACTCGCGTGAGATCAGTCGATATTGACTCTCAACCGTCAAACGCCAACCACGTACCGCAAACATCAGCAGACCACCGCCGATAATGACGCCTAGAATGGCTAGAATAACGAGACCACGCGTCGGGTCAGCAGCAAATGAATGGACTGAAGTGATCACCCCTGAACGTACAAGGAATGTACCTAGCAAACTAAGTGCGAAGGCAAAAATGGCAAGCATGATCGTCCATGCTTTGAACACACCGCGCTTCTCAGTGACCGCAAGTGAGTGTAGCAATGCCGTACCTGCCAGCCATGGCATCAGTGAGGCGTTCTCTACTGGATCCCAAAACCACCAGCCGCCCCAGCCAAGCTCATAATAAGCCCACCATGAGCCAAGTGCGATACCAACCGTCAAGAAACCCCAAGCAGCTAGCGCCCACGGACGCGACCAGCGTGTCCACACCGCATCCAAGCGCCCTTCCCACAACGCTGCCATACAAAAAGCAAATGGCACGACCATGCCTACGTAGCCCATGTAGAGCATCGGCGGATGAATAATCAAACCAAAATCTTGCAAGACAGGGTTTAGATCCGCGCCATCAACTGGCAAATTGGGCAAGGTACGATCAAATGGTGACGAGGTAAAGATCAGCATCGCTAGCATCATCATCTGCACGCCTGCCAATATCACAAGAACACGCGCACGCATGGATAGCGGTAATCCGCGGCTAAAATAAGACACCAGCGCACACCAAGTGGCCATAATGGTCATCCAAAGCAGCAATGACCCTTCATGACCGCCCCACGTTGCAGATAGCTTATAATACCAAGGCAGTAACGTATTGGAATGCTGCGTGACGTAGACGAGGCTAAAGTCATTGTAATAAAAGCCTGCCATCAGCGCAGCAAATGATGTGACCATGGCCGCAAATTGCGCCCATGCAAGACTTGGTGCTAGACGCTGCCAAGCGACGTGGTCGCGCATGACACCGATGGTTGGTAGTACCACCTGCAAAATCGCCAGTATAAAAGCGGCCAGCAAGGCAAAATAACCCAATTCTGTGATTAACATACGGTCTAACCTTGTTTACCTTGGATACCATTAAGGGTTCACCGATGGCATCGCTAGCCACTGGCAAACGCTAAATAGTCCCTTTATGCGGTCATAGTTTACGGTTAAAAACTGAGGTTTCGATAGCTGTAGAAGCACCTAAAACCCGCTACTATCATTGTGACGTATCAATCTGAATGATTGATACAAAATGCTGACCTATCATTGGCCTTGCATTGTTTTATTGACTCAAACTGTATGAGATATTGTTGTTTTTGACTATTTGAAAATACTGATTATCGTGTTATTGCTTACGGCATCGAGGGGAAAAATACCAATACCAGATGTAACCACCCTGCCACAAACCCAGTCAGACCACCCAAGATAATCAGCGTCATCTCATCCTCACGAAAAGCAGGACGCAGCAGATTCTGAAACTCACTGGGCGTCAGCGCCCTTATTCTATCGCGAAACAGACCAAAAATCTTACTGGCGCGACTTTCATTGAGCTCAGGATCTCGCAGTGGCACCATAGTCGCCACAATCGACTTATCAATAATAGTGTTTTTGAGCTGTCCATAATCGCGGCGACCCAGCCCCACACGCAATGTCGTACTAATAACTGGTGACTCAAGCACCGTATATAGATGCGACTTCATCAGCTCACGAGTTTGCGCTGAGCGATCACCATACATCATCTCGTTCATGATGTTCTCAAGGGTAACCAAATCTTTTACCACAATCTCAGCAAATACTTCAGACACTTCCTCTTGGCGCTTCATAAAGCCGCCCTGCAGACGATACCTTGCGATATGAGGCATGACTGGCTTGATAAAGGGGAAGCGGCTCTGCACCGAAAAAAGCTTTAAATACGGGATAAAATGCGGCTCTACTGGGTTAAATACCATCCAAATGGCAATCCAATTGGTCAAAAATCCCCAAATCGCAGCAAAAAATGGCACCGTCCAATGCTGCGGCACCACTAAAAATATAAACATCTGGATAATACCAAATACCAAACCAATCAAAGCACTGATGTGCCAGATAAAATTGATCTCTTTTTGCCCAACCTTCAAGAACATATTGACCATCAAACGACGATCGTTCTCCATCGTATTGACGATCATCTTGCGCATATCGACCAAATCTTCGACATGATACGTCAAATCTGTCACTAGCGACTGCATGATGCTAGGCAGTTCTTTATGGGCTTGGGCATAGACACGGCGCTTTAGGGCATAAGGCAGGTTACCCCATAGTGCGGGTGAATGATCCAGCATAATCTCATCAATCAATGGCTCAAGGTTTTTGTCAACCGTATCAGTGACAAATAGCGCCATTTGCTCAGGTTCCATCGCTTTAAAAAACTCATCTAATGAGCCGAGCTTTGACAATGTCTGATCAACGATAACCCCTGATATTTTGCCTGCCTTGCGTGGGACGATACCTTGCCAGCCGATACCTGGTAACCCAAAAAATGGAAAATTTGGAATACGAATACCCCAAAACTTAATGGGATAAAACAGCATCTTGAGCGCCATCCATACATGCACCCACGTAACAAATGCCGTCACTGGTGGAATAGTTAGCATGGCAAAAAACTCTGGGTGCTCAGCGATCGTCTGCCACAATGAATTTATGTCCATGACTTTTCTAGTTCCTGACAGGTTGATTGTCGTTGCTAATATGGTCGCGACTGATAACAAGCCGCTAGCAAAATTGAAACGTCTCAAAAAGACGCTCTGTCTCTAACCACTACTATAAAATAAATCGCCTGATTTTAGCATACTTGCCATTTTTTAGCACATGGACACCCTTGGCAAGTTGTGACTAAAGATAACATCTTTTAAATCCTATATTGAGCCATAAATATACTGAGATAGCGCATCGCTTATGCAATATATGACCACAACAAAATAAGCATCTGAGTACTGCGCCTACTCATTTGTTCTGTTATAATTTGTAGTCAAACGATAGACACCATCTACGTACAAATCAATGCGCGTTGATTTTAGATCATATAGCGCTATGTGATTGAAATCCTTTGTATTATCCTTTAGACTCACCGCGTTTTGGTTAACCAACCTGCCCTTTTACCTCTTTATTATTGACTCACTGACCGATTGGGCTCTGATTTTCTATGAATAAACCACTAACTCCCAATACCGAACAGGTCAACAGTACCTTTACCAACCGTATTATTATCTTTGGAATTTTAATATTGCTGGGTTTGGGCGGCCTGATAACGCGTTATGGTTATTTGCAAGTCTATGCCCATGATAAGTACACCACCCAGTCAGACAATAACCGCATTAAACTGATATCTGCACCGCCTAGCCGCGGTTATATTTATGATCGTAACGGGATAATTTTGGCGGATAACCAGCCAGTTTTTACCGCCATGCTAAGCCCTGATGAGGTTGACAACCCTGAGCGCACGCTCAGCTTGCTGGCGCCTATTTTTGATTTGACAGCAGAAGACATCACAGATATTTTGGCGCGCTTGAACAAAAACAAAAACGACCCTGTGACCATCAAAATCGACTTAACAGAGGCACAGCTGGCTCAGTTCAGTGAGCGTAAGCCATTCTTTCGCGGTGTTTCTATCCAAAGTAAGCTGACGCGTGATTATCCTTATGATGAGCTATTTGCTCATGTGATCGGTTACGTTGGTCGTATTAACGATAAAGAGTCTAAGCGTATTGATAAGGACCGCTATGCAGGTACTGATCTGATCGGTAAGATTGGTATTGAAGACTATTACGAAGATATTTTGCTTGGGCAACCAGGCTATCAGTCGGTAGAAACAGACGCTCACGGCAATATCCTACGTCAATTGGATACCAAACCGCCTACCTCAGGCAACGATATCACGTTGAGCTTAGATTATGGGCTGCAAAAGGTCGCCCAACAACAACTAGATGGACGCCGCGGTGCCATCGTAGCGATAGATCCCAAAAACGGCGACGTGCTGGCATTTGTCAGTAACCCAAGCTATGACCCAAATCCTTTTATCTCAGGGATTTCGTTTAAAGACTATGATGCGCTGCGGGAAGACCTTGATCAGCCGCTATACAATCGCGCCCTCCAAGGGACCTATCCACCTGGCTCGACCATCAAACCATTTGAGGGTCTAGGTGGCATTCACTATGGCTTGCGAGATTGGAACAGCACTATTTATGATCCTGGCTATTTCAGTTTACCAGGAGACAGCCATCGTTTCCGTGACTGGAAGCGCGGGGGTCATGGTACGGTTGATTTAAAGAAATCTATCCAAATGTCGGTTGATACTTACTATTATAAGCTGGCCTATGAGATGGGTATTCAGCGTCTACACGACTGGATGGTGCGCTTTGGTTTTGGGGACAAGACTGGTATTGATCTTCCTAACGAAAAATCAGGCATCATGCCATCACCGAAATGGAAAAAAGACACGTATGATAAAGACTGGCTACCGGGTGAAACCATCTCTGTCAGTATTGGACAAGGCTATTTCTTAGCCACGCCACTACAGATTGCTAATGCCACTGCCATGACCGCCAGTAAAGGTAAACATATTACCCCGCATTTGCTCAAGAGCAGTGACGGTGCAGCAGAAGTCAAAATCATCGACAAACCTGATGGTAAAATCGACTATAACGGTCAGCCTTCTGACTGGTTACGTATGCATGATGCAATGGAAAGCGTGGTAGAAAACGGTACTGGACGCGGTATCTATACCCCGCGCTATCGTATCGCTGGCAAGACAGGAACAGCACAGGTAAAGTCTATCGCTCAAGGCAAACGCTATGATAAATCAGCGATTGACAAACGTCACTGGGATCATGCGTGGTTCAATGGTTTTGCCCCTGTCGAAGACCCTCAAATCGCGCTGGCGGTCTTGGTCGAAAACGGTGGCGGTGGTAGTACGACTGCCGCGCCTATCGGCCGTGCCCTATTTGACTACTGGATGCTACAACGCAAAACTGATCCGGTACTGCCGCCGTCCGCTGATGAGCTCAAAGTCATCAAGCGCCAAAAGGCCTTTGAGAAAGCCTTGAAGGATGCCTTGCGTGAAAAAGAAGCAAAAGCGTTAGCAGAACAAGAAGCGGCAGAGGCACAAGCAGCAGCAGCCACCTCTGAATAGCGACATTTTGATAGACATCTCTAACCATTACCCGTCATGTCTAATAAGTAGAGATGCCTCAAAAAAAAGATAATAAAAGAGACACGAGCATGAAAAAACCCTCACGCGGACGCACAGCGAAAAAGAACCCTAAAGCAAAAAGTGCCGCAGCCGGTGATGTTCGTATCATCGGTGGGCAGTTCAAGCGCCGTATTGTCAGCTTCATCGAGGCAGATGGCCTGCGCCCAACACCCGACCGCCTGCGAGAGACATTATTTAACTGGTTATTGGCCGATATTCACGGTGCACGCGTACTCGATAGCTGTGCAGGCAGTGGCGTATTAGGGTTTGAGGCGTTGTCCCGCGGCGCAGCTCACACCACTTTTATTGAAGTTAATACGGCACAAAGCAACATGCTACGTCAAAGTGCTGAGCAATTACGCCTTGATACCGCAGCTTACACGGTTATCACTGGCACGGCTGAGGAAGTACTGAGTCAACACCAGCCGATTGAGCACCCGTTTGACATCGTCTTCATCGATCCCCCTTATGCTCAGGATCTATGGCAGCCTATTTTGAGTACGCTGATTACCAATGCATTGATTGACCAATCAACGCTAATTTATTTAGAAGCGGATAAAGATTTAACACCTCAGCTTGAGCAGCTAGAAGAGCAGCTTAATGAAAATCGCGACGCCCAACTAGAGACAACTCAGCAAATGATATGCTTTGAATGCGTAAAGCAAACCAAAGTTGGACAAGTTGTCGCTGGACTTTATCGGCTGTCACCGTCATAATTACACCCTAATTGCTAAGCGCATCATTAGCAGTTATTTGTTAAGCAATATTTAGTAAACCCTTCAATACCTGTAAAAATGTTTAAAACCGCTTAAAAACTGGCCAAACGCTGCAGTTTAATGTATAAAGGCGAAAATAAACCCCAATGCAGCTTGCAAGCGTAGGCGCTACTGCTTATAATGTGCAGTCTGTTTTTTGAGAGCCCCGTTCCCAGCTAAACTCTCAACGAATTCTAATTTTAAGGTTTTATCATGAAAACACTTAGTGCAAAACCAGCTGAAGTGACCCATGACTGGTATGTCGTAGATGCTGACGGCAAAACCCTTGGTCGCTTAGCCACTCAAATCGCAACTCGCTTACGTGGCAAGCACAAGCCTTCTTATACTCCGCACGTAGATACTGGTGACTTCATTGTTGTCATCAACGCAGAAAAAATCGCAGTAACGGGTAAGAAAGCGCAAGACAAAAAGTACTATCGTCACAGTGGCTACCCAGGTGGTATTAAAGAAACCAACTTCACAAAGCTGATTGCACATAAGCCCGAAGATGTTCTATACAAAGCAGTTAAGGGTATGCTTCCAAAGGGCCCTCTTGGCTATGCGATGATCAAGAAGCTGAAACTATATGCGGGTACTGAACATCCACATACTGCACAGCAACCTAAAGAACTAGACATCTAAGGATATACTTATGGAACGCAATTACGGAACTGGTCGCCGCAAGACGTCTACTGCTCGTGTCTTTTTATCAAAAGGTACTGGTAGTATTGTTGTTAACGGTAAGCCACTAGACGAATACTTCAGCCGTGAAACTTCACGCATGGTTGTTCGTCAGCCATTAGAACTACTAGACTCTGCTAACCAGTATGACTTATATGTCACTGTTGCAGGCGGTGGTATCAGTGGCCAAGCTGGCGCAATCCGCCACGGCATCACACGTGCATTGATCGAAGCTGACGAAACTTTGAAGCCTGCCCTAAAAGCAGCTGGTTTTGTTACTCGTGATTCACGTCAAGTTGAACGTAAGAAACTGGGTCTACGTAAAGCACGTAAACGTCCACAGTTCTCAAAACGTTAATCAAAGCACTTTCTTATCTTTTTGCTGCTGTTGTCTTTTTCTCGGAGCGATGGTAGCAAACTCAAATAAGAGAAGCGTTTTGCAAAACCTTATAAGCTGGTCACAGCTTATAAGGTTTTTTTATGCCTGCTGATTGGCCTATAGGTAGTGTGGCTATAGTAGAACCTCAATAAAATTGATACAGCATAGGAAACGCGCTCGAACGCTACTTTTCTTGCTTGCTGTGACTGCGTCTCCAGAGGCTGCGAAAAATAGCGTTTAATCTTGCTATACCATTTTTATAATGGTTTCACTATATCTCTCATTGCAATAGCTATCGATATACGTACTTTATATTAGCACTGCAAATTAAGAACCTTATAAACATTCTCACTTGCAAAGCATTTGAGCCTACCCCATCATATCAATAACTTTTCATCATTAGCTGCAATGTGATACACGGTGCGGCAGAAGGATATTATGAAAGCGCCAGAACAATACGATCCTAGCAAACCCTCCAACACTAACGGCATACCATCATCCAGTAGGCAGCAATCCAATAAGTCGCCTGCTATACCTGCTGGCACCCCAACGATTACGCAAAATCAAAAGCGTACCGCGCAAGCAGAAAACAAGCCCTTTCAATGGCAGTTTTTATTGCCAAAGTATTGGGGTATCTGGTTGTTGTTTTTGGTGATGTTACCCATGATATATTTGCCACTGCGTTGGCAGTTTTGGCTAGGTCGTAAGCTCGGCATATTGATTTATAAAGCTGCAGGCTCACGTAGGCGTGACACTCTGATTAATCTAAAGCTGGCGTTTCCAGAAAAGCCAGAAGCTGAGCGTGAATTGATGGCCAAGCAAGTTTTTGTCAATCAAGGTATTGGGGTGTTTGAAACCCTATGTGCTTGGTTCCGTCCAAATATATTTACTAGAACGGTATCTATTTCGGGATTACAGCATCTTGTTAATGCGCAAAACGAGCAGCGTCCGGTTATTCTATTGGGTGCGCATTATACGATGCTGGATTTGGGCGGCTTACTGTGTTCTCAATTCTTCCCTGTCGATTGTATGTACCGTACGCAAAACAACCCTTTACTGGACTGGTTTATCTATAATGGTCGTACCAATATATTCGGTAAGCAAATCTCCAGCCGTGACATGCGAAGCCTAGTCACCTCTATCAAAGCAGGTCATGTGATTTGGTATTCCCCCGATCAGGACTATGGTCTAAAACAAGGGGTTATGGCGCCATTCTTTGGCGTGCCAGCAGCGACCATCACCGCGTCACGCCGTATGGCAAAATTAGGCAGCAAAACGCATCCACCCGCCGTGATGGCGCTACACACCTATCGGCAGACACCAGATAATCTACCACGTGGTAAGCGACCTCATTATCACTTGACCATCACCCCAGAGCTTGAGAACTACCCAAGTCAAGATGAGGTTGCGGATGCTACTCGGGTTAATGAAGTTTTAGAGGGACTCATACGTATTGATCCGACTCAGTGGATGTGGTTTCATCGGCGCTTTAAACATGGGCCAAATGGTCGTACGGATATCTATAAGTAGGCCTTTATTTTCAAAAGGGCTGATAAAATTTGCTATACTTTGCAACTGCTATTTTGTACTTTTAATCACGCATTATAATAACTTGACAAACAAAACAACGGATTTTTCATGAGCGACAATCACAGTTCTGGACAAGCAGCCCCACATAAACGCATTTTGACAGGGATCAAACCCACAGGTATTCCGCATCTTGGTAACTATGTTGGCGCGATTCGTCCGGCCATCCAGTCTATTCAAAACAGCGATAGCGACGCTTTTTTCTTTTTAGCGGATTATCACAGTATTATTGGTTGCCATGATCCT
This sequence comes from Psychrobacter sp. PSP, assembly GCF_024085615.1. Lineage (NCBI taxonomy): Bacteria > Pseudomonadati > Pseudomonadota > Gammaproteobacteria > Moraxellales > Moraxellaceae > Psychrobacter > Psychrobacter sp. PSP. The sequence goes on from NZ_JABLTF010000015.1 coordinate 67,373, forward strand.
GCGATCATTCACGAGTCAACCAAAGCCATTGCCGCGACATGGCTCGCCTGTGGTCTCGATCCTGAGCGCGTGACTTTTTATCGTCAGTCAGATGTGCCTGAGATTTTGGAGTTGTCATGGATTTTGAGCTCCTCATGTGCCAAAGGCCTCATGAACCGCGCTCATGCCTACAAAGCAGCGGTCGATGCTAATATGGAAAAAGAAGACGTTGATCCTGACCAAGGGATTAACATGGGGTTGTTTGGCTACCCTGTGTTGATGGCTGCTGATATTTTGATGTTTAATGCCACGCATGTACCTGTTGGCCGTGACCAAATTCAGCACATTGAAATGGCGCGTGATATAGCAGGTACATTTAATCATCGTTACAAGCCATTGTTCACTGAGCCTGAGGCCCTGGTCGACGACAACACGCCGCTACTCACAGGTCTCGATGGTCGCAAAATGAGCAAAAGCTATAACAACGTGATTCCGTTGTTTGGCGAGTTTAATAGCCAAGCCGATCCTGAAAAAATGATGCGTAAGGCCATCATGCGTATTGTGACCAACTCACAATTGCCAGAAGAGCCAAAAGATCCTGACGCGTCAGCAATTTTTGAGATTTATAAAGCGTTTGCTACGCCTGAAGAAATTGCTAATTTGCGTGCGCAGTATGAATCAGGTATTGGCTGGGGAGACGCCAAAGAGCAGTTGTTCCAACAAATCAATAACGAGATTGCCCCTTTCCGCGCGCGCTATCAAGAATTGATGGCAAATCCAAAAGAGCTGGAAGAAATCTTGCAAATGGGCGCAGATAAAGCCCGTCGTCATAGCCGTAAGCAGCTGGATAAAGCCCGCCGTGCCATTGGTATTCGCCCACTAGCGAAGCTTAAATAAATGACTTCTGATCGTTTATAATGCCGACATTTAATCCAAGCCATTTTTTATCTTACTGTCAGTCTTTATACGAGGCTGACAGTACGTATGACTCTGAACAATCCAATCGGCTGGCTCGTCATCGCCATGTCGAACCAGATGCGGCGCAGTTTTTGGCCAATATTGCCACGATCAGACAGCCCAAAAAGGTACTAGAGGTTGGTACCTCGACGGGCTTTTCGACATTGTGGCTGGCGTATGGTCTGCGGCATCAGGCTGAATGTGACTTTACATCGCTAGACATCGACAAAAACCGCAGTGAAGCTGCTCGCCAGCATCTGCAAAATACGCGGCTGTCTGACTCTGTTCGACTCATCGTACAAGACGCCTTTATTTTTTTCAATAGCAATGAAGACGTCTTTGACTTGGTATTTTTGGATGCAGAGCGGCAATTCTATATCGATTATATCCGAGGTCTGCATAACGCATTGGACGTCGGTAGTGTACTTATTGTCGATAATGTCATCTCTCATCGTGATGAGGTGAGCGAGTTCTTGGCAGAATTCACCAACGACTCTCGTTATCTTTGTCACACGTTAGATGTTGGTGCTGGACTATTTATGGCAGTGCGCCAGGAACATTAAGTATTATGGATACATCCAACACGACTGCGCTGCGCATCTATCAGACGCCAGTACAGCATCTACCAGACGATCTTTATGTTCCGCCACAAGCGTTTGCGATTTGGCTAGAGCAGTTTGCTGGGCCACTAGATTTTTTATTATATTTGGTCAAAAAGAACAACGTTGATTTGACCCAAATGCCGATTCTACCCATCACTGAGCAGTATCTTGCCTATATCAGTGAGTTAGATACTGAGCATTTTGAATTGGCAGGTGATTATCTGCTGATGGCGTCGACGCTGATTGCTATTAAAACCGAATTACTATTGCCTACCCCTGACACGCCTACCGATGAGCGCGATCCAAAAGCCGAGCTGATTGAACGCCTAGAAGAGTACGCACAAATCAAAGCCGCCAGTCAGCGCTTAGACAATCTGATACGTTTAGAGCGTGATGTGTTCTTAGCCATGGTAAGTATGCCCAGTCAAGACGTTATGAATGCTGAGCTGCCCAACTACTCGCCTACTCTGCTGATCGATAGCTTGTTTAAAATGCAGCTACAGCCAGACTATCAAATGCATACCATCAAAACTGATATCGTGCCGCTTTCTGATCGTATCGCTAGCATTAGTCGGCAACTGAGTACTGATGGTGCCCGCTCCTTTTATGAGCTACTAGACAAAGCACAGGGGAAAATAGGCGTGGTCGTGAGCTTTGTCGCCGTACTTGAACTGATTAAGCGGCAATTAGTTGGTGTGGTCTATACAGAACCCAATAATGATGCAAGCACGTTAATGAAATATGATACCGATCCATCCGATATAGACAATCAATCCCAAGAACTAACACTACAGTGGTTGGCCTAACCAGCATCAGGTTAGCCGCCAAACCTGCTATTGATCCCATGATATTAAAACAAGAGCACATTTTAGATGGTAGATATTGACGACTCAAAGCAGCCTAGTAAAGCCGAAACTACAGGCACCGCTACAGCTTCCTCTATTGGGGCAAATCAGGCGTCTCTTGAAGATGTGAGCAAGCACATCGAGGTGCTGCTGCATGCATCAGAGGCGCCGCTGACAGCTCACGCGTTAAGAAAACATTTATCATTATCTACTAAGGAATTAAAGCAAGCCTTAGAGGTGCTAGAGCGACGGTTAGAGACCGGTGTGCTGAACCTACATGAGACAGCTAGCGGCTATCGATTGCAAATTTCCGATGCCTATAGCGGCTTGATTCAGCAGACTTTCCCGCAGCGTCAAGAGCGTTTGAGCCAAGCGTTACTTGAGACGTTAAGCGTTATTGCGTATAAGCAACCTGTGACACGGAGTGACATCGAGCAAGTGCGCGGTGTGACGTTATCAAGCAATATACTACGCCAGCTATTTGATAAGGGGTGGATCATTGAAAAAGGCTTTAAGGAGACCTTAGGCCGCCCAGCGCTCCTTCACACCACCGCACAATTTTTGGATGCATTTGGGCTGAGTCATTTAGACGAGCTACCACCAATGCCAGATATGGACTCCATACGAGCTATGTCTTAATTTTTCTGCTGACCAAACTATCATTACGCTCATAAAAAAGGACAGATCATATAGGATCTGTCCTTTTTATTTGGCTATTACTCTTAGGGGTTGTCACTCTTAGAGGCTTTCAACCTTAGATAAATAGCAAAGCATCATAATCTGCTTCATCAATTAGCTCGTCCTTATTGATTGATAACATCAACACCTTTTGGTGGAGTGAACTTAAACTGACTGCTGCCGATGCTTGGATTCATTTTGATACTACTAAACTTAATAGAGGTCGTTTGACCTAGCGTATCGTTTAGTACCATCATCACAGGTTTGCCGCCACTAAAGCTCATGGATAGGCTCTTAAAGCTGGCATTATCAGATTTTGGGTACAACACATAGTAGTTCTTATTGCTATACGGCTGAGTGATTTTAAAGTTTTGATCAATCTTGCTTGGATCACCTGACAATAACAGTGCTGGCGTATTGCCTACTTGGCTATCCACATTTTGTTTAGTCGCTTGCTCTAGATCTTTGTCATAGATCCACATAGAGTTGCCATTGGCAACGATCAATTGCTCTGAGGGCGATTTGGTTTCCCAGCGGAAGTTATTGGGACGTTGGACACTCATAGAGCCTTTAAACGTACCACTGCTCGCGCCTTTGGTTGTCTGGCTAAAATTAGCCGTCATACTCTTGGTATTGGTCAGCAATTTGTTCAAACGTTTAGCAGCTGTTAGGTTATCAGCAGGAGCTGCTGTGGCTGTTTGAGTCAATGCCATCATTGGCGCTGCGATACCTAACGATGTCATTAATACACCTGCTAAAGCACCACTCATCATCTTCTGTTTGGTTGATTTTTTCGTAGATAAGTTCATCATAAATCCTCTCTAAAAAAGCACAATCGCTTTAAAAATAGTCGCTTAAAAATAGAATAGCTTATTAAAATTTTTTCTGTTGATACCAATCTCAACACTGCAAAACAGGTATCGATCAGCAATGGCAACAGTGTGCCAGTTTTTTTATTACGCGCCTAGTCATGATTTGCAATCTTTACTACGGCTGCCATACACGCTTGTAACCAATGCAGTTACACGGTAAAAGTTTGCATTTATCATGATAAATTATTAACACTGTGCTCATAAAGAGCCAGTGAGCTAAGTGTGACGAGTATTTATGCTATATAAAATTGCTGACCAAACTGCTAACAAAAACCAATCTCTAACAAAAGCCAATATTAATTGATGAGGTCTTATAAACGTAAAAAGCCCCTACTACCATAAGGCAGTAAGGGCTTTTTTAATTATCCAATCGTTTTATTCAAAGAATAAAATGACCTAAATAGATAATTATGCGTTTTCAACCGTTACATAACGACGGTTAAATTTACCTTTAGTCTCAAACTTTACCACACCATCATTTAATGCAAATAAAGTATGGTCACGACCCATGCCAACGCCTTCGCCTGCGTGGAATTCTGTACCACGTTGACGAACGATGATGTTACCAGCTGTGATAGCTTGGCCACCAAAGATTTTTACGCCTAGCATTTTTGGGTTTGAATCACGACCGTTACGGCTTGAACCGGCAGCTTTTTTATGTGCCATGAGAAAATCTCCTTGTTAATGTGACTTATCGCTTATGCGACAACTCTTAAGCATTTAGTGCGCTATTTAGCAAACATTGCTAAACGGGTAATTAGGCATTAATGGCTTTGATTTTTAACAAGGTGTACCATTGGCGGTGACCTTGCTCTTTGTGATAGTGCTTACGACGGTTGTGCTTGATGATACGGATTTTTTCGCCGCGACCATGCTCAACCACTTCAACTTCTACGCTAGCGCCTTCAACAACAGGCTGACCGATTTTGACGTCATCGCCGTCAACAACCATCAACACGTCTTCAAATTTGATTGTTTCGCCTTTTTCTGCTTTTAGCAATTCAACTTTAAGCAATTCATCGACGACTACACGGTGCTGCTTACCACCAGTTTTAATTACTGCGTACATTGTATGACTCCGTTTAACCCGTGTGCCGTGGTAGATATTATACCTACGCTTCAATAACGAACACGACAGGGAAAAATTAAAGGCAAGATTTTACGGCTTTTTGCTTATAAAAGCAAGCCGCGCGTCTTGTTTTTGCAAGGTGGTTACACGAAATCACCATCATCTGCATTGTTATATACGCTACAGATTATTAGACCGTCGTAGACGACAATACTGATAAAAGCAGCATAACAATGGTTATAAATGATGGTTTGAGCCTAACGGGGGCTATTATAACTTATACAATCAGTTACTTACAGCCTTTTATCTATCATTTATGTGACGACAAAACCTCGTGATAAGTTAACATTCTTACCATCAAATTATTGAACGCTTTCATCAGTTTGCCCTGCCTTCTATGCATGATAATAGGCGCACAAGCGACCTCTGAGCTACCCTTATGGTGTACTTTAACCAACAATTTTCAAAGGCAGCTATGTTATGATAAGCGAAACCATACCTTACCTATAGATAGATAAAGTCAAGGTTATACCAACTCTCTTTATTCTTATTAATATGACTATTTATTATGACTAGTACCTCTTTAAATAATACCGTGCCTGCCTTTCAATCGACGCCTAGCTATGCAGATATTCAAAGTATTGTAGCCAATGATTTTGAGGTAATGGACAAGCAAGTATTTGGTAGTCTCAACTCAAAAGTACAGCTCGTCATGAGCGTCTCTCAGCATGTAATCAATGCCGGTGGTAAGCGTATGCGCCCGCTGATTACGCTATTGTGTGCCCGTATGTTTGACGACAATCCATCAGAAAAAGCGATGCACCTAGCAGCCATTACTGAGATGCTACATACTGCCACCTTAGTGCATGACGATGTGATCGATGAGTCAGGACAGCGCCGCGGTAAACCGACGGCAAACGCCACATGGGACAATGCCACAGCCGTATTGGTCGGTGACTATCTGATTGCCCGTGCTTTTAATCTTTTGGTTGGTTTTCAGAGCTTGCCATTGTTGCAAGTATTCTCAGACGGGACTTGTGATATTGCTGAAGGCGAAGTATTGCAGCTACAACATCAGCATAACCCTGCCGCAACAGAAGAAGACTACTTACGCATTATCGATGGCAAAACCTCTCGCCTGTTTATGATGGCGACTCAAGGCGCGGCTATTTTGCAAGACAAAACTGAGTATATGGCGGCATTAGGCGACTTTGGACAGCACTTTGGTAATGCGTTTCAAATTATTGATGATGTCCTTGATTATAGTGGCGATAGCGACGTAATGGGCAAAAACCTAGGCGACGATCTTGCTGAAGGTAAACCTACTCTGCCAACTATCAAAGCACTCGAACTACTAAAAGACAGTGACAATGAAGGTTATGAGCAGCTAAGAATTGCGGTACAAACGGGTAAAACACCGAATGCTGAGCAGCTGATTGAGTTGGTACGCAGTTCCGGCGCATTAGATTACTGTAAACAGCGTGCACTAGAGGAGACGAGATTGGCCCAGCAAGCACTGGGCACACTGCCTGACAACCGTTATCGTCAAGGCTTGTACCAACTGACAGAATTGGCCAGCGCGCGATTGGTATAATGACATATGAATCGTCTGTGTTATTAGCTAATTGAGACGGCTCATTTTTTAGCAGCGTTTTTGAGCAACCGAGCCATAAATATTCATTGATCAAAAGCAACAGTCTCTAAAAAGACACCCTCTTAAAACGGGTGTGTCAGCCAAATAGTTACCTTTCTTTAAGTTTCATAAATCCTGACGGCACTATAATTGTGTCAGGATTTTTTAATGGTTAAATACTGATTGACCACGCTCATTAGAGGCTACTGACTGGTTTAAGTCGCTATACTTTAAAGGTCATAATTAGGGGTTGATAAATTAGTCAATTTGTTGACAAAGCAGACTTTTGGCGGTTTTAAAACCTCAATAACACTATGGCTTTACAATTATAACAAAAAATTACAATAAATTTGCATAGCGGGTTGTATATCTTCTTATTAGCTGCTGGTTGGTGTAGCGGTTACTATGGCGGGATTTTATTTACTCAGCGAGCACAGTGCGGTCAGTTTTTGTCAGCTTTCCTATCGTGAATCACTTGACTGCGGGGTAAACCCTATAGTTTATAATAACACCTTAAATTTACTTGACGTCCTATAACTAGCTAGCGGTACTGCCCTATTTATCAATTTTATCAATAGCTTCTTATTTTTTGGCTATAAACTTCTATAAAGTTTATTATTGCTCTTCGAAAAATAAGCTATTTTTTGATTATGATACGCTCTACCTCTATACCATTTATTCTATATTTTACTACTCTACCGAGGACCTTGATGAAGCATTCTTATCTTGCGCTTGTAATAGCATCTGTACTATCGGCTACAGTACTGGTCGGCTGTGACAATAAAGAAGACGCCGCTGCGGGTGAAAACGCTCAGCAGCAGATGCCGCCCGCTGTCGTCAACGTCCAAACTGTCAGCTTCGATACTGTGCCTCAAGTTCAGACTTTCTCTGGTCGTACTGCCGCTTATCAGACGGCTGATGTACGCCCTCAAGTCAGCGGCGTAATTGACGAAGTACTGTTCCGTGAAGGCAGTAACGTCAAAAAAGGCCAGCCGCTTTATCGTATCAATACTGACAACTACACGACCTCGGTCGCTAGTGGTCAAGCGGCGGTCGCGCAAGCACAGGCTAATCGCCAAACCGCTATCGCCAATAATGCCAATGCTAAAGCAGAGCTAGCCAGTCGCCAAGCCTCATTAGCACAAGCGATAAATGACTTTCAGCGTCTAAAAGGCTTGGTTGAGATTGACGCTATCTCCAAGCAGCAATATGACCAAGCGCAAACTCAAGTGCGTACAGCGCAAGCGGCTCTAGAGAGTGCTCGCGCTGCAGTCGGACAAACTGAAGCGAGCATTAGAAGCGCTGAGGCTGGGATTAAAACCGCGCAATCAAACTTAGATGCTAGCGCTTTGGATCTCAATCGTACTATCGTCCGTGCACCGTTGACTGGTCGTAGTGACCGCTCAAGCGTTACTGCAGGAACCTTAGTTAACGCTAGTCAATCTGAGCCTTTAGTGACGATTTCGCGCTTAGACCCTATCTATGTCGATATCAGTCAGTCATCATCTGAGCTATTGCAGCTTCGTCAGCAGATAGCTGAAGGTAAAGCGCAGGCGGGTATGAATTCTGTCGAGCTGGTCCTAGAAGATGGCTCAGTGTATCCAGTGCGTGGCAAGCTTGCGCTGTCTGAAGCTAAAGTCGATCAATCTACTGGCGCGGTGACTCTACGAGCTATTTTCCCAAATCCTAATAACGTGCTACTGCCAGGTATGTATGTCTCAGCGCGTCTGACTCAAAGCGTCATTCCTAATGCAGCCTTAGTGCCGCAAAGCGCTGTAATGCGTACGCCTAAAGGCGATTCACAAGTCTACATCGTTGATGAAAACAATCAAATCCAAGTCCGTCCCGTTACCATTAATGGTACTTATGATGGTCAATGGGTGGTCACCGATGGCTTAAGTAGTGGCGATAAGCTAGTGGTTATAGGCGGCTCTAAAGTTAAGCCTGAGCAGGAGGTCGTGGTCAAGCCGTTAGAAAACGCTAATGGTGCATCTGCAACGCCTACCGCCAAAACACCACAGCAAGCTGCGAAAACGGTAGCTGATGACACTTCTGAGCAGGACACTGCTACCACCACTAACTAATTCCATTCAAAGATAGGAAGACCTAGGGATATACTATGTCACGTTTTTTTATTGATCGCCCTATTTTTGCATGGGTGTTGGCCATTTTGGTCATGCTTATCGGGGTAATCTCGGTTGTTAATTTGCCGATTGAGCAGTATCCGCGTATCGCACCGCCCACCGTTTCTGTTAGTGCCACTTATCCTGGTGCAAACGCACAAACGGTCGAAAACTCTGTGGTGCAAATCATTGAACAACGTATGAAGGGGCTAGATGGCTTGATGTACATGTCATCATCGAGTTCTTCAAATGGTGGTGCATCGGTCACGCTAACCTTTGAAAATGGCACAGACCCTGATACCGCGCAAGTACAAGTACAAAACAAACTACAAGCAGCGATGAGCTCGTTGCCTGAATCAGTACAGCGCCAAGGCGTCAACGTCAATAAATCGTCTAGCAGCTTTTTGATGGTGCAGGCATTTATTTCTGAAGACGGTAGTATGGATCGGGCCGATATTGCCGATTATATCAACTCCAATGTGCTTGACTCGATCAGTCGTGTTGAAGGTGTGGGTGAAGTGCAAGTGTTTGGCTCCTCTTACGCCATGCGTATCTGGCTAGATCCTGCACGCCTACGTAGCTATAACATGGTGCCCTCTGATGTTGTCAATGCCGTACGAGCACAGAACGCTCAGGTATCTGCAGGTCAGCTAGGACAAGCACCTGCTGACACAGATCAGCAGGTTATCAATGCCACCGTCAGTGTACAAAGCTACCTGCAGACTCCAGAAGAGTTTAGAAACATTCTACTAAAGACAGACAGCTCAGGCGCGCAGGTACGTCTCGGTGATGTCGCAGACGTAGAGATTGGTAGTGAAAACTATAGCGTCAACTCCTTGTATAACGGTCAAGAAGCGGCAGGTCTAGGTATCTCATTGGCTGCAGGCGCAAACGCGCTAGAGACCCGTGAGGCGGTCGGCGCACGTATGGCCGAGCTAGAAACCAACTTTCCAGCAGGCCTAAGCTCTGTTGTGCCTTATGACACAACGCCTTTCGTGAAGCTTTCTATCGAGCAAGTCGTGAATACGCTTATTGAGGCTATTGTCTTGGTGTTTATCGTCATGTTCATTTTCTTGCAGAACTGGCGCGCCACCATCATTCCTACTCTTGCCGTTCCAGTGGTCTTGCTAGGTACTTTTGCTGTGCTTTATATCGCAGGCTTTAGTATCAACGTCTTGACGATGTTTGCAATGGTACTCTCCATCGGTCTACTGGTTGATGATGCGATCGTTGTTGTCGAAAACGTCGAGCGAATATTAGAAGAAAACCCTGATATTTCGGTCAAAGATGCAACCGTTCAGTCGATGGGCGAGATCAGTAAGATCGTTATTGGTATTGCGCTGATTTTGTCTGCCGTATTTGTACCGATGGCCTTCTTTGGCGGCTCAACAGGTGTTATTTATCGTCAGTTCTCTATCACCTTGATCACGAGCATGGCGCTGTCAGCCATGGTGGCTCTAATCTTCACCCCTGCCCTATGTGTGACCTTGCTAAAACGTGGTAAGAGCCATGAAAAAGGCAGTACTGAACAACAAAAAGGCTTCTTTGGCTGGTTCAACCGCGGGTTCTTTAAGCTAAGCCGCTCTTATGAAAACTTCGTCGGCAAAAGTATTCGTTTTAAGTGGTTGTACCTGATCGGCTATGCCGCCATCATCGGTATTATGGCAGTGGTGTTCTTGCGTATTCCAGGTTCGTTTTTGCCAGAAGAAGACCAAGGTATTATGTTCACCTTAGTCCAGCTTCCTGCAGGCTCTACGCTAGATGAGACGCAGGATGTACTGGATAAAGTCAGAAATTATTACGACACACAAGAGACGGACAATATTGCCTCTGTCTTTACCATTGCTGGTTTTAGTTTTGCAGGTCAAGGCCAAAACATGGGTCTGGCATTCGTTCGACTGTCAGATTGGGAAGAGCGCTCAGGCGATGAAAACACCGCGCAAGCCGTTGCTGGTCGTGCCATGGGTTATTTCTTTACCCAGTTAAATGAAGCGCAAGTTTTTGCTATCGTACCGCCTGCGATTACTGAGCTTGGTAATGCCAGTGGTTTTGATTTGATGCTACAAGATGTGGGTAACCTTGGACACGAAGGGTTACTTGAAGCCCGTAATATGCTGCTAGGTATGGCTGCACAAAACGAAAATGTGGCAGGCGTACGTCCTAATGGTCAAGAAGATGCACCGCAGCTCAAAGTCAATATCAATCAAGAACAAGCCGCCGCTTATGGTCTATCTTTAGGCAGTATCAATAGCGTTATCTCGACCGCCTGGGGCTCAAGCTACGTCAACGACTTTATCGATCGTGGCCGTATCAAGCGTGTCTATGTTCAAGGTGAAGCCAGTAGCCGTACCAATCCTGATGACATCGGCAAGTGGTATGTGCGCGGCGAAACCGGTAACATGGTCTCTTTCGATGCTTTCTCAAGTAGCGAATGGCAGTCAGGCTCACCGCGTTTGACTCGTTATAACAGCTTACCTTCGATGAATATTCAAGGTAATGCGGCACCTGGTCTTAGTACTGGTGAAGCCATGTCAGCTATGGAGAACATGATCAGTCAGCTCCCTGAAGGTATCGGTTACGAATGGACTGGGTTATCACTTGAAGAACAAAAATCAGGCTCGCAAGCTCCTATGCTTTATGCGCTATCGATTCTAGTTGTCTTCTTATGTCTAGCTGCGCTTTATGAGAGCTGGTCTATCCCCTTCTCTGTCCTATTGGTTATTCCACTTGGGGTATTGGGTGCGGTGATATTTACGTGGTTACGCGGTTTTGCTAACGACATCTACTTGCAAGTGGGTCTACTCACCGTCGTTGGTTTGTCCGCCAAAAACGCCATCTTGATTATTGAATTTGCCAAAGAGCACCAAGAAGAAGGCTATAGTCTCAGAGAGGCCGTCATGACCGCAGCGCGACAACGTCTACGTCCAATTATTATGACCTCGCTTGCCTTTGGTATCGGTGTTGTGCCATTAGCCATAGCTACTGGCGCAGGGTCAGGCAGCCAAACTGCTATTGGTACCAGTGTCGTAGGTGGTGTGGTTAGTGCCACTTTACTAGGTATCTTCTTTATTCCGATGTTCTATATTTGGGTGCGTGGTATGTTCCCGTATAAATATAAGAACAACAAGCCAGATGATAAAGATGATGACCCACAGAATCCAACTCCCTCTGAGAGTTATCAGCCTGTAAGCTTTGGAGATAATACACAATGAGTTCTTTATTCTTAACCTCTAACTCAGCCGTAAGAGCGATAAGCTCTAAAGCTTTACTAGCTACTGGTAAATCATCGCGCCTACTTGGCCTGAGCTTTTTGGCTCTGAGTATGGCCGCTTGTAATACTATCCCTAAAGCAGATACAAGCCCCGTTCTCGCTGAGCCTAACCTGCCGATTGAGCAAGCTTATGGCGCTTTTGGTGATGAGACTGTCAGCACCTCTGAGCAGCCAAGTATCGCAGGACAGCGCTGGCAGGATTTTTATAGCGATGAGCGTCTTAAAAGGTTAATCGCTTTAGGTCTTAGCAATAATAAAGACTTTGAGAGTGCCCGTTTGGCTATCGAAAAAGCGCGCGCGCAGTATCGTATTACCGATATCAACGACTTGCCAACTATCAATGGTCAAGCAGAATACTCACGCCAAAGCCAATCCTCTCCGCGCGTTGAGACGCCTTTTGGCAGTACTGGCGGTAGACAGACGACAGATAGCTACAGTGTCAATCTCGGTTTGGCAAGCTATGAGCTGGACTTTTGGGGCCGAATCGATAGCCTAAAAGATCAAGCGTTGCAGAGATTTTTGTCAACGACGGCAGCCAAAGACTCTATTCAAATTAGTCTGATTAGTAACATCGCGCAGAGCTACGCGAATCTTAGCTATAGCTTAGCGCAGCTCAAACTCGCCGAGGCAACTGTTGAGAGCCGTGAGCGCTCGTTGTTTATTGCGCAAGAGCGCTTTAAAGCCGGTATTGATCCTAAGCTGCCTTCCTTGCAATCTGCAGCAGCTTTAGAGAGTGCAAGACTTGCGGTACTACGTGCGCAAAGCAGTATTTTGACCTCCAGAAATGCTCTGCAGTTCTTATTAGGAGCGCCGGTACCTACTGAGCTTATCCCAGCACCCGCTGTCAGCAATATCACCAATCACGAGGTGTTTAGTGCCGGCTTGCCAAGCGAGCTGCTACGCTATCGCCCTGATGTATTACAAGCGGAATACGATCTAAAAGCCGCGGGCGCAAATATCGCTGTCGCCCGTGCCGCTTATTTCCCAACGATAAGCTTAGCCAGTAGCGTTGGTGTCCGTAGCGATGGCTTGAGCGACTTGTTCGATAATGATGCAGTCGGCTGGTCATTTGGCCCTAATATCAGCGTACCCATCTTTGATGCTGGGCGTTTGGATGCAAACTACGATGTCGCACAAATCGAGCGCGAACAAACGCTTGCCAGCTATGAGCGCTCAATTCAAACGGCGTTCCGTGAGGTCTCCGATGTGCTCGCTACTCGCGCAACTCTAGGCGAGCAGCTCGCAGCTCAGTACCGCCTGCAAGATAACTTTGATCAGACTTATGAGATTGCTGATGCGCGCTTTAAAGCTGGTATCTCAAACTATCTCGATGTCCTTGATGCTCAGCGCTCATTGTTTGACACTCAACAAGGCATTCTAGATTTAGAGCTACAAAAAATCATCAGTCAAATCGAGCTATATCAAGCGCTTGGCGGCGGTGCCAATCTCGATACACCTGTCGCGATTCCGGTTCCGCAATATACTAACTTGGCCCAAGTTGGTACTTTATTAACCAAAGATGCCGAGTCGCAAGCGGCCTATGCTATCGACGCTGCTAGCTCAGCGCGAGTAGCTGCAGCACCAGAAGCCGCCGCTATCAAACAAGCACAGACGCCTGTGAAGGTTGACTTTAAGCCGACTGCGATTGTCGATATCGATAATGACAACGACGCTGATGCAGCGGTTGGGGTATTGACTGAAGAGACACCTACTGAGCAAGTACCAGTGCCACAGATTGTCACTCCATAAAGATGGTTATATAACATTTGATAACTAGCTAGCGTATTATTTTTATAACAATTAGCTCTACCTTCTTGGTGGGGCTTTTTGTTGTTATGTGCTACCTTTAGTAGTTATATATAAATAGTAGCTATATATAAAAGCTAAAAATTTTAGCTGCATCTGATGCTTTACTTATTTAATGATTACCCCTCAAACCCTCAAACCCTCAAACCCTCAAACTCACTAAAACTAATAATAAGGAAAAAACAATGTCTTATACGTTTAATCGTCAATTCCCTGAGACTCGCCTGCGCCGCTTGCGCTATAACGATAATGTCCGTGCTATGATTCGTGAAGTCGAGCTTCACCCCAAACATTTCATAGCCCCAGTATTTGTATTAGAAGGTAGTAATCAGCGCGAGGCCATCGCCAGTATGCCGGGCGTTGAGCGCTTATCGATAGACCTATTGATTAATTATGCCAAAGAGCTTTTAAGCGAGGGCGTGACGACTATCGATATTTTCCCTGTTATCGACAACTCGCTAAAAACTCCTGATGGCAAAGCGGCCTATGATGAGAATGGACTAAGCGCGCGTGCCGTAGCAGCACTAAAAGACGCAGTGCCTGAGATGGTGGTGATGACCGATGTGGCGCTCGACCCTTATACGTCACACGGTCAAGACGGCTTGCTTGATGACAGTGGTTATGTGGTCAATGATGACACCGTTGAGGTGCTGGTCAAGCAAGCACTCGTCCATGCTAGAGCTGGCGCTGATATCATCTCTCCAAGTGATATGATGGATGGCCGTATCAAAGCCATGCGTGATGCCTTTGAAAGCGAAGGTCTTGTCAATACCGCTATCATGGCTTACTCTGCCAAATACGCTTCTGCTTATTATGGGCCGTTCCGTGATGCAGTCGGTAGCGCCGGCAACCTAAAAGGCGGTCATAAAAAACAATATCAGATGGACTTTGGTAACCGCGCTGAAGCTTTGCACGAAGTGGCGATGGACATCAATGAGGGCGCAGATATGGTGATGATTAAGCCTGGTCAGCCCTATCTCGATCTGATCCGTGAAGTCAAAGACACCTTTGGCGTACCGACTTTTGCCTATCAAGTCTCCGGCGAATACGCGATGCACATGGCAGCTATTCAAAACGGCTGGCTGACTGATGCGGTGATCCTAGAATCGCTTATTGGTTTTCGCCGCGCCGGTGCCGATGGTATCTTGACTTACTTTGCACTTGAGGCAGCTCGGCAGTTAAATAATGGTTAATATCAATTAAAATGCCTTTTACATTGTAAAACACCCCAGCTGCTTCCCAGCTGCTTCATAGTCGCTGGGGTGTTTTTTATTGAAATTCTATTTATGCTTAGCCTTTTTTGTTCACATGTATAAAGCAAACATGTCTATAGCTGATCACGATGATGGGCTGTCGTAAAATCAATAGCAGGGCCAATAGGGATGATACGAGTGGGGTTGATATTGGCGTGGCTGGTGTAATAGTGCTGCTTGATGTGCTCCATATTTACTGTCTCAGCGATACCAGGCACTTGGTATAGATCACGCAGATAGCCCCACAGGTTTGGATAGTCGATAATGCGGCGTAGGTTGCATTTAAAATGCCCAACATAGACCGCGTCAAAACGAACTAAGGTGGTAAACAGTCGCCAATCCGCTTCGGTGATAGTGCTCCCTGTGAGGTAACGCTTATCTGCTAGGCGCGCTTCCAGTGTATCTAGCGCGGCAAACAGCTCAATCACCGCCTCTTCATAAGCCTCTTGTGTGGTCGAAAATCCAGCCTTGTACACCCCATTATTAATCGTCGTATAGACAAACGCATTGATATCATCGATTTCTGGCAATAACGATGCTGGCGAGAAATCGCCTGCTAGTGCGCCAACGTCGTCAAAAGCTGAATTGAACATCCGAATGATCTCTGATGATTCATTACTCACAATCGTATTGGTCTTTTTGTCCCATAAAATCGGAACAGTAACCCGTCCCGTATAATTGGGTTTTGCTTTAATATAAAGCTCATAAGCATAATCTGCATGGATAAGCGGATCAGGGATTACTCCCTCGCCCTCTGCAAACGTCCAACCATTATCTCCCATGTAAGGGTTGACCACAGAGATCGGAATGATCTGCTCCAAACCTTTGAGCTTACGATAAATTAAAGTACGGTGTGCCCAAGGACAGGCTAGCGACACGTACAGGTGATAGCGATCAGGCTCAGCCTTAAACCCGCCTACGCCCGTAGGACCTGCACTACCATCTGCGGTGATCCAGTTCCTAAACCCGGCATCTTCACGCTCAAATCGCCCGCCGTTTTCTTCCGTGTCGTACCATTTGTCTTGCCACTTACCATCTACCAATAAGCCCATGTCATCCTCCGACTAGTTCTAATTTTCGTTGAATACCTAGTTGACACAAATGACTTTACATCATTGCTCTTATGACAACCACATTCGTTAGAGGAATATGATATCAGTTATAAGAGCTTACTCATTAATTTTTACGCTGTTATTAACAATAAAAACTAAACTGGTTAAAATAAATATTTAGAAAATATACATAAAAAGCATACTGTAGTATTTGATAATAACGCGTGACGTCAAATATTATGATAATAAAATAAGATAATTATAAAAAAGGCTTGCAAAGTCTGAAAAACTTGCTAAAATGCATGGCCTAAATAGGCGTATAGCTCAGTTGGTTAGAGCGCTACCTTGACATGGTAGAGGTCGTTGGTTCGAATCCGATTACGCCTACCAGATTCGAAAAGCCCCAATCTTAAGATTGGGGCTTTTTTTATGCCCGTAATATAAGGGCTGTGGCGGAATAGATAGATTAATATTAATTAGACTTTAGACCTTTCTACATTTAAACAATTAGCACTGAAAAATCTGTGTGCCCAAAATGTGCCCAAGTTGCGCCTTCCCTTAATTTTTCCTATTTATCAATATAGTCTTTTTGACCTCTACTCTAGTTGTTCTAAAACCACCCTAAAACTAATTTACTTTTCTTCATCTAGCGACTCGTTAGGTACATAAGTAAATAAGTCGCCTACGCCAATATCTAATGCTTCACAAATCTTATCCATAGTCTCGAAATCGATTCTTGATGTTTGCTCATTATAGATCTTGTGCATAGTCGACTTGCTAATTCCTGTCATTCTTATCAAATCTGCCACTTTCATACGCCGTTCAGCTAGTAGTACCGGTAAATTACATAAAATCATCAATAATTCCTTAATAGACTAAAAAAGTACTTGCATTGAATTACTATAACTAGTAAAGTACTTCTATCGAATAACAAATTACTTTTATGAAATTATTTGTTATAGCGATAAAACAATCTAGTTGTCTAATTAACTTACAAGGAATTTATTATGTCACATACCTACCTAACTACCCAAGAGCTTTCTGAGCTCATTAAGTATAACCCTCGTACGATACGTAATGAGCTCAAAGATACTGTGCTTATCGAAGGTATTCATTACATCCGGCCGTTTGGTGGTCGTAAGATTTTGTACATTTGGGAGGAGATTGAAAAAGATATGCGTACTGGTATCGCCGGTAGCGTCAACGCCATGGCACTACAATAAGGAGAAATATGATGGCTAGTATCAGAAGGCGCAAAGGGAGCAATATGCTATTTGTCGATTTTTATTATATGGGTATACGCTGTCGGGAGACGACAAACCTAACAGACACACCAGCGAATCGCAAGAAGCTTGAGAAAGTGGCTGAGAAAATGAAAGCAGAAATCATCTTAGGACTGTTCAATTACGCTAAGTACTTTCCAAAAAGTGACAAAGCGGCACAGATGGTAGCGTTAAACGATCGCAAGGAATGTATTAATACCGATACGCCCTCTTTTGAACAGTTTGCAGAATTATGGTTCTCTGAAAAAGAAATTGAATGGCGCGATACCTATAAGCGTAAAATAAAGGAGATTATTGATATGTACTTGATTGCTAAGTTTGGGACTAAACCCATTCATCTCATAAAAAAGACAGATGTATTAGCCTTCCGTTCATCGCTCGCCAAAGTAACGTACGGAAAAGCTAACAAACATCTGTCAGCGGCACGCATCAATTCGATCATGGTACCTTTAGGTATGATACTAAAAGAAGCAGCTAAACGCTATAAATTTGATAATCCTTACTACGATATCAATGCGCTCAAACAGCCCAAAACGGATATTCAACCATTCACACTAGATGAGGTTTGGAAATTTATTAATGGTGTAAGAGCAGACTATCGCAATTATTATCTAGTACGTTTTTTTACAGGGATGCGTACGAGTGAAATTGATGGATTGACTTGGGAGAACATTGACTTTAATCGACGTGAGATTGTGATCAAACAAGCTTATGTTAAAGGCAAAATTGTTCCTCCTAAGACTCAAGAGTCTTACCGTGCGATTCAAATGTCACCTTGGGTCTACGATGCTCTGAAGGAACAGCAGACCATCACTTATAAGCGATCTGACTATGTATTTTGCGCGCATACGGGTGAGCCACTTGATTACAACAACGTGAATAAACGTGTTTGGCACCCTACTCTTAAGATTTTAGGTCTCAAAAAGCGTAATGCTTATCAGACTCGTCATACCGCAGCGACGCTATGGTTGGCTGCTGGCGAAAGTCCTGAGTGGATTGCCAGTCAAATGGGGCACGCTACGACCAAGATGCTATTCAACACCTATAGTCGTTATGTACCGAATATGACTCGGCAGGATGGTAGTGCATTTGAAGCATTGGTCAATCGCAGTCAGATTGCTCAGGTATCTACAGATAAGGGGCCTCACAATGAAGATGATTGATTACGATATATTGCATGCGACGTTTAAACCTAGTGGCTATGTCAGTAATGGCGCAGATAATATTGCTAACTACCTCATTTGTGAGCTCTGTATTCAGTCAGGTACTGGTTTGGCTAGGTTCCTAAGTATTGATAGTTGCTTTGATAATTATATGGCGCTGCGCATATGGGTTCAGACGCGCTTAGATGTCAATCCTGACTATGTCGTTGATGATATGTGTAGTCAGCTACAGAGTGAGCTCTACGAGCTACTACCACAAACTGGCTATGGATACTAAGGAGGGTATTATGAGCATGAACTTCGTCTTTGATTCAGCTTTTGATGATACAAAAAAGCGTTTGTGCCTTGAGTATTGGTCCTATGTGTCGCCCAGTGATTATATAGCGCATTTAGAATTGCTTTGTTATGACCACAACATGGAGATTGATGAATTGTTTACCGAACTTGCGAAATGTCAGGTTTATTTAGACGACGTACACTGTGAGTACTGCGGCCTTCCCTATCAATTAGATGTACCAGCAGATATCCCTCATGCAAGGAAATTAAAATCTTGGTTCTGTGAAGGATGTATCAGTTTTTCTGGTGGACAGCTTATTGTAGATAGATAAGTTTTTAGAAGTAACTTATTGCCAGATAACTTAGGTTGTCTGGTTTTTTATTGCCTTTTAAACCTTCAACGACATCCGTTGTCGTAAATGTTTTATTTCTGTGTTGTTATCCTGATCAAATTAGGCTATTGTCTATTAAATAAATTAAAAACTCTTGTTTGGATTTAAAATCATGGAAGACATGGAAATTCAAAAAAAGCAGTCCAATACTGATAGGCAGAAATTTATTGCGCATGTGCGTCAGAGTGATGGTAGCGAACAACTACTCTATGACCATTTAACAGGTACGGCAGAGATAAGTAAAGCACTAGCAGCCAAAATTGGTTTACCCCTCTCAGGTGAGTTGATTGGACTGGTACATGATCTTGGCAAATACAGCACGGCGTTTCAAGAGTATATAAAAGAGTGTGTCATCCATGCTAACTATAAAGAATTGGGTTTAGATGAAGATGAAGAGGCTGAAATATTACGTAGAGGGAAACCAACTAAAGGCTCAGTGGACCACTCTACAGCGGGCGCTATTTATCTTAAAGAGCAGTTTGAAAAATTAGGCTCAAGTTATCTAAAAGCACATACACAACAAAAAATCTGCCGCTATGAAGGACAGCTGCTTGCGGATATGCTATTTATCTGTGTGGCATCACATCATAGTGGGCTTGTTAATGTCGTCGGACAAAATGCCCAGCCATATTTACTCAACCGCAAAAACAAACCTGAAAAAGACACGCATTATACCCAAGCACTAGAGCGTGCCCAACAAGAGCAGCTGTTTGCGCAATTGGGTGACAGCTTTAAAAAAGACACGCTTAAAGAGTTTCAAGGCATTGTCAAAAAAATCATGGTAGATAGCCGCGCTACGGACAAGCAAAAAGACTTTTATTTGGGGTTTTTGACTCGCTTGCTGTTTAGCTGTCTGATTGATGCTGACCGTAGCAACAGCATCGCTTTCGAACACCCAAACCAAGCCCATCTTTTAGATGACACGCGACCAGACTGGCAAATCGCGATAGATAAAATCGAAACCCTCTATCAAGGCTTCGCTGATAAAGCAGCGCATAGCCCGCCAAACCCAATCAATGAACAGCGCAACCATATCGCCCAAACTTGCCTACACGCTGCACAGTCTGACCAAGGTATTTTTACCCTAACCGTACCGACAGGGGGCGGCAAGACACTCGCCAGCCTGCGCTTTGCTGTGCAACATGCCAAAAGGCATAACCTTGACCGCATCATTTACATTATTCCTTTTACCAGCATCATTGAGCAGAATGCTGCTGAGGTGCGTAAGATTTTGGAAGAAGAAAGCCCTGACGGCATCTTTGATGGTCAATGGGTGTTAGAACAACATTCAAACCTAGAGCCTGACGTACAGACGTGGCAAAGCAAACTGATTATGGATAATTGGAACGCACCCATTGTGTTTACCACCATGGTACAGTTTTTAGAAAGCTGCTTTGGCGGCGGCACTAAAGGCGTTAGACGTTTGCATCAGTTAAGTCGTGCGGTGCTCATTTTTGATGAGATACAGACTTTACCAATGAATTGCTACTACCTATTTTGTAGCGCGCTCAATTTTTTGACCACTCACGCCAACTCAAGCGCTGTGCTGTGCACCGCCACCCAGCCCGTACTGGACAACTTACCGATAGCACATAATGGCAGCTTGAACTCTGCTACCGAAATCATTGGCGAGCGCGCTCAGCTACATACCCTATTCGATACTTTGCAGCGCGTCGATACTCATGACCATACTAAAAACCCTCAAGATTTAGATGGTTTGACAAATTATGTTAGAGATAACTTTGCTCAATTTAGCAGCACTTTGGTCATCGTGAATACCAAGACGTGGGCCAGTCAGCTTTATCAAAAACTATCAGACACCGTGCCTGAAAACGAGCTATATCATTTGAGTACATCCCAATGCGCTCGCCATCGTAAAGACCTATTAAACCAAATTAGAAACCGTTTAAAACAAGGCTTACCAACTTTGGTAATCTCAACTCAGCTTATTGAAGCTGGCGTGGATGTATCGTTTCGTTCCGTCGTGCGCTTTTTGGCAGGGCTTGACAGTATCGCACAGGCGGCGGGACGCTGTAACCGTCATGGCGAGATGCGTGACGACCAAGACAAGCCTGTTAAAGGGCAAGTATTTATCGTACGTCCAGAGAGCGAAAACCTGAATAAACTGCCTACCATCGCTCAAGGAAAGGCCATCATGAGCAATATTCTGTCCCAATGGGCGCATAGCACATATGGCGATGTACATTTGCTGCACCCCGACATTATGCAGCAGTTTTTCCATCATTACTATCAGACCGAGCACGGTATAAAAGAAATGGCATACCCCATTAAGGACAGCAAGGGTAAGTCTACAGGTACAGAAACCTTATATAGCTGGCTGAGCAGTAACAGCACCAATCCATTGACTAATAACAACAATATACAGCGGCATCAAGCTGAGCAGTTTCCGCAGCTTTGGCAGTCCTTTATGGACGCAGGGCGCACCTTTAAAGCCATTGACGCACCAACCAAAGCCATTATTGTGCCGTACCTTGAGGAAGGACGGCACCTGATTAGTGCCCTTTGTAATACAAGCGTGAGTGACAGCCACTTTTATCAGCTGGTGCGAGACGCGCAGCAATACAGTATCAATGTCTTTGCGCATACTTTTAACGCTCTATTTACCGCAGGCGCGTTACATACTGTCAGAGACACAGGTATTTTTATCTTATCTGAGACATTTTATGACGCGCAGATGGGACTTAATATTGAAGGAACGAGTGAATTGGATTTATTAGCGTTTTAGGACAGACAGACATTGCGCCCTATCAAAATACAAAGTAAAAGGAGAAACTGTGAAAAACCAAATTGAATTTTTACTTACAGGGCGTCATGCCCTGTTTACCGACCCCATC
Organism: Psychrobacter sp. PSP; assembly: GCF_024085615.1. NCBI lineage: Bacteria > Pseudomonadati > Pseudomonadota > Gammaproteobacteria > Moraxellales > Moraxellaceae > Psychrobacter > Psychrobacter sp. PSP. Next base: position 89,482 of record NZ_JABLTF010000015.1, read on the forward strand.
ACCCGTATTGGTGGCGAAAAAACCAGCTATCATCTGCCAACTTATGAGGCGTTAAAGGGGGTTTGTAAATCTATTTACTGGAAACCTTCCATCATCTGGTATATCGACAGAGTGCGCGTTATCAATCCTATCCGTACACAGACCAAAGGCGTCAAGCCGATTAAGTTTAATGAAAGCGGCAACGATTTAGCGTATTACACTTATTTGCATGATGTCGCCTATCAAGTGCAAGCGCACTTTGAATGGAACATGCACCGCCCCGAGTTGGCCGCTGACCGCATCGATGGCAAACATTACAGTATTGCCCAGCGTATGCTGGATAAAGGCGGACGCCAAGATATATTTTTAGGTACACGCGAGTGTCAAGGCTATGTCGAGCCTTGCGAGTTTGGTAGCGGCACAGGGGCTTATGATGACGTTGATGAGCTGGGTTATGGCTTGATGTTTCATAGTTTCGCCTACCCTGACGAGACAGGCTTGGACGCACTGCATAGCAGATTTTGGCAAGCCATTATGCGCTTTGGCATTGTTGATTTTCCAAAGCCTACAGACAACTTAACGCTAGATGCCCAAAACGGAATGCCAAACCGCTTTGTTCGCACTATGAGCGCCAAAGACTTTGCGCTTGATAATAACATGCAGTCAGTAAGTCAGACGGAGGCCTCTTTATGAGCTGGTTACAACGACTTTACCAAACCTATGAAGCTGCCAGTCAAAACGCCGACATCCAAGCGCAAGACCAGAAGCTGATGCCTTATTATCATGTCAATCAAAACGTGCAAATTGTCATCACCATTAATGACAGAGGCGATTTTGTCCGCGCTGAGGTGTGCCGCGATGACAATGGCAAAGTCAAATCAAAATACCTTGCCATTCCTGCGACCAATGATTCTGCCACACGTGCAGGACAAATACCTCCACCTCACCCCTTATCTGATAAAGTCCAGTATTTAGCTGGTGATTATTTTGAAGGGTATGCTGTTAACCCCAAACGAGACTTTTACCAACCCTACATAGAGTTATTAACTAGTTGGTGCGAATCACAATGCGTTCACCCCAAAGCACAAGCCGTCTTAACTTACGTCAAAAAAGGCACGCTGGTCAAAGATTTAATCGACGCTCATGTTTTGATTATTGACCCTAATGACAAAAGCAAGCTTGCCTACCCTGAACAAGCCAGCGATTATCCCGATAGCCTTTTATCAGCACTCAATAAAAACAAAGGCGTCTTCGATCAAGGGGCAGCCTTTATCGCGTGGAATGTCATTGCCAGTAGTTTAGACACCCCTACTCAGCACGTCACCGAGACATGGCGTGATGACAGCTTGTTTGCCGCATGGCAGCAGTTCTACGCCACTTTAGACAGTATCGATGGCTTTTGTTACATCACTGGCGGCACCAGTCCGCTCGCCAGCAAGCACCCCAACCGCATCTTACGCAGCGCGACCAATGCCAAACTCATCTCTGCTAATGATGCGACAGGCTACACGTTTCGTGGTCGCTTTACCGATGCAACAGGTATGCAGGCAGCAGGTATTAGCGCCGTGGTTACCGAAAAGGCGCACGCCGCGCTATCATGGCTGCTGTCACGACAAGGACGCGAAGAAGCGGGACAAGCCATCGTTGCATGGTCAATATCAGGTATTGAAGTGCCGCAACCAACCAGCGTCGCCGCACCGCTGGACGTACTAGACGCATCTAAGACATCTGACAATGACGATGATGACTTTGAAGAATATGACGATGACGAAGCATCAGGTACAGAACCTACGTTTCAGCATCTTAACGACTTGGGTTATCGTTTTGCCACACATTTACGCAATACTTTACAGGGCTATCGCCAAAAGCTTGAAGCGCATGACCAAATCTCTATTATCACCTTAGAAGCTGCAACTCCTGGACGTATGGCAGTGACGTACTACCATGAAAGTATGCCCAGTGAATATATAGACGCCTTACAAGCATGGTATACGCAGTTTGCGTGGTATCACACTTATAGAGATGATGACAGCAATCAGCAACGACTGGGTATTCAATCGCCTACCCCAAAACAGATTGCGCAGGTTGCCTATGGTGCACGTCTGTCCGATGCGCTAAAAAAACAAGTGGTCGCTCAAGTATTGCCCTGTATCGTTGAGGGAGAAGCACGCCGCTTTCCTAGACAGCTGGTCGAGCTGTGCATCAAACGCGCTTGTAACCCGCTGGCACTTGAGCACTGGGAATGGGAACAAGCGCTAAGTACGGCGTGCGCCTTATACCGTGGCTATTATTTAAGACAATCAGACGATAAAAAAAGGAGCTATACCGTGGCACTACAACCTGAGCTTACCAGCCGAGACTATTTGTATGGACGTTTATTGGCAGTTGCTGAAGATATTGAAAGCCTCGCGCTATATGTCGCTGGAGAAAAGCGCAACACCACCGCCCAGCGCTATATGCAACAGTTCGCCAATCGACCTTTTACCACATGGCGCAACATTGAGCTGGCACTAAAGCCTTATGAAAACCGCCTAAAGTCCAATCGCGGTGGCTACTTGGCTAAAAAACAGCAGCTGATTGATGAAATCATGAGTGCGTTTACCAGCGACCGTTTTACCGATGATTCGGCATTATCGGGAGAATTTTTATTAGGGTATCACAGCCAAAAAATGCAATTTAAATTAGACAAAGAGCACGCGAAAGCCGAAGTAGAAAATGATAGCGATGCTGCATAATCCAGTCAACACCTAGCGACAACCTATTTTCAATGATAAATAAGAGGAAACCTCATGAGCGCCAACGAAAATACCTTAAACCATAAAATTGACTTTGCCATCATTATCGCAGTGAATAATGCCAATCCAAACGGCGACCCCCTAAACGGTAACCGTCCTCGTACTGACTTTGCAGGGAATGGCGAGATTACTGATGTGTGTCTAAAACGCAAAATCCGTGACCGACTACAAGAGGCGGGTGAAACTATTTTTGTACAGTCGGATGAAAAAAAAACTGATGGCATGACCAGCTTAAAAAATCGTGCTTATGACGAAGACGTTGGTTTAGGCAAAAATGCTTTTGAAGCCAACAAAAAAGAAAACATTGAAGCCAAACGTGATGAAACAGCGCAAAAAGCTTGTGAAAAATGGTTCGATGTACGTGCCTTTGGTCAAGTGTTTGCCTTTAAAGCAGATGCTAAAAATGCTGATGGTGTCTCTATCCCTATCCGTGGTCCTGTCAGTATTCAATCTGCCTTTAGCTTACAGCCTGTTGATATCACCAGTACCCAAATCACCAAAAGCGTCAGTGGTGAAGGCGATGGTACGAAAAAAGGCAGCGATACGATGGGTATGAAGCACCGCGTGGATAAAGGCATCTATGTGACTTATGGTGCGATTACGCCGCAACTGGCGGAACGTACAGGTTTTAGTGATGCTGATGCCGACAAGATCAAAGAGATACTCCCTAAGCTGTTCGAAGGTGACGCTTCCTCTGCTCGTCCTGAAGGCAGCATGCAGGTCAAAAAGGTCATTTGGTGGGAACATAGCAGCAAATCAGGGCAACACTCATCTGCTAAGGTGCATCGCAGTTTAAAGGAATTGCTTGATAATCACGGCGCATTTGATGAAGACGCGTTAAAGTCAGCTTTAGCAGAATTAGAGCCTAATATTATTGAAGGGTTTTAACCTTTAACTTTTCGTATCGTCATAGATATTGAGCAGGCGTAAACGATAAGCGCTTGCTCACCTTTTTAATTAAAAAGGCGGACACAAATGCAAACCCTCTACCTATCCCGCTTGCAGCATTACTTATTCTGTCCGCGTCAGTTTGCGCTGATTGAGCTTGAGTGCGCGTGGGCGGAGAATGTCTTTACTGCCGAAGGGCAAGTCATGCACGAAAAGGTCAACAGTGGCGGACACGATACGCGTGGCAATATAAAGACCGTGCGCACGCTACCGCTTGGCCATCGCGCACTTGGATTAGAGGGGGTTGCTGATGTGGTCGAATATCACACCGATGATACAGGCGCACAAATTCCGTTTCCTATCGAATACAAACGCGGTAAGCCCAAATCACATCGTGCGGATGAAGTGCAATTGTGCGCGCAAGCACTATGCTTAGAAGATATGCATGATTGCACCGTCAGTGAGGGCGCGCTGTTTTATGGTAAAACCCGTCGCCGTCATACGGTAGGTTTTGATGAGGAGCTGCGGCAAATTACCTTAGATGCGATTAACGAGTGTCGGCATATTATTGAATCTAAGCAGACGCCAAAGCCAAGTTATAGTACCAGTAAATGCCGAAATTGTTCACTCAAAGACATCTGCCATCCTAAGGTTTTTAATAAAAATGCCAAGGCTTGGTTAAACAAAAAAATAGTGACCAGTTTAGAAGAAACGGATCACTAATTTATTAATGTATTTGCATAAAGCAGTGAAGCTATTAATCCTTTTGTTGCGGCTGCGCATCATTCTTCGGCTGTTGTGGATTTAACTGCTTGCCTTTATTACCTTGATTCTGGTCATAGGCTTTGTTAGTACCGTCAGACCCTTTGTTAGGATTTTGCATATCAGCTTCGTTATTGGAGTAACTCATGTTTTATTCCTTGATAATAGTTGAGAAGTAGTCCATTTAACCTAGCACAATAAAGAGCTATATTCAAAAATACACAGCTGAACGCTAGAAAATAATGATTAGGAAACCCTATGCGCTCATTAAAAAATACCTTATTCGTGCAAACCCAAGGCGCATGGCTCAATAAACAGGGCGAAAACGTCGTTATGAATATCGACTATGAGGTCAAAGGTCGCGTCCCTATTCATAAGCTCGATGCGATTGTCTGCTTTGGGCAAGTGTCGATATCACCTGCACTGATGGCGCACTGTACCGAAAACGCCATTACCATCACTCATCTGAATCAATATGGTAAGTTCCAAGCGCGTATCGAAGGTGCGGTCAGTGGCAATGTACTCCTTCGCCGTGAGCAATATCGCATCAGTGACGACCCTAAGCGCGTACAGCCAATCTGTCATAGTATTATCTTAGGTAAAGTCCATAATCAACGCCAAGTCATTCGCCGCTATCTGCGCGATTATAAAAGCCAGCTAGATGAGTCTACAATTAAAAGCTTGGACTCAGCGCAGCAGCGCTTAGAGCGCGGTCTCAATAAAATATTGACTACGCAAAACTTGCCTGACCTGTTAGGTCGTGAGGGTGAGATGGCGAGCGTTTACTTTAGTGTGTTTCCACAATTTATTCGCAACCCTGATTTTAGCTTTGCTAAACGCACTCGCAATCCGCCGACCGACGCCGTCAACGCCCTACTTTCTTTTACTTATACCTTAATGACTCATGACTGCCGTAGTGCACTTGAGACCGTAGGACTTGATCCGTCTTGCGGGGTATTCCATCAACTACGCCCTGGGCGCCCTTCACTTGCATTAGATTTAGTTGAAGAGTTTCGTCCTATCGTCGATCGCTTTGTATTATCACTTATTAATAAAAAGCAGCTGGGTAAATCAGACTTTAAGACTGAAGCGAATGGCGCAGTTTGGCTTAAGGATGAGGCTAGGCAAACCTTTTTTAAGGCATGGCATGACCGTAAGCAGCAAACCATTTATCATGAATGGTTTGAGGAAACCGTACCCTTTGGTTTACTACCGCATTTGCAGGCGACAATTATGGCGCGTCATATTAGGGGCGATATTGATGCTTATATTCCTTTTTTATGGAAATAAATTGCTGCATAAAGAATAAATAAACAAGGAAGGTTATTATGATGGTATTGGTCACTTACGATATCAGCTCAGAGGGTGCATCGAGTGCCAAACGTCTGCGCCACATTGCTAAGCATTGTTTGAACTATGGGCAACGGGTACAATACTCAGTATTTGAAATTGAGGTCAATCCAGCTGAGTGGGCAATGCTTAGAGCCAAGCTTGAAGATATTATCGATCATAGCGTTGATAGTTTGCGCTATTACTATCTTGGTAAAAACTGGCAAAGTAAAGTAGAGCACGTAGGAGCAAAACCTGTGCTAGACTTAAACGATGTATTGCTGTTTTAGCCGCTATCATTATAAATAATCACTTTTAAACCTACTATTTGACTGTCATAAGGTCGATGCGAACCTATAGTGTACATAAAATCTCTAGGAGACTCGCAAAGGGATCGCAATGCTATTTAACAACTTGATTTCACTATCTTTATTTTCTCACATTAAAAACTTGGTAAGCAAGATGTTTGCCAAATTCGCTCATGGTTTAGACGTTCGCATATTCCAAGGTTTTTCCTTAACCTTATTAGCGACTTAAACTAGGGGCTTTCGCACCCATCACGGGTGCGTGGATTGAAACACTCTCTCTTAAGTTATGGTAGCTCTCTACCGTTCGCACCCATCACGGGTGCGTGGATTGAAACTTTGGGTGTTAGAGTCACAACCATATCATCACCTTCGCACCCATCACGGGTGCGTGGATTGAAACAAGCTAGCTGGGCATCTTGGCATGACAGTCGCTTCGCACCCATCACGGGTGCGTGGATTGAAACCAGTGACTAGGGGAATGACTGACGATCAGATGTTCGCACCCATCACGGGTGCGTGGATTGAAACCGGTGGTAATAGGTGGCAGTAAAAACCGCTCAACCTTCGCACCCATCACGGGTGCGTGGATTGAAACATAAGGGTAAAACCACTGCTCGCGGATACCAAGTTCGCACCCATCACGGGTGCGTGGATTGAAACACCATAAGTGGCTGACCGAGGTAGCGACACAGAATTCGCACCCATCACGGGTGCGTGGATTGAAACATTAGATTGATGCCGCGCTTGGATAACTTTAATTTTCGCACCCATCACGGGTGCGTGGATTGAAACCAGCATACGTTAAATCTACACCAGATAAAAAATTCGCACCCATCACGGGTGCGTGGATTGAAACGTTAGCTGGAAACGACTTTTTAAAAACAAAATCTTCGCACCCATCACGGGTGCGTGGATTGAAACTTCAACAATCGCATCATCAAAATAATCACAAAACTTCGCACCCATCACGGGTGCGTGGATTGAAACATAGAGCTGTTGTGATCCTGAGTGGATAGATATTCGCACCCATCACGGGTGCGTGGATTGAAACGACAGCCATGTAGTAGGCTGGCAAGGCTGGCTTTCGCACCCATCACGGGTGCGTGGATTGAAACTCAACAATCAATGTTCTAGCGGTCGCCCTAAAGCTTCGCACCCATCACGGGTGCGTGGATTGAAACCTTATGAGCAAGATGACTTTCGATGCGCTTAATTCGCACCCATCACGGGTGCGTGGATTGAAACAAGCCCCACACGTTAGTGTAGGGCTTTTTTTTTTCGCACCCATCACGGGTGCGTGGATTGAAACTAGTGGGTACGGTAGGGCGTTTGATCCAACACATTCGCACCCATCACGGGTGCGTGGATTGAAACGATGCGCTTAACGAAATTGTAGATATATGGGCGATTCGCACCCATCACGGGTGCGTGGATTGAAACAGACTGAATGAGGCAACACTCTACTACGGAGTCTTCGCACCCATCACGGGTGCGTGGATTGAAACTGTCTCAAGCGGTCAGCTGCTCTATGCCCCATGTTCGCACCCATCACGGGTGCGTGGATTGAAACATCATGAAGATGATAGGCCAGCGGCTCTGAAATTCGCACCCATCACGGGTGCGTGGATTGAAACTGGATAACACCACCACCGCGATAATCCCAACCTTCGCACCCATCACGGGTGCGTGGATTGAAACAAGACGCTTACAACAATCCGAAACTGGTATCTGCTTTCGCACCCATCACGGGTGCGTGGATTGAAACTCCTTTTTAGGCGCGTCGTTGATCAAAGAATTATTCGCACCCATCACGGGTGCGTGGATTGAAACTGATTGTCTTGCGTCTGCGATATGCTGTGCCAGTTCGCACCCATCACGGGTGCGTGGATTGAAACATTCACATCGTACTGGTGCTAATCGTGCTAGTGTTCGCACCCATCACGGGTGCGTGGATTGAAACCATTTTGTTTAATATCAACTAAACAAAATGAATTTCGCACCCATCACGGGTGCGTGGATTGAAACTGTAACCTTTGATGTTTTCAAACTCACAAGACCTTCGCACCCATCACGGGTGCGTGGATTGAAACCCTATCACCTCGCGCACACCATGAGTGATAGTTTTCGCACCCATCACGGGTGCGTGGATTGAAACGTCATCGAAGCCGACAACTATGCGAGTTTCAATCTTCGCACCCATCACGGGTGCGTGGATTGAAACTTGTCAAACTCAACAATACCACTTGAGCTGGATCTTCGCACCCATCACGGGTGCGTGGATTGAAACAAGTTAACCCTGTCTGGCTAGCTACTGGCGATGTTCGCACCCATCACGGGTGCGTGGATTGAAACGAGTACAGGCCTTGAGAACGCTTGGGGTGAAGTTCGCACCCATCACGGGTGCGTGGATTGAAACATGCCGTGGTTATCGGCTAGATTAGCCACACTTTCGCACCCATCACGGGTGCGTGGATTGAAACCTGGTGGACACAAAGGCGCAACCAGTATCGCTTTCGCACCCATCACGGGTGCGTGGATTGAAACGATAAAAATAAACTGGGTTATCTTTCTTGTTTACTTCGCACCCATCACGGGTGCGTGGATTGAAACACTTTGACGGCCAGTTTTAACTTTTTGGAATCTTCGCACCCATCACGGGTGCGTGGATTGAAACATCGATAGTAAATGTGCCTTTATCAATCATGTCTTCGCACCCATCACGGGTGCGTGGATTGAAACATAAGTTTATTGAGTTTCGGAAGGTCGCATCAGGCTTCGCACCCATCACGGGTGCGTGGATTGAAACATTGAGCCGTGACAGCGCAGGACTTGTGATATTTTCGCACCCATCACGGGTGCGTGGATTGAAACAACAGCAACAAGAGATCTATACCGCGCTAGACATTCGCACCCATCACGGGTGCGTGGATTGAAACCGCAATGGCGCTAATACTCCAACCTTGCCAATATTCGCACCCATCACGGGTGCGTGGATTGAAACGCATCAATCGCAGATGGGCTGACCTAGAAGCGCAATTCGCACCCATCACGGGTGCGTGGATTGAAACACATATTCGACACGGACGGCCACAAGCGCGGATTCGCACCCATCACGGGTGCGTGGATTGAAACTAAGAGCTGCGAGCGAGGAGTACCGCGAAGCATTTCGCACCCATCACGGGTGCGTGGATTGAAACCGAAACAGACGTGGCTGGCTGAATGTGCTTTGTTCGCACCCATCACGGGTGCGTGGATTGAAACCGCCCTCTTTGCTCGATAACGGCGTAGAGGCAATTCGCACCCATCACGGGTGCGTGGATTGAAACGCGCCATGCCTAAAAAACTCGAGCCAGCACCATTTCGCACCCATCACGGGTGCGTGGATTGAAACACCCACTCATCATCAAGCACAGCAAACACGTCTTTCGCACCCATCACGGGTGCGTGGATTGAAACGGTACATTCATCGGTTAGGACGGTTTAAAAGGCATTCGCACCCATCACGGGTGCGTGGATTGAAACAGCATGTCAGCGGTCGTGATGTCAATCTCACCACCTTCGCACCCATCACGGGTGCGTGGATTGAAACTCTCGTTGTTCTAGCTCGGTCAACGGCTGTCTGATTTCGCACCCATCACGGGTGCGTGGATTGAAACAGCAGCTCAGCGCGCCCATCGCGGCATTGCAGCATTCGCACCCATCACGGGTGCGTGGATTGAAACGTGATACCTGAGTTAGAACCCCAACATGACCAGGTTCGCACCCATCACGGGTGCGTGGATTGAAACAGTGGGTCAATGACAAACGAGTAAAGCCAAGTGTTCGCACCCATCACGGGTGCGTGGATTGAAACCAGTGACTAGGGGTATGACTGATGAGCAGATGTTCGCACCCATCACGGGTGCGTGGATTGAAACCGTCCTGTCTGCCTGACTTAAGCCTTCAAACATTTCGCACCCATCACGGGTGCGTGGATTGAAACTAACTGCGCTGGTGAGTTTTTGCCAAGTGCATAGTTCGCACCCATCACGGGTGCGTGGATTGAAACCAGTGACTAGGGGTATGACTGATGAGCAGATGTTCGCACCCATCACGGGTGCGTGGATTGAAACTGATCGTTTTTGCTGTGCTTTTTCAATAGCTTCTTTCGCACCCATCACGGGTGCGTGGATTGAAACACGGTTGAGGTTGACGAGAACGGGCGCGTAGTTTTCGCACCCATCACGGGTGCGTGGATTGAAACTTTCGTTGCATCATCATCTAGCCTTGACGCATTTCGCACCCATCACGGGTGCGTGGATTGAAACATGTCTCTTACTCGTAGCATTGCAAAACCATCTATTCGCACCCATCACGGGTGCGTGGATTGAAACCAGCGAAAGAAGCAAACTATTTAATACGCCTCTTCGCACCCATCACGGGTGCGTGGATTGAAACAACAACTAAGCAAGCATAGGAGCTTACAAGGATTCGCACCCATCACGGGTGCGTGGATTGAAACTTTGAATGAAAATCACAAAACTAGACAACTTTTTCGCACCCATCACGGGTGCGTGGATTGAAACGAATTGTCTGCCAATGTCACCGTCCCACTGTGTTCGCACCCATCACGGGTGCGTGGATTGAAACTCTTTACCGTCGTAAACGTCCTGCAATACCTGACTTCGCACCCATCACGGGTGCGTGGATTGAAACAACAGCGGGCGGTCTATGTGCGGCTTTTGTCAATTCGCACCCATCACGGGTGCGTGGATTGAAACTCAACCATATTGTCGGCAAACACCATCATCACCGTTCGCACCCATCACGGGTGCGTGGATTGAAACTATGTCACCAACTATTGAAGATGGTCAGGTGCTGTTCGCACCCATCACGGGTGCGTGGATTGAAACGTCAAGTTTGGATATAGCAATCGCCCTAGCAAATTCGCACCCATCACGGGTGCGTGGATTGAAACGCAAGGACGGCAAATCAGGTAATTGCAAAGAGTGCTTCGCACCCATCACGGGTGCGTGGATTGAAACTTGGCTCGGTAATCACATACTCATGCAATGCGCTTCGCACCCATCACGGGTGCGTGGATTGAAACTTTTTATCACTATTTGGGCAATGCTTGGTGCGTTTCGCACCCATCACGGGTGCGTGGATTGAAACGCCTTACTTAGATGGTTAGTGCTATAATAACCTTCGCACCCATCACGGGTGCGTGGATTGAAACATAAGGAATAAGACGATGAGCGAATTAACGACATTCGCACCCATCACGGGTGCGTGGATTGAAACTTTTATTCTGTACAAGAACCCGAATCGTCCAGATTTCGCACCCATCACGGGTGCGTGGATTGAAACAAAAGCTCGCAGCCGGTGCGGCAAGATACGGCTTCGCACCCATCACGGGTGCGTGGATTGAAACTTTACCCATGCCTCAGCTAATGCTTTTTTACTAAATTCGCACCCATCACGGGTGCGTGGATTGAAACTCTGATGCGATAAGTTTAGGCGCATCAGGTAGTGTTCGCACCCATCACGGGTGCGTGGATTGAAACCATCTGCACCAATGGCCAGTCGGCTTCTTATATTATTCGCACCCATCACGGGTGCGTGGATTGAAACAACAGCAGGTAGTCCAACATCAGCTCTAGCTTTTCGCACCCATCACGGGTGCGTGGATTGAAACTCACCGTATGCTTTGGTGTTTACTGGTGCTAGTTTCGCACCCATCACGGGTGCGTGGATTGAAACTCGCACTAGGACGCACAGAGACAGCCAGTAACTTTCGCACCCATCACGGGTGCGTGGATTGAAACACAGCAAGCAAAATCCATAGGTTATTAAAACAGTTCGCACCCATCACGGGTGCGTGGATTGAAACCGCGCCTGATTTGGTCATAATGCCTGCAATCTTTTCGCACCCATCACGGGTGCGTGGATTGAAACCGCTAAAGTAAACGGCTTTTCTGCTGCGGCTTTTCGCACCCATCACGGGTGCGTGGATTGAAACAACAAAGCAAAGATGAAAGCGCACGATTTGTCCTTCGCACCCATCACGGGTGCGTGGATTGAAACCCTATTGAACGATGGGAAGATGTAAAGGCCGCTTTCGCACCCATCACGGGTGCGTGGATTGAAACAATCCCGCTAACAATATTGAGTCATACCAAGGTTTCGCACCCATCACGGGTGCGTGGATTGAAACATGGGTAGCGGAACAACAGGTGCAATGGCAGTTTTCGCACCCATCACGGGTGCGTGGATTGAAACGATGGGTATATGAAGATTTACTTACACGATGATTTCGCACCCATCACGGGTGCGTGGATTGAAACTTTGTCGTGCGATCACCATCGCGTCTAATGCGTTCGCACCCATCACGGGTGCGTGGATTGAAACTTTAAAGAAAACTATAGAGAAAAAAAGTAAACCTTCGCACCCATCACGGGTGCGTGGATTGAAACTGACGGTTGATAGCGACCTAAACATCACTATCTTCGCACCCATCACGGGTGCGTGGATTGAAACACTACCTGCGCCCATGCGCATTTATACAGTGTCTTCGCACCCATCACGGGTGCGTGGATTGAAACGCTGTCTCCTTTTTTGTAAGCTGTGTCAATTTTGTTCGCACCCATCACGGGTGCGTGGATTGAAACTTATTCATAGTCTCAATCCTCATCAATAAATATTCGCACCCATCACGGGTGCGTGGATTGAAACTCTTTTTAAATTATTGCTAGCCAAATCCTTAGTTTTCGCACCCATCACGGGTGCGTGGATTGAAACTCGACAATCTCTTTGTTTGTGTACCGATACTTTTTCGCACCCATCACGGGTGCGTGGATTGAAACAGTTCCGCGAAACGCATCACAAGAGTTTTCGTCTTCGCACCCATCACGGGTGCGTGGATTGAAACATAAGTATCGTTTGATTTATGAGCGTGAAGCTCTTCGCACCCATCACGGGTGCGTGGATTGAAACAGACCGCGCAAAGTCACCGAAAGCCGCTAGTTTTCGCACCCATCACGGGTGCGTGGATTGAAACTGATAGGGCTTTTATAGTTAATATTTTAGGCTTTTCGCACCCATCACGGGTGCGTGGATTGAAACAACCATCCAAGCAAGACTGACAGATACCTACTCTTCGCACCCATCACGGGTGCGTGGATTGAAACCACGACCCTTTAGCATCTGTATCACTAGATATTTCGCACCCATCACGGGTGCGTGGATTGAAACTTTTGACCGCATCGTGACGACTGCCGACCAACTTCGCACCCATCACGGGTGCGTGGATTGAAACCTGCTCGTTAGCAGGTTCAGGCTCGTCATCTTCTTTCGCACCCATCACGGGTGCGTGGATTGAAACAAATCGTACCGATGGCAAAAGCGCCTAATCAGCTTTCGCACCCATCACGGGTGCGTGGATTGAAACAGTACGAGTCGCCGCAAAGCAGCGTGGCGCCTATTCGCACCCATCACGGGTGCGTGGATTGAAACGCTATTGGCAGGTCTATTTAGTGCGCCATTGGTGGTTCGCACCCATCACGGGTGCGTGGATTGAAACCTACTACATTGAAGTTCAATTGCCAGCTCAAGGTTCGCACCCATCACGGGTGCGTGGATTGAAACGGTTGTCTGATTGATAGACAGTGATACCACTACGTTCGCACCCATCACGGGTGCGTGGATTGAAACTATTGGTGACGACGGCGCAGGTAATCCAGTGTTTATTCGCACCCATCACGGGTGCGTGGATTGAAACACTCAATCCGCGAAGACAGTTTTAGCGAGTATTTCGCACCCATCACGGGTGCGTGGATTGAAACGAGTCCGACCACTGAATACACTTAATCAAGCATTCGCACCCATCACGGGTGCGTGGATTGAAACACGTTAGCGTTAAGGTCTATCGTTTGATTACTTTTCGCACCCATCACGGGTGCGTGGATTGAAACAATCATGCGCTCAGCCTCTTTTAGCATCAACCTTCGCACCCATCACGGGTGCGTGGATTGAAACTCGTAAATCGTTGAGCGTGGCAAAGCTACCTTTTCGCACCCATCACGGGTGCGTGGATTGAAACAGCACGTTTCTTGCGAGCATCAGCTAAAGATAATTCGCACCCATCACGGGTGCGTGGATTGAAACCGCTAACATGTCCTTACGTCTGGAATCTGTATTTCGCACCCATCACGGGTGCGTGGATTGAAACCAGACGGTTGAAAAATCAAACATTACTTTGTCTTCGCACCCATCACGGGTGCGTGGATTGAAACAATGCGCCTTCAATGTCAAAGCCCATCATATAAGTTCGCACCCATCACGGGTGCGTGGATTGAAACAAATAGCAGCTTCGCCGTCCCTGTTTCGCCGTTTCGCACCCATCACGGGTGCGTGGATTGAAACTGAGACAGCGTGCTCTTCGCCCGTAGCTGTGCCATTCGCACCCATCACGGGTGCGTGGATTGAAACATTGAACAAGAAAATTGGAATGATTTTGTAGCTTCGCACCCATCACGGGTGCGTGGATTGAAACTTCAAAATACTCAGTATGGGTAAACGGAACTTTTTCGCACCCATCACGGGTGCGTGGATTGAAACTTGTCCGGCTCACCAAGTCGAGTCTTTTTAATTTCGCACCCATCACGGGTGCGTGGATTGAAACAATGCTCTCCGACTCTGTTTCGAGATACCTATTTCGCACCCATCACGGGTGCGTGGATTGAAACAGTGATTGACGGCATGATAATGTCACGCATACCTTCGCACCCATCACGGGTGCGTGGATTGAAACACGGTCGGGGTTTGGCCAAGCGCAAAGAAACCATTCGCACCCATCACGGGTGCGTGGATTGAAACGTAGTATCTTATCCACCGATCTTGACCGTTTAATTCGCACCCATCACGGGTGCGTGGATTGAAACTTTTGCTTGCTCAATCAATGTTTCGTCGTACTCATTCGCACCCATCACGGGTGCGTGGATTGAAACCTCTGGTTCTTTGGCCTGACATAGCTCCTCATGAGTTCGCACCCATCACGGGTGCGTGGATTGAAACGCAGGCACAAAAAAACCGCCCATTAAGGACGGTTTCGCACCCATCACGGGTGCGTGGATTGAAACAAGCAATTAGTAAATTTAACAGTACCGGGCGGCGACTTCGCACCCATCACGGGTGCGTGGATTGAAACAAGCTCTAGCGTCGCAATCTTTGAGGTTGCATCTTCGCACCCATCACGGGTGCGTGGATTGAAACCAGCGCTGCTTGATGCTCTTGCTTGTTGCTATTTCGCACCCATCACGGGTGCGTGGATTGAAACTTTATCGCTCATGAGTCCGCCTAGACCGCCGATGTTCGCACCCATCACGGGTGCGTGGATTGAAACCTGTATCCCAGTTAATAGGGCCAAACGTCTGCGTTCGCACCCATCACGGGTGCGTGGATTGAAACTTGCCAGCAACCGGCTTGTTTTGGCATGGCTTTTCGCACCCATCACGGGTGCGTGGATTGAAACCATCTGATTGATTTTTGGTCAATCAGATGGATTTTCGCACCCATCACGGGTGCGTGGATTGAAACTTTGCCTTGTGAGGTTGAGCTTGAGCTTGGTACGATTCGCACCCATCACGGGTGCGTGGATTGAAACATGGCCTACACTCCTTCTTTGTCCGTGACCATTTTCGCACCCATCACGGGTGCGTGGATTGAAACCAAACACCAAAACCGCCTTTAAATGATTGACTGTTTCGCACCCATCACGGGTGCGTGGATTGAAACTTCTTCTGTCTTGATATGCTTAGGCTTGCCTGTTCGCACCCATCACGGGTGCGTGGATTGAAACACCAGCCGCTACCAAAGCAGGCGCTACAGACTTACTTTCGCACCCATCACGGGTGCGTGGATTGAAACTCATCAGTTGTTGCAACTAAGGTATCAATACTACTTCGCACCCATCACGGGTGCGTGGATTGAAACAGGGGTGATATGACTTACTGCCATAGCGCCGTAGCTTCGCACCCATCACGGGTGCGTGGATTGAAACCTGATGGTAGTGTTGATTTGATACTGACAGACCTTCGCACCCATCACGGGTGCGTGGATTGAAACAAAACCAAAACTCACAGCAACACTACCACCTTCATTCGCACCCATCACGGGTGCGTGGATTGAAACCTCCAGTTTCTAAGTTTAATTTGGCGTTGGTCTTCGCACCCATCACGGGTGCGTGGATTGAAACTGCTAGTACGCCTGAGCTACCAACTACTGAGGGTTCGCACCCATCACGGGTGCGTGGATTGAAACGTCCATAAGGTCCTGCCAATCTTTGGGCGAAGGCTTCGCTTCGCACCCATCACGGGTGCGTGGATTGAAACATTAGAACGCCGTTTTAACCCATTTAAAGACTTTATTCGCACCCATCACGGGTGCGTGGATTGAAACACGAAAGTTTTAGACAATCAGCACTGATAGACTTCGCACCCATCACGGGTGCGTGGATTGAAACGCAGGTGGTAAAACTTACGAAGTACCAGTTAAGTTCGCACCCATCACGGGTGCGTGGATTGAAACGATGAGCCGCGCCGCTACTGGTTAATGATTATGTTCGCACCCATCACGGGTGCGTGGATTGAAACGCTGGCAAGTTGTAGGCCGTAATAGCGCTCGTCCAATTCGCACCCATCACGGGTGCGTGGATTGAAACCAGAAGTAGAAATGCCCGACTACTGGAAAGGTTTCGCACCCATCACGGGTGCGTGGATTGAAACACTAATCCGCATTTTGTGAAAGGTAAGCGGATGTTCGCACCCATCACGGGTGCGTGGATTGAAACTCAGTATAGCGATAGTCTGGACTACCAAAACTTTCGCACCCATCACGGGTGCGTGGATTGAAACACTAATCCGCATTTTGTGAAAGGTAAGCGGATGTTCGCACCCATCACGGGTGCGTGGATTGAAACCCTGCATTGCTGCGTGTTGCACGGTTGTACGTATTCGCACCCATCACGGGTGCGTGGATTGAAACACCATTAGATGGTGAATCTAATTCACTACCTATTCGCACCCATCACGGGTGCGTGGATTGAAACACAGCCATGCAGTCGCTATCGCAGGAAACATCTTCGCACCCATCACGGGTGCGTGGATTGAAACATCATAATGACGAACGGTAATGAATCTAAGAATTTCGCACCCATCACGGGTGCGTGGATTGAAACGCCATATTCGCCGCGACCCGTACTGGTGAGCTGTTCGCACCCATTACGGGTGCGTGGATTGAAACTAACGCCAAGCCTTTATTAATCATCTTTGCGTTTCGCACCCATCACGGGTGCGTGGATTGAAACCTGGTTGCCGCGATGCGGTAGGATGTGATCGACGTCGCACCCATCACGGGTGCGTGGATTGAAACTACTATGTCTCCTTAAACCCTCACGACAACCATCGTCGTCTACCCTTTATTCGCTCTTGAATTTTCAAGCACGCTGTCTCTACAATCAAAGGCATCTCTAATCACGTAAATACTCGTGATTGGATATGCCTTTCTTTATGCCATCCATCTACTGAGACAGCCATGTATGCGCTTGTTGATTGCAATAGCTTCTATGCCAACTGTGAGAAGCTCTTTCGCCCTGATCTAAGAGGTAAGGCAGTGGTCGTACTGTCTAACAATGATGGCTGCGTGGTCGCTCGCTCCAGTGAGGCAAAACAGCTCGGTATCAAGATGGGTGTGCCGTACTTTCAGGTTAAAGAGTTCTGCGAGAAGAACGACGTTACCGTCTTTAGTTCAAACTACACTTTATATGCTGATATGTCTCACAGAGTCATGAGCACCCTCGAGAAACTGTGTCCTACCGTTGAAGTCTATTCTATAGATGAAGCCTTTTTATACTTAGCCGATTATCCTACTGCGATGACTGATCTTGATAGCTATGGGCGTAAGCTCAAAAGCATCGTTGAGCAGTACACCGGCATTCCAGTATGTGTGGGTATGGGCAGTACTAAGACCATGGCAAAGCTTGCCAATTATGCTGCTAAAAAGCACCCCGCTACTAAAGGCGTCTGCGTGCTAGATAATCTTCGATGGATCAGACGTATCATGCAGATCACCGATGTCGGTGAGGTATGGGGCGTGGGTCGTCGTTACAAGGTCAGACTCAATAAGATGGGTATTCATACGGTCTATCAGCTCGCCGTCTGTGAGCCTGCGAAAATAAGGCAGCACTTCGGGGTGGTACTCGAGCGCACCTGCTTAGAGCTTAATGGTCAAAGCTGTCTTGGTATTGAGGCGGTAGAGGCTAAGAAGCAGATCATCTCTTCTCGTTCTTTCTCCTCTCGTATTACTTGCCCTGATGAGCTGAGCCAAGCGGTCTGTAGTCATGCGGCAAAAGCGGCAAGCAAGCTGCGCAAACAAGACAGTGTTTGTCATTACTTAAGCGTCTTTGCTAAGAATAGCTCGTTTAGTCAAACAGAGAGTTATACCTCTATATCCGGACAATGTCAGTTTATAACCCCAACCGCTGATACTAGAGTGATGGTAGCCGCTGCTCGGCAAATACTGACGCAAATATTTAAAAAAGATGTTCGCTACGCTAAAGCAGGCGTTATGCTCTTTGATATCTGCCCGCATGATGAGGTTCAGCCTGACTTGTTTGCAGACGATAGTAGCGACAATCAAACCAACCAACAAAGTACCTCAAAGAGCGCAGAGGTTATTGCCGTTATGGATCAGCTTAATAAAAGATATGGTCAAAACAGTAATCAGCAGTCTGCTGTGTTTATCGCAAGCGAAGGCATCAAAGACAAGCAGTCATGGCAAATGAGCCGGGATATGCTATCGCCTTGCTATACCACGAATATTAACCAAATACCCAAAGTAGATTAAACCAGAGGTGGACTCAATGACGGTTAAGATAATAGGAAGGCTCACCGATGAAGGTGAGACGGTATTGCTCTCGCTTTATAGCGATAGAGTCAAAGCAGGCTTTCCAAGCCCAGCGACGGACTATGTGCAAAACCGCATTGATCTAAACACACTGCTTATTCACAGTCCAACGACAACCTACTTGGTAGAAGTCGAAGGCGATAG
Organism: Psychrobacter sp. PSP; assembly: GCF_024085615.1. Taxonomy (NCBI): domain Bacteria; kingdom Pseudomonadati; phylum Pseudomonadota; class Gammaproteobacteria; order Moraxellales; family Moraxellaceae; genus Psychrobacter; species Psychrobacter sp. PSP. Next base: position 108,629 of record NZ_JABLTF010000015.1, read on the forward strand.
CATGATCGATATGGGTATCTACCCCAATGATATCTTGATTGTAGATCGCTCATTAAGCGCTAGGAATAAAGATATCGTGATTGCACTAGTCGATGACGGCTTTACCGCCAAGCAGCTGATACTCGGTGAGCATATTATCTTACGAGCTCACAATGAGAACTATGCAGATATCGTGGTGAAAGGCTCGCTTGAGCTGTTTGGGGTGGTGGTGAGTAGTGTTAGGCGGTTTAAGAGGTGAGAAATAATAAAAAATTCTTTTTATGTCCTAAGATCAGATATCAATCTGCATCCATGTCATATAAGCTCTTGATCCTAATATTTAAGCAGCACACTGGTAAATCTCTATCTAAGATCCGTAAGCCGTTGTCCTAGAATTCCACTCTGTCTACCCTATCCACGTGCTTGCTAACTCTAGCTCATTTCTAAAGCGCTTCAGAGCAAATTATCATTGCTCTTCTATAAGTAACTCTAAAAGTAAAATGATGCGTCACGTATTGTCGTCTAGTTGACGAGGTGGGATCTAATTGATAGCAAGTAATAGTAAGATAAGAGTAGAGGTCAATAAATGAAGCATATCGACCACATTAGATCATTATCTTAGTGGAGTGTTTATGAATCCATCAAAATCATTAACAGTTGCCAAGCTGCAGACAACTCCTGTGCTCATATTTGAAGGCGTTCTTGAACTATATAATCTTTATACCTGTCATATCAGACCCTTCATTAGTGAAGCCTTTAAACTTAAGCATAGCGCTGCTTGGACTAAAACCACATTATTTATCAAAGAAGACAAAAGATGGTTTTTAGTCAATAATTTTGAGCTTTTTCACTTGATCAAAAGTCCTGATGTTGATTTTAATGTACTCGGACAAAAAGTGTCTGTGAGATATATCCCAAAAGATCAGTTTAATTTCGACATCAGTTTTTACGAGCTTATTGATCTCATCGCAAAATACAATAAAGAAATAGATATCAAGCTCATTTACACGCAGCTAAACGAGATCTTGGATCAAGAGATAAACCAAAAATTATTTGGCAAAAATATTTTTGCTATTACTACATTTTGTCGGCTTATAAATATAAGTGAGCAAACCTATTACAAGCGACCTTCTGAGGGTGTTTTATGACTGAGAATGCTCATGAAGAGCTAGAATGGCTTGATACGCCAGCATTAACAGAAATCATTAAAAAAATTGATAATGACCAGAATTTTATATATCCAGAAGCAGTATCGACTGCCATATCTGAGATCACTTTAGCAGTACACAATAGCTATAGCCAGCCAGATGATAATCCCCAAAATCTACTAAGATTAATATTACAGGTATTACAAAGAAGGCCAGTTCCTCGGCTTTCTATGACTATTAGTAGATCAGAATTAGCAAAAAAACCACTCATCATGCAATTGCTTATTCTCATGCAACATTCTATCAATGAACATCAGCATGACTACCTACAGAAACGGTTAATTTGGCTAGCCATAGCAATGCACACCAGTGTGATACTGATGCAGCATAGTACAAAACAACACACCAAAAATATACTGATGCAATTTAAACAGGCGCAGTTTTCAAGATCTTCTAGACGAACATGGATTTGGCGTGAACTACCTGATTTACCTCAAATGACCATGAGTTTGGAAAGCATACTCACCATTTTCACTGATCTATTAGAGCAGCAAAAAAGTGCATATGAATTGTTAAATGATAAGCAAGCTACTCATGCCGAAGAAAAGAAAGTGGCAAAAGATAAACTGAGCCAAATAGAGAAAATAACGACTGCCTATCAACACGCGCACGTGCCACAGAAGCCAAAACCTAAGCGTAAAAAGCTACCTAAGAACATTAAAGTTAAAGCTATCAACCTAGCAGATAACACATCAAAATATCCTGTAGACACCACTGCAACTAGGCATAACTGGAATACTACGTCCAGCAATGATGCATGGGGTAGCACACGTGACGATATAGAACACAGTGCTATCGCCATAGATCTTGCATTTTTAGACCCTAATACAGAAACCTATGAAGATCTAACTACTAGCTTTGAAGAGCGTATTGATCACCATGAGGCACCCTATGTCAGCTATGGCGAATATCCAAACCCGTTAATCAAATACTCTATACCGCTCCAAACTATAGATTTATCGCTACAGCAAAACTATATGTCTCAGCGCAATCTCGCGCTTAACTCTAACACGCGCTTACTCTCCCTTGCCGGCTACCAAGCGTTATTTGCTGCGCTCAACCAAGATGCAAGCACCTTACCAGAAACAGAGACTGATAAAACCTGTGCTGGTATTTTATTGTTATCTATGATTACTGGGTTGCCAGTTAAATCCTTACTAATACCCGGCTATATCGGTCATCCTAATATTTTCAAAATCAAAGGTAAAAAATACTACATTGAACACAGTTTAGGTATTACTAAAAGATCGACAAGCCAAACATTGCCCGAAAAGGATTATGAAAATACTTCTGATACCATCAAAGTTCCACTACCATCATGGCTTATAGATGATTTACTTGCTTGCGAGTTGCCGTCAAAAGAAGATTTTACGGCTTATCTTGCCGCCTTGCGTAGCAGCCTTGGATTGCCGTACCTGTCCGTCAATCGTATAGAGACCGCACTACATGTCGTGCTCTCTCGTTATACACCTAATTGCCATGCGCATATCGCCGATATCATCTGTCGCACGCCTGCGTCCCATGCTCCTGCGATGTACTATAGTAGCCACACTAGCGAAGCACTTATGGCTCACTATAAATCAGCACTGAACATATTTAATAGCAATAGTAATTTTGACCTGACTTATATCTCCGCCTGGCATAAATATACGGTGGGGTCAGGGTTTGCGTTGAAGATTGAAACAGTTTGCGACATCATAAATGAGATGAAGTACTGGACCGATCAAAGTTCAAACGATGAGGAGCACTTTAACAGAACCAGTATTTTTGTATGGTTTGTCTTTTGCCTTTTAACCGGCGTGCGACCAAACAACGGTCTTGGCAGAATGTACGATATTGATCTTGATATGGGTTGGCTGCTCATCAATGACAAGCCTGTTAAGAAGGTCAAAAGTGATCGTCTCATTCCGCTATGCCCGACACTGATACGCCATCTAACAGACTATAGAGCGTATTTGATTAATTATCAGGCAAAGCATCAAGGTTATCATGACATCAGCGCTATCATTGACAATATCCGTTTGGGTAATGATGAAACACTATTAAAGCTGTTGTATGAACGAGCTCCTAGTGCTAACTCCCCTACTCTTAAAGACATTAAGCGTGGCGATGCTTATCATATGACCAAACACATCATTGACGCCAACCCCTATTGGACACGCCACTTTGTTCGTACGCAGCTTGAAAATCTTGGCGTTTCCTTATCGCTGATTAACACAGTTATTGGTCATGAAAAAGCTCGTCAAGAAGTATTGGGACGTTTCTCATCAAGTAGTAAAGCAGATATTAAGCGTGTAGCGTCCGTGTTTGAACAGATCGCAGCACAGCTTGGGTTATCAGATATCACAATCAATCATTATCCTAATTCAAATCATGTCGGCACAAGCACTGCAGAGGTTGATCATGCTAATAAATGAAATAAAGCTGCCAAAAATTATTGATGACTTAGCAAAGTTTGATGGTAGAAAAAAGCGCTACGTGCCTTACCCATCTATACTCAAAGACAGTGACACGGCAAGGACACGTGAGATAAAGCTACTCGCCGACTTACAAACCGAATGGGAGTCGTTGAAAAGGGTTCATCCTGGAAGTATCGGATTCATACAGTCTTTTAATAAATACTACCAACAAGCGCTTTGGCCCAATGAGCGCATCTTTTCATTTTCGCCAAGCTCTAGCGATTATTTTGATTTGTCATGGCTATCTTGGAGTCAATCTTTAAGCCAGTTTCAGATAGAGCTTTACAGGCAATTGGAGCCATTGTCCCAAGAGGGATTTGATGAGTTTCAGTCAATCATTGAAAATAAAATAGCAAAAGCTTACGAGTCATCTAGAACACTCAAACATGTTTGGCAAATCATCGTCAAGTTCATTGACTATCAAAATAAGCACTATATGCTTGCTGAGCATCACTATCCTAAGATAATCGCGCCACAGCCTACTAAAATCAATCCACTAATTACAAATACAGCTTGGTTAAAAGACGGTAAGGCGCTGGTCAAAATTATTCGCGCAGTAGAGCATCATTGGGAGCAGAACACCAATTACAGCCAAGAGCAGATTATAGGCTGGCTGATATTCTCAGGAATTGTGTATGGCGGCATCAACGAGGTACAAATGCTTCAAGGGTGGCTTATCTCATTGCTCACCAAAGAATATCAGCCATTCATCAAAGAAAGGATAATGGTCTCGCCGCGTTTTGTACAAAAGCACTTTGGTAACGAGCGCGAAGAAGGTAGTGACAAGCTTTATAACACCAAGCAAATCATTGTAGATGTGGTCAGTCAGTGTTGGCTGATGCGTTATCATAAAAACAGCAGTCAAGCAGAAACCACACATATCATTGCCAAGCTGTCAGAAGATAAGATAAAGCGATACTTGACCGTGGCTTTGTCTGACGTGATCAAGCCTTTAGGTATTAAACCACTTCCCTTTTCAAGGTTTTTATATTACGCCAGTTATTACTGGGAGGATTTCGATGACGCTAGTATCGACCATGCTTCAGTTGGGGTGCTGCGAGGTATGCATAATACTGCAGGATTAAGTACGCAAGACTTTGGTCGGTTCTTGAACCAAAAATATCAGTATAAAGAGGAGCCGTATAATCTAGAACATATTTTGACGCTGTCTATCAGCAAAAGCTCTGTTAATCAAAACGAGACATCTAGTAGTAGTTCTACCAAAAAGATAGAGGTTAGAAAGTCTGATTTAATTATGAATCTGACTAAAGACTTCAAAACGGATGAAAAACAGAAAAAGAAAAAAACCAGCAAAAAGCCGCCTACTCTTATTGAAAGAGTACAAAAACGTTATAAGCAATACGATGACTTAAGTGAAAAAATTTTATTAGATTGGGTGTTGAATTTACTCAATCGAAAAGAATCAAAATCGCTTAGCAATGAGTCTATTTTGAAATATATTAGAACCATAGGCTATGAATGGTTATATTTCACAACGGCTCAGCCGCTTGATATTTGGTCAGAGGAAGAGTTTGAAGAGCTCTATGAAGACATCTTAGAATACAAAGCTGTCGTACGAAACAATACTGACATTGGATACTCTGCCAATTTATTAAAGAGTATGCACAACTTTGCTAAGAGCAAATACAACCTACCCTCCGTGAACTTCCAGCAGTCCAAAAATGGTCGGCGTGTACGTGCGGAGCTGATATCACCGCAAGCGTACCAAGCCATTATTACGCAGATACTGGGTTCTGTAGATATATTGGAGCGGGAGATGTTCGCGCTTTTATTTATCTTAGTCTATCGTACTGGGATGCGCAAAAAAGAGCTGTTGGGTCTTAAGTATAATGACATCGAAGGCTTAAAAACAGCTGTACCATCAGTGGTGATAAGGCCCAATAGCTACCGTCCAACTAAGACTCAAAGTAGTATTCGCCGCGTTCCCTTATTTGCTCTCCTCAAACCTAATGAGCTGAATTTTTTTATTAATTTTGTGCAGAGTAATATTGGCGACAGTTCAAACAAATTTATCTTTACCTTATCATCGGATCAGCGCCCTATTGATGACCATGTTCCGTTGCAGTTACTCAAACGAGTCTTAAAAGACATATCGGTAGATGATAATGTAGCAGAGCATACTTTTCATGGGTTTAGGCATACGGCAGTGAGCAACCTATCTTTAGCGCTAGTAGGCCATTCAGATCTCGTAGAAGCACTCACCGATTATGACGAAAGCGACGTATTGCGTATAAAAGAAGGCCTACTCGGGGAGCATATCAATGCACAAGATCGCTGGTACGCTCTATCAGGTATTATGGGGCACTTATCGCCTGAGCGGAGCTTTGAGTATTACAACCATTTTGCCACGCTGATGGCGACCTATGCGCTTAGTAAAGCAGATATAACATTGCCAGAACGTACGCTGTATAACGTAACAGGTTTTACGAACAAAAAGCTTAAGGAGAATAATGCAACTGTTAGTAATAGTAGCGTCAGTATACCTAGTATTCGTACACTTTTATTTAAAAATATTATAGAAGGCAAACGCAAGTCACCGAAGTTTACGGTCGAAAACTGTGATAAGAAACTCCTCTTGAGTACCAATACGCCAGTCACTAATGAGCTGTTTGGTCGTTATGGTCTAAACCGAGTACAACTGCTACTACAGACCTATGATAAAGAGATGCCTTTAAGTAAAGCAGCCCAGTTAGCAAATATCTCTATTCACGATGCAAAGGTTCTAATAGAACGTGCGAGCGAGGTTGCCGCTATCACTACCAAACGCGGCAAACCTCGCTTTGTTAAGCTATCAGATTCAAAGAATTCCGTACTGAGTCCACTGAACATTCAATACCAAAGTGATTTAAGGTTGCTATCGTTTTTGTTAAGTAATGCCTATCGTCTACGAGAAAAATCAGAGACTGATTGGACTTGGTTTATTGAGATATGTCGTGAAAAACTCTCTAGTAGCCGAGCATACCTACCATTTGGAAAAAGAGATGAGAAAGAGTTGCAGCGTTTCATTGACATTGGTAAGAAACTGCTGCCTTTGAAACATTGGCTGATGAGCAGCAACGAAGATTTGTTGATGGAAACTATGTCATCTACTGACTATCAAGACATTAAGCAGCAATCTAATGAGTCGAAAAATGCTCTCCATATCGGTATTGCTAGTCAAGACCATAGAGAGCAGATGAACAAATGGCAATACTCACCGCTACTACGGTTTTTTATTCATATGATGCTCATTACAGATGAAAAGCTATCTATTTTGAGTTAAGTTTCTTACATTAAAATCTTTTAAAATGAGCTTGGTTATCGGAATAAATAGATTTGCTAGTTTAAGGGAAAATATGAGCTTGCTGGATAGTGGTGATTTAGAAGAAAAACAGAAATTAGATAAGAAGCTAACACAGCAAAAAATACTACTGGGTGCTGTTCTTGTAGATGCTTTAGAGAAGGATTCATTAGACGGTTTAAGGGAATATACAGCCGATAATCTGTTGGATTTTTTGAGCAGACAAACGGATAAGGATTTAATGGCAGATTTGGTAAAAGGGCTTGATACTGAGTGAGACACTTAACAAGACGACTGAAGCAATTCAAAGTATTAACATTAACTAGAAAAGTTCAAATAGTCATTCTGCTATTAACTTGGATATCGCTAATAGCTTGGGCAATACTGAGTTGGCAAGGTAGAGACTTCCCTTTAGAGTCTGAGCTTAATTATAGTGAAGGTATTGTAGGTAGTTTGAATGTTGGTGAGGGAAATCACATTTTTATGTTATTAGATCTCAATGACCTTAACCGTAAAGAAGTATATGGGTGCAGCTATTCAGCTTTTGACACTGACTCCTCTTGTTTTGGCAAAAAATATTTAGAACCTATTGAAGGTAAAAAAGCCGTGATAGGGTGGTATATACAGAAAGATTTTCTAGGGTTTCATAATGGAATTAGACAGATGGTAAGTCTTAATGTGGAAGATGTCGAAGCTGAAATTAATGAGGTAATCACTTATCAGGGGACTTTAGACACTATAAAGGGTATGAATACGTATATGAATACGGGTTTTATTATATTTATAGCATTCTTTTATTACTGGGTTTGGCGTTTTATGGATTTTATAGAGTGAAAAGGATACAGTACCCTAGTGAGGACTTGAATCTTTGGCTGTGAGCTAATGGTATTAAGGTTTCAACTTGCTGAGATAGCCACAGTGTACTTCATGATGTACTTACCATAGATATTCTATCTATGATCGGTGCGCTAGTGAGGACTTGAAGAGACCATCCCCAAGTTGTTTAAAATCGTGGCTCATAAATATCGCAACCGTCGTCAGCGCTATGATCTTAGAATGAAGCTGTTTGCTGGTATCATTAATTCCGAGCTTAAATTATGACTTTTGCAAGAGGTCTATTAAGACAGTTAGAGGTGCTCTTGGAGCCGGATGTGTTTATGCCGCAAACCTATAAAGGTGTTTTTACGATTAGTGTGACCGATTATGCGACGCAGGCATTATTACCGCAGTTGTTTAATCTAACGCGCCGTGAAGCGCCTAACTTAAAATTGATAGTGCGAGATTTTGCCTCAGACAATATCAATCAGCTTATTGCGGCAGGCGAACTTGATTTACTACTTACCTTTCCAGAGTTTATCCCTGATAATTTATCTTATGTCACTTTGTTTGAAGAACAACATTTATGCATTACAGGTTATAAAAACGAGTTCGCAACAAAGGTGTTAACACTGGCACAAATTGCAGCACACCCGCAGCTGGTGGTATCGCCTTCGCGTGCCAACTTGCGCGGTTCTCATGATCAGTGGTTTGCCGAAAAAGGGCTTAAGCGAAACATTGTGATGTCAGTGCCTAGCTTTTCAGCTGTGCCAGATATTTTGCATACCACTGACATGATTGCCTTTTATCCCGCGCGACTACTGCCAAACAGTAAAGTTAAAACGCTTAAAGTAGAAGCCCTACCGCCTACCTTTAAGATAATAGCCGCTTGGCATCCACGTACCAATGACAGTGGCATTCACCGCTGGCTAATCGAGCAATTACGAGATTTATAATGGATAGGAGTAGTTAGTATAGTCAATCCCACTTAAAAATGGCGTAGAGAATATTGATCACATTCATTTTTGTCGTTAAATGGTGCTAGCAAATATAGATTTCATTACCCTGTCACGTAACACAAAAAAATAAGGTAAAATGCTCGACCAATCAGCGCCTAGTAAAATAAAATCATAACGACGCCACCTAACTGATCGACATTTTTGAAATAACGATCCATAAAAAATATATAGTTGATCCAATTTAAGAGCGGTACAAGGCAATCGAGTGCAGATGTATCTGTCATACTTCAAGCAAGGTTAACGCTGTAACGCTTTTATAGTGGATTGACTATAGACCATTAAAACCTGTCAAGGAAGCTTATATGAGTAACACTCTCGATACCAGTAATGATAACATTCTCTCCTCCGACAACACTCACTACTTACACCACAACTTTTTTGAGCCAAGTGACAAAAATGTTGCCATCAGCGCGACGCTATTGATTGTGCATGGGATGGCAGAGCACAGTGGTCGCTATGCAGATTTTGCACAGTTCTTGGCGGACAATGGCATCGCTGTCGCAACCTATGATCATCTTGGTCATGGTCAAACCATCAAAACCAAAGCAGATTTAGGGTTTTTTGGTGAAGAGCATCCCGTGCAGTCGCTGCTAAAAGATGTGATTGTCATGGCAGATAGCCTAAAAGTACGTCACCCCGATGTACCGCATTTTTTGATGGGCCACTCCATGGGCTCGTTTATCGTGCGTAACGTACTTAAGCATCATGCGCATAATTTTGCAGGCGCGATATTGATGGGTTCAGCAGACGTCAATCCATTGACCAAAGTTTTGCTACCTATTAATAAAGTATTGGCAAAAGTAGCACCTAGACAGCCGAACACCGTCCTTGCCAATACCATGAATAAGGTGTTGAACAGTCAACTAAAGGATCGCACCGCATCATCGAAGTTTGCTTGGTTGAGTGAAAATACTGCAAATATTGAAGCCTATGAAGCTGATCCAAAGACTGGTTTTGACTTTACCAATAATGGCTTTATGACATTATTTACTTTGATGGATACTGGACTAAACAAAGGCTGGGCTACCACCATTGCCAAAAACTTCCCAATGCTATTTATCAGCGGTGAAGATGATCCTATTGGTAACATGGGACGCGGTATTCGCCGCGTGGTCAAACGCCTACATAAACAAAAATTTAACCACGTTGACATTCAACTGTATCCCAATATGCGCCATGAAGTATTGCACGAAACAGACAATCAAACGGTTTACCAAGACATTTTAGCGTGGATAAAAAATACCACACCAGGCGCTTAAAGCACGATAAACAATTCATCTTGAGCAGTCTTGTGAGCGCTTCTTCTCGAGCACTGCCATAATGACATACTGAACTTGTTTGCTAAAAGTGGTCAAATTAGCGACAATATAGCAAGCAAGTTTTTTGGCCCAGTTATCTTGTACAATCGTCCATATTTTACAAGTATTGTATTTTAAGCCGGTCCGCCCAAGTTATGTCACTATAAATACGAGTCACCTCTCCCTTTTACTTATTTTAGGAATCTTTATGTCATTACAACAAACCATCGAACAAGCTTTTGAAAACCGCAACGAATACAGCCCAAGCAACATGCCACAAGACGTGCGTGACGCGATTGAGCAAGTACTCGAGCAGCTAGATAATGGCAGCCTACGCGTGGCCGAAAAGAAAGATGGCGAATGGGTCGTCAATCAGTGGGCCAAAAAAGCGGTACTACTATCGTTCCGTTTGAACGACAACTACGTTCAAGCAGCGGGCGAGCATGTGCAGTTCTATGACAAAGTGCCAACGAAATTTGCTAACTGGACTGAAGCACAGTTCAAAGAAGCAGGCGTCCGTGTGGTACCACCAGCCGTTGCTCGCAAAGGTTCATATATCGCAGCGGGTGCGGTATTGATGCCTTCTTATGTCAACATTGGCGCGTACGTCGATCAAGGCGCGATGGTTGATACGTGGGCGACCGTTGGCTCATGTGCGCAAATCGGCAAAAACGTGCATCTATCAGGCGGTGTTGGCATCGGCGGTGTTTTAGAGCCATTACAAGCCAACCCAACCATCATCGAAGACAACTGCTTTATCGGTGCGCGCTCTGAAATCGTTGAAGGCGTGATCGTCGAAGAAGGCGCTGTCATCTCTATGGGTGTCTATATCGGTCAATCTACACGCATCTATGACCGTGAGACTGGCGAGATCCATCGCGGCCGTGTACCAGCAGGCTCTGTTGTCGTACCAGGCAGCTTGCCATCAGAAGACGGCACTCACAGCTTGTACGCTGCAATCATCGTGAAAAAGGTAGACGCGCAAACTCGTGCAAAAACCGCTGTGAATGAGCTATTACGTTTAGACTAGTATTTTAATATTTATAGCCTCGTACCCGAACGGTACGGACGTCGATAAATCATAGTTACTAAAGACGCTGAAGAAAACTTCAGCGTCTTTTTTGCACCCTAATGCAGAGCGTTGCGTTATAATCCGTTTTTTGGTTTTGTTTTATCCAAACATAAAACGACAAATACCACACAGCCTGCCTTCTTCTTTATTACGATTGATAACCGCTCCATCGCCTTATCAACCTTTAACTGTATTTGACATATTATGAGTGAATCACTATTGCGCACCGCCGCTATCCCCGTCACTGACCCTGAAGCGGGGTTACGTTTGACTGAGATTTTCTATTCCCTACAAGGTGAGGCCCTGACTTCTGGCTTGCCGACGATATTTGTACGTCTAACGGGCTGTCCGCTGCGCTGCGTCTACTGTGATACCGAATATGCCTTTACGGGCGGCGAGCGTCAGTCATTAGAAACCATCATAGACACGATCAAAAGCTATCCATGTAAGCGCATTTGTCTGACTGGCGGTGAGCCATTAGCACAGCCAAATGCGATTGAGTTGATGAAACGCTTGCTCAGCGATGGCTATGAGATATCCCTTGAGACAGCGGGCGCGCTCTCGGTGCAAAATGTACCACCAGCCGTCAGCAAAGTGATGGATATCAAAACACCAAGCTCAGGCGAAGTGGACAAAAACTTATGGTCAAATCTCGAACATCTCACCGAGCACGATCAGATCAAGTTTGTCATCATGAACCGCACAGATTATGACTGGGCAAAAGAAAAATTAGTCGAGCATAAGTTAAATGAATTGGTCGGTACCGTTTGGTTTTCGCCGATGTTCAACGTGGCAGATGATGTCGATGAAGCGCTCAGCCCTGAGGTACCTGTGTTGGCAAGAGAGCTTGCTGAATGGATGCTGGCAGATGCCTTGCCCGTTCGTTTTCAGCTGCAACTACACAAAATTATTTGGGCAGATGCCAAAGGCAAATAAAAAGACAAACCATACGCTAGTCACTGATAGAACATCCATTTAGAACAATAAATATAAATACAAATACAGGCACGTACTTTCAAGGAGGAAACATGATTCGGCTGATCTTGCTAGGACTACTGTCAGGTGCGTTTTTTAGCTCAACCTTTGTATTAAATGAGCTGATGAGCGCTGCTGGTGGGCATTGGTTTTGGTCAGCGAGCTTGCGCTACGTATTTGTGCTACTACTACTGACGGCAATGATTGCTGTTCAACACGGTATGGGACGCATCGAAGAGCTTTGGGCGATTTTTAGTCAACATATAGGTTTCTGGTGCATTACTGGTAGTATTGGCTTCGGCGTGTTTTATACTGGCATCTGTTATGCAGGTGATCACGCCAGTGGTTGGGTTGTGGCGGCGACCTTTATGTTTACCGTCGTGACCAGTTTGCTTGTCTTACTGGCATTCGGACAACGCTTTGATAAAAAATTCATTTTTTATGCCCTGATTGTTTTTGTTGGCGTGGTACTGGTCAACGTCAGTGAAGGTTTGCACGCGCCTAGTGATGCCAATGCCATACCACTGACGCAAATGCTACTGTATGGCGCGCTGCCAGCACTGATCGCGGCGTTTAGCTATCCTATTGGCAATCAGTTGGTTTGGCAGGCCTCTTACAATGCGAAACAGCCTAAAGCTAGACACCAAGATAGGCATCAAGATAGTGAGCACCACTAGCAGCTGATGCGCGCCGAAACAGCATTATTGGCCAGCGCGCATGATACTGCTGATACGCATAGCGCTGACCGTGATACTGCGAACAACTCCACACTGCAAACCCTGATCAGACGTATTCCTGTTATCGAGACGGATCTGTTACAGAACGCCTTTAACAAAGTGTGGTTGATGACCGTCGGGAGTTTGCCATTTTGGCTCGTTTTAGGCATCATGGTGCGCCCTGAGTTACCTGGCAGCGCGCAGGTATTTAACACGCTACTGGTCGCCTTGTTATCAGGGGTGGCCGCGACCAGTCTGTTTTTATATGCGCGTGAGCACGCGGTGACCTCAAGTGAGGTCGCGGGCGTTGACTCGACCCAAGCCAGTGAAATCATTTTTGCTTTGATTGGTGGTATGATCCTGCTGGGAAATCCACTACCCTCAGCCTTAGGTCTGGTCGGTATTGTACTGATTATCATTGGCTTGATACTGTTTGCAAAAGATGGCTAAATGACGCTCTAACGATGCGCTGAGTTTTTTACATCAGCCAAAAATTCATTATTCAAAACAAAAACTCCATCATTTTGATGTTCAATATTTGGCAATATAACCATGGTTAATGATTTAATTTTTCCTGATATTCTATTATATTTATTGGACATGGTGGGTATCATCGCCTGCGCAATTGCAGGGACATTGCTCGCTCAGCACAAAGGCTTTGATATTGCTGGCTGCATCTTGGTTTCGATGGTCAATGCCATCGGCGGCGGTACGCTACGTGACATGGCACTAGATCGTCACCCACTATTTTGGATGATGGATCTCAACTATGTGATCGTCATTACCGTGACATCCCTTGTATTACAAATATTCTTTCATCTATATCACAAGATCGACAATGCGCTTAAGCTTTTCGATGCCATTGGTCTCGCGGCATTTAGCGTGATTGGCTTTAAGGTCGCATTGACCCAAGACATGTCACCTCTTATTGCTATCATGATGGGCGTCTGGACAGCCATTATTGGTGGGATGCTCCGTGATATTATCTGCAATGAGATACCATTAGTATTGCAGCGTGAGATTTATATCACGGCCAGTATCGCAGGATCTGTGACATATTTATGCCTGCAGTATGTCGGTGTCAGCGCTGGCATCAATGAGTTTATTATGTTGTTTGTCATCTTTGCGGTACGCATGCTGGCGCTCAGATTCGACTGGCATTTGCCCTCTATCCGTTTGGTTGCTTAAATAGCTGATCAAAAATGCAATGCTTTTTGTACATAAAAGCTGACAATCATCAAAAATAGTGAGAATGGCTTATGTTGGCTATCGTATTAGATCCTGCTGTCCTAATCACTACTTTTGATCCGCGCTCTTTGATCTATTTTTTTGATATGATTGGGATTATCGCCTGTAGCGTTTCAGGGACGATACTAGCCAAGCATAAGAACTTTGATGTCTTTGGTTGCTTGCTGGTGTCTATTGTCACAGCCATCGGTGGCGGCACCGTACGCGATGTGATTTTGGATCGTCATCCGCTGTTTTGGATGGTAGATATGAGCTATCTGACACTCATTACGATCTCTTCCCTAGCCATGCAGATATTTTTTCATCCAAACTCAAGACGCGTTGATAAGTTCCTCAAACTGTCCGATACCATCGGTCTATCCGCCTTTACGCTCATCGGTATCAAGGTCGCTGATAGTATGGGTACCAATGTGCCAGTGGCACTGTTGTTGGGGGTGATTACCATCATCGTTGGTGGCATCATTCGCGATATGATTTGTAATGAGATTCCACTGGTATTGCAGCAAGAGATTTATATCACTGCGGCGTTAACTGGGGGTATTCTATATTTTGCTCTAAAGAACTTAGGCGTTACCGATTGGGTTGCTGATATCTCTGCGATGAGTACGATTTTTACCTTGCGTATGCTGGCTATTCGTTATGATTGGCAGTTCCCCACTCTTGAGTGGAAGTACTGATGTTAAGTCAAAAAGTAGCAAATGCTATCAGCACACTCAAACTTGACTGTACTGATAGCATTTAAGCCTTAACCTTGCTCTACCACAGCCAAGTCTTTTACCATCAGCTGTAAGCTTTGTTTGCCATTCCATTCATTGATATCTAGCTGAAATAGTAAATGCACTTTTTTGGCACGGTAATCCCAAGCGTCATTGTCAAAGTTAAAACAGATTGCCTCGATTGGATATTGGACGTCTGGATAACGCAGCGATAGTTTAAGATGCTTGTCTTTTAATATCTTAAAACTCAATACCTCAAACACACCGTCAAATATCGGCGGTGCAAATCCATGACCCCAAATGCTAGCATCTGCTAAATGTTCAGCAAACCACAAGCTAAAATCTCCCGCTTGCAAAGGTCCATCAGTGAATTTCTGCTCTGCAAACACGTCATCATCCATTTGTGCCATCACCTCATTAAAGGCGTCGACAAATGGCTCAAAATTACGACGCTTTAGGGTCAGACCTGCTGCCATCGCGTGACCACCAAAATGACTGATGAGATCAGGCTGACGCTCGGCGACTTGCTCAATCGCATCACGAATATGCACGCCAGCAATTGACCGTGCTGATCCCTTAATCGCATCGTCTTCACCAGTCTGCTCTGTATCTGCTGGCGCAAAAACAATGCTAGGTAGGTAATGACTTTCTTTTAAACGTCCAGCGACAATACCAATCACGCCTTGATGCCAATCATCCTGATACAGAATGATACTACGAGTGTCTGTATGGCTTGTCTTATGAGTAGTGGCGAATTGAGTATTAACTTCTTGAGTAATGAGGTCATCGCCACTGTCGCTTGTATTTTCATCGACCTCAATATCAGTTTCAGTAGCCAATGTCTGTACGATACTATCTGCCTGCGCACGCATCTCGCCTTCTACGTGACGGCGTGTACGGTTTAGTTGCTCAAGCTCTTGCGCCAAACGCTGGGCGGTACTCCAGTCTTCGGTCAATAGGCACTCAATCCCGATACACATATTATCCATACGTCCAGCCGCATTGATACGTGGCCCTAACACAAAGCCAAAATCCTGTGCGTGTAATTGCTTGGGGTCACGGCCTGCTTGCTCAAGTAGCGCCAATATACCCATACAACAGCGACCTTGACGAATAGCAGATAGCCCGTGATGGACCAAGATACGATTGTTTTTATCGAGTACGCCGACATCTGCGATCGTACCAAGCGCTACCAAATCTAAATACTGACTGACCTGCACCGTAGACTTGCCAGCGTCGCGGCGCAGCTTTGCCAATCGTCCGAGCACATAAAACGCGACCCCTACCCCGACCAGTGCTTTACTGGTGAAATTGCAATCAAGCTGATTGGGATTGACGACGGCTTCAGCAGGTGGTGTCTCTTTAGTCGTGAGATGATGGTCGGTGATAATTACCGTAATACCATCCGCTTGGGCACGCGCCACACCTTCATGACTGGAGATACCGTTATCGACCGTCACGATCATGTCCGGCTGAAAGGTTTCGATGCCCAATTCGACAATCTCTGGCGTTAGCCCATAACCGTATTTGAAGCGATCGGGCACCAAAAAATCGACGACTGCCCCCATCTTTGTGAGTGCGCGCATCATCAGCGCGGTACTGGTTGCGCCATCACAGTCAAAGTCACCAACGATCAGGATACGCTGACCGTCATCGATAGCGATGTCCAATAGACGCACGGCTTCAGTGATACCGTGCAGCATGTCAGCAGGCAACAGACCAGACAAACCAGTCTCCAGCTCATCAGGTGCAGTGATACCTCGGCCTGCATATAAGCGAGCAAGCGTCAATGATTGGGCGGCAAGTGGTTGCAACGCGGCGGGCAACTCGTCAATGCGAGTGCTGGTATTACGGGGAGTTAAATTTAGCATGAGCGTATTTTACTGCCTTTAAGGCAGGGTCACAACGACAATTTATAACGTCTCTTTATAGCGTCTCTGTACACTAGCTAATATTGCATTTATTTACCAAAGATGTTGGCTTAAATGGTAATTTGGAAAAAGGATTTATTCAGTGAACACGTATCGCATGTGACTCTTCATTTACAAAAAGGATGCATAGTGACCGTAGTTTTCTGCATTTTGCTACAAAGCAATGATTGTATGGCACCTATAAATTCATAGAATAGTAGACAACTGAGAGACTTGCTAATTATTGACGGTTACATCATCAATATTTTAACTATTTATAAGGATACTTTATGAAAACCACACCAGCTGCTGAAAAATTACCAAATACGATCGATCCTAGCTTAGATCTTGATAAAGTCAAAAAAGAATGCCTCGACATGGTAAAAAAACGCGCCAGAATATCTGCTGGTGTTGCCATTGTTCCTGTACCGTTCTTTGATGTGGCGGTTGATGCTGGCATGCTGACGCAATTGATTCCTGAGATCAGCGAACGTTTTGGTTTGATTGAAGACCGTCAGTCAGCAATCGATCTTCAGTCACGCGAAGTGCATTGGAGCGCTGTCAAAGATCGCACTGTAGATTTTGCAGGATTGATGGCAACACGTGGTATCGTTAAGAAAACCATTCAAGGTTTTGGTGGTCGTATCGCAGCCAAACAAGTCACCAAATTTGTCCCATTAGGCGGTCAACTGGTTGCTGCGACCATGGGTTATACAATTTTTAAGAAAATCGCTACTGACCATATCAACGAATGCTATAAGCTTGCCAAAGACATTCAGCAAAAAGAACATGGTAAAAATGTTTAATAAACATTAGGCAACGCCATATTTACAAAGCCAGCTATGAGATTTTTTAGCTGGCTTTTTTGTGAGTAAGCGCATTGTAGACTGTCTCAGGCGACGGGTTAATGATGCCATTACTATATTTTACTGATAATATACCACTTTAGAGATTATCAAACACTTTCAAGGATTCACTTATGAAAAAACTTTTGGCATCGACCGTTATGCTGGCTACTGTCGCGCTAGCAGGCTGCACCACGACAGGTGCTACAAATGACGGCACAGGCACAGCAATTGGTACCGCAAATGAGATTGGCATGAATGTCTTTAAAGCGGCGATCGACAACCAATGCCGTAGCCAAATTGAAAAACAAACCGCTTGGCGTGTTGCAAGCGTCGCCATGACGGAAGCGCAGCAAGAGTCTGTTAAAAGTAACGTTTGTGGTTGCGTGAGTGAGCAAGCCCCGCAGCAAGTGACCATCGTTGAATTGGGTAATGCCGCTATCGATTCTCAGTATCGCGCTCAACTGGTCACTAGAGTTGTCGCCAAATCGCTTCAAAGCTGCTATGCCAGTTTTGTCAAATAGAGCACAATATTAATAAATAAAAAACGTCACAAAAAAAGGGGTGCGCTACCAATAGCACACCCCTTTTTTTGACGCTTTATACTATCTACCTACTTACTACCTACTTACGTTATCGCATTTGCCTAAAATTTGTTTGAATCAGCTGGGTTTTGGGATAGAGCAGCTGTAAAAGGCAATGTCTGGCTGCGCCGGAAATACTTAGAGGAGCCATCAATAATTTTATCCACCTCTTTTACTAATTCGGTAATAACATCATCATAAACACCATGATACAGCTCTTTTTCAAATGCGGTAAAAGGATGCTTGCGTGACGCTGAACCAACCTCAGTTACCCCTTCCTTGCTATAAAAAATATCTACACGCCCATCACTATTTAACACACAGTTTAATTGACCACCTTCAAGCTCCATCTCTACCCGCTCAGGCATAAAAATATAATCGTCCACGTTGATAAGCTTTTTTTCTACTTCCCGCTTAAAAAACGACTTGATATCAAACATAAGTACTTCCCTAACTTTATAATTATAAAATACAAGAGCATGCCTACTTCTATTGCTGTAATAAAGCTTTTATGTATATGCTGAGTAGATCATGCTTTATGAGGCTATTCTATAAGATAGAGAGCGATTTTTTAAGGTGCGATATGTAAAACTGCGTTTGATGTTGGTAAAAATAAAGAGCTTGCCTCAAGTCTTATCAAGACACTATCCTATTTATAGTGATTAAACCCAACCTTGTTCACGAAATGATTTGAGCACCTCAACGAATACTGCCATCTCATCAGGTCTGCCAAGCGTTATACGATTGAAACCTGTGATGGGCGCAAACTCGCGACCAACCGCAATACCATGCTCGTGCATTCTGTTGACATAGGTTTGTACGTCCCCCTTTACCTCATGAAATATAAAGCTGGCTTGTGAGGGTAGATATTGGTAAGCACCATAAACAATACGCCTAAATTGTGTCGATTCCAAAAACTCCGCTGCATATGGCAAACTACCGAACCCATCATGAGCCAATGCTTTGGAATGCTGTATGAATTATAAGATTGATACCGATATGGTAAGTGGCACTGGGTTCTATTCCAATCTTTGTCAGCGCCCTCTTATCGAATAGACCAAAAAAATGAGGTGCTCAGTGCGCACCCCATTTTTTATATTATTTAATACAGACAATCAGCTCAAATGTGCTTTAAGCTCCAGCACTTTATCGCGGGTCTTCGCCGCCTCTTCAAATTTCAAATCACGCGACATTTGCTGCATTTGCTTCTCAAGACGTTTGATTTCTTTGGCCAATAAATCAGGACTACGCAAGATATTGATATCGACATCAGGCAAATTGCTCTTGACTGGGATAGCCTGATTGTCATTGGCATCTAGGCTTTCGCCTGTATCAATCTTATCAGTGATGCTACGGCGCGCGCCTTTTGGCGTAATATTATGCTCAAGGTTAAAAGCAATCTGTTTGTCGCGGCGACGTTCTGTCTCATCTATCGCCTTCTGCATACTTGGAGTAATGCGATCTGCATAGAGAATGGCCTTGCCGTTCAAATGACGTGCTGCACGACCAATGGTCTGAATAAGTGAACGCTCAGAACGCAAAAACCCTTCTTTATCTGCGTCGAATATCGCCACCAATGAGACCTCAGGCATATCCAAACCTTCGCGCAGCAAGTTAATGCCGACCAACACATCATACTTACCAGTACGTAGCTCATGAATGATCTCCATACGCTCTACCGTGTCGATATCTGAATGCAGATAAGCGACCTTGACACCATATTCTTTTAGATAGCTGGTCAAGTCCTCTGACATGCGCTTAGTCAGGGTGGTAATCAATACGCGCTCGTCTTTTTCACGGCGTTTGGTAATCTCAGACAGCACATCATCGACCTGTGTCAAGACCGGACGTATCTCGATCTCAGGATCAATCAGACCCGTTGGACGTACAACCTGCTCTACCACCTGCTCACTATGTTCAAGCTCATACAGCGCTGGCGTGGCACTGACATAAATGGTTTTGGGCTTAATGCGCTCCCATTCTTCAAACTTCATCGGGCGGTTGTTCATCGCACTTGGCAGACGAAAGCCATAGTTGACCAAGTTCTCTTTGCGTGATCTATCCCCTTTATACATTGCACCGATCTGAGAGACGGTCACGTGTGACTCGTCGATGAACAGCAGAGCATCTTCTGGAATGTAATCAAACAACGTCGGCGGCGCTTCCCCTGATGGACGACCAGAGAGATGCTGTGAGTAGTTTTCGATACCATTACAGTAGCCAAGCTGCTGAATCAT
Organism: Psychrobacter sp. PSP; assembly: GCF_024085615.1. Lineage (NCBI taxonomy): Bacteria > Pseudomonadati > Pseudomonadota > Gammaproteobacteria > Moraxellales > Moraxellaceae > Psychrobacter > Psychrobacter sp. PSP. The sequence goes on from NZ_JABLTF010000015.1 coordinate 129,012, forward strand.
CTCAAGATCATACTGGGTACGCTCTTTGAGACGCTGTGCTTCAATCAGCTTGTTGTTTTCGCGAAAATACTCCAAACGCGACTCAAGCTCAGCGCGTATGGTTTCACTGGCCGCTTCTAACTTATTGCGCGGCGTCACATAATGTGATTTTGGATAAATGGTAATACGCGGCACACTACGTACGGTCTTGCCCGTTAACGGATCAAACCACGTGATTTTCTCCACTTCATTGTCAAACAAATGCACACGTACCGCCAGTTGCTCAGACTCAGCAGGATAGATATCTAGCAGTTCACCACGCAAACGATAAGTACCACGGCCAAAATCTAACTCGTTACGGGTGTATTGCATTTCAACCAAACGCTTAATAGTTGCGGTACGGTCTATCTGATCACCAACCACCACATGCAATAGCATTTTTAAATAACTTTCTGGATCACCCAAGCCATAAATACACGATACCGATGCAACGATAATCGCATCACGACGCTCAAGTAGTGCACGAGTGGCAGACAAACGCATCTGATCAATGTGATCATTGATGGCGCTGTCCTTTTCGATAAAGGTATCGCTAGCAGCGACATAGGCCTCTGGCTGATAGTAGTCATAATAACTGACAAAATACTCAACCGCATTGTTTGGGAAAAACGACTTAAACTCGCCATATAGCTGCGCGGCAAGGGTCTTATTATGCGCCATGATGATGGTTGGGCGCTGACATTCAGAGATGACCTTAGCCATGGTATAAGTTTTACCAGAGCCCGTCACACCTAGCAATAGCTGTTCATCCATACCAGAGTCAATACCTTTGACCAGCTTTTCGATGGCTTGCGGCTGATCGCCTGCTGGCTCAAAATCGGTGACCATCTCAAAGGCACGGCTGGATATTTTCGTTCCAGACGCATTGACACCACTGATTTCAGCTTCGCCTTGGAGCTGAGCGGCCAATTGGTTTAACTGACGCGATGAGCGCGGTTCAGGCATTCTCATAGTAATTTTCTTCTTATTAAAGTTTATAACAATATGGAGTCTGAGCAGCGGTTTTTAAAGGCTTTTTAACGGATAATGACGAGTCTTATCTTATACATATTGCCATATCGCGCTACACAAAATATAAGTCTGTAAAGATACTATTTATCGATAAATAAACCTGCCGTTGTTATAAAAAACGCACATAGACTTTGATAAATTTACAAAGATTTTCACGGTTAACAAACCCGTTACACGACCACCTAACAAAGCCTAACACTGAGGGGTTCCAACATCGATTCAAGCTGCTATTATCGATCATGAATTAACAAGCAGGTGACTTATCAGCCGGCAGATAGAGATATTTCTGATATTTATTTTGGATTGATTGTCATCAGGTAAGAGTAAAAGACTAATAACAATACATTGAGATTTTCATTCAATATAATAATTTTAAATAAATAACGGAGTAAAATATGAGAGAACGTTACGCAAGTGGAATTTCAGACGATACCGCAAAACAAATGATTGATTTGTTAAATGCTAACTTGGCAAACGTTATTGATCTAACCCTAGATGGCAAACAGTGTCATTGGAACCTACAAGGTACTGGTTTCATCGGTGTGCATCAGTTGTTAGACGAAACGTCAGATCGTATCCTTGAAGTATCAGATACTATTGCTGAGCGTATTGTGATTTTGGGTGGTCAACCAAACGGTCTGGCAAGTCGTGTGGTAAAAGAGTCTATTCTAGATGACTACCCAACTGATATTACTGAAGTAGATCAACACGTACGCGAGCTAACTAGCCGCTACAAAAAAGTAGCAGAGACATTAAGAGAAGCTATTGCTACTGCTGGCGACGCTGGTGATGAAGATACCGCTGACCTATTCACTGAAGCTAGTCGCATCGTCGATAAAGATGCTTGGTTCATCGGTGCGAATGCGCCAAAGAAATAAGTATCCGTGAATTAATGGGTATTTTAGACTCATAATTGCGAATAAAAAAAGCCGTCATTATTGACGGCTTTTTTGTGCCTTACACTTTTTTGTGTCTTACACAATGAATGACGTATCGAATATTTAACAATCTACCTGCTGCCAATAAATCCGTCCACTGTATTCTCTTTTATTGACTTGCTTTATAGCTCAAATATCTTCTAATTTCAGAATATCAGCATTCGGTGCCGATAGTGTCAAAATTGCCTCTTGGAATACAGGGTTATCTCGGAACAAGTTTTCAATCTCCTCAAACTTTTGAGCGACATGTTCTTCTTTCTGATTGCCTGCGATATCCACTGCGGCGACCATAAAGATCTTTTTAGGACCAACCCACTCTAGGTGTAGATAGGACACACTATCGATATCTGGATGATTGAGCAGTTCGCTCAACACATACTCGTGCATACGGTCAGTGACTCTATACCCCACCAAAAAATCACGGTTACGGCTAATCAAAAATATCGCGACCACCCCCAGTAATAAGCCTACAATGATAGAACCAAGCGCATCCCAATAAGCCTCTCCAGTATAGGCATGCATGCCCATAGCGGCGGCGGCAACCACCAAGCCAATAACGGCAGCTAAATCCTCAAAAAACACACCACGCAAAGTCGGATTAGAGGTATCTACCACATAGCCAAGCGCACTCACATCTAATGCTTCGCCGTGCTTTTTACTCTGTCTATAAGCCTGAACCAGCGAAAACCCCTCAAGCACAAAGGCGACTGCTAAAACGATAAAAGCAATCGTATAATTGGTCTCAGATTCAGTAGCGTTCCACTCCTTAATACCCGTATAAATAGACACAATCGAGCCTGCCGTAAATACACCAAAAGCAGCAATCATTGACCAGACATAGGATTCTTTGCCATAGCCTAATGGATGGCTCTTATCAGCAGGTTTAACAGATTTTTTTTCGGCGACAATGAGCAACGTACCATTGCACGCATCCGCCCATGAATGAGCTGCTTCAGCAATCATGGAAGCAGATCCTGTCAAAAAGGCAGCCACGGTTTTTGCAATCGCGATAATGACATTGGCACCAACGGCAATCAACACCGTAATGAGCGAGCCTGAGTGCTCATCGTTGGTTTCAGGACTTTGGTTAAGGGTATGCTTTAATTTAGGATCATTGAAGGTTGTCAGGTTGCCACCTCCACGCGCACGATGACTCGGCACTTTAGAAGAAGCTGACGAATGATGTTGGGGATTACCAACGGATGGCTTTAGACTCATACTAAACTCACTGGAATAACATGTTGATAGTGAATATATTCACCATGGACGAATGGCTTGAAATACCTATCAGCTTAAAGTAAGCGCTTTACAATATCAGTGTCTTTTTAGTGAGTCGTTGTAGCGTAAGGCCGTTATATCATCAACATCTGATAACCAGATCTAGTGACTCTATTTGGCAATATCTTCAGGCTCGCCAAAATTTTGATTCAAGCTTTCAATATCACAACTGGGACGATGTGCGCTTTCCATACGCAGTTTTTTTCGCTCTATCGCTGCATCTGCTCGGCATTGCTGTAATTTATTTTTGATGACAAGCGGAGGGACAGGAGTTGGCTTGCCATTATCATCGATAGCAACCATTGTAAAATAGCAGCTATTGGTATGGCGCACGGTACGAGCACGCACATCTTCTGCCTCAACACGAATGCCAATCTCCATTGAGGTATTTCCCACATGATTGACACTGGCTGCAAAGGTTACTAATTCGCCCACATAAATAGGCTCACGAAACATAACTTGGTCCACGGACAATGTCACGACATAGCTACCACTATAACGACTGGCACAAGCGTAAGCGACCTGATCGAGCATCTTTAGCAAATCACCGCCATGGACATTACCGATAAAATTTGCCATATCAGGCGTCATCAATATCGACATATATAGTTCATGATTCAGTGGGGCTTTTTTGGCAGTCGAGCTGGTATTGTATTGCGGCATAACGTTCCTTAAATGGTTTGACACTTATTTGTTGTGCCTACCATTTATACAGTAGGACACCAAATAGCGCAAACAGCCCTATGTCTCTAATCGGTCTAGGTTATGTAAATCAAAGCTATATAGGGCCAGCTTTTATGAATAAGGGCGATCTTGGTTAGCTCAACCAATGAAAACGATAAGCCAGCCAAGCGACAATCGCGCTGACTGACCCCGTTAAAACACCGCCCCATACAAAGTCAACGAGCGCTGTATCTAGCGTAAAGCCCTTATATAGTGCCAAGTTAGTAAAGTCATATGTACCGTAGGCCATTAGACCAATCAAACCACCAAGTAAGAAAATATGACCAACTGATGCACCTGCTTTGATTTGTGGATATAGAATCAATATGCAGAGTGCCAAGATATAAAACATATAAAAGATACCAGCTGCCATCATGTTAGGCTCATCCGCCAATAGATGACCGATGCGCGACTCATAAAAAGCCCCTTTCATGGTCGTCAGCCAAACAGCATCCACTCCTAGAAAGATAACCACCGCGGCAAGATAAATAAAAACGTAACCCATGATAATACCCCTTATAAAATGAATAAAAACGGATAAAACTTATAATGTCAGTCGTGGCTGAATAAAATCTAAAAATGCTAAAATACGCGATGATACGGCACTGTTTTTGTAATAGACCGCCTGTATGGATTCGCGATTGTTTGGTGTTACTATAGCCTCAGGCAACACCTCAACCAATCGTCCAGATTTCAAATCGTCACCAATCATAAAATTTGACAGTAAAGCGATACCTTGATGATTTAAACACAGCTGACGCAAAGTCTCGCCGCTACTGCCAGTCATATGAAAGTTCAGTTTCACTGGTGTTTTTAGTGGCCAGCTATTTAGCTTTGACGCATCGTTAAAGCCAATTAATTTATGAGTGCTTAAATCATTAATATGAGCTACTTCATTATGCTGATATAAATATTCAGGACTGACTACTAGCCGCAGCTGACTTTTACCCAATAGACGCGCATGCAAGTTTGAGTCTTTTAAATCGCCAATTCTGATAGCCAGATCCGTCTTATGCTCAAGCAAGTCGATGATATTGTCATGCGAGGTCAAATCAAGCGTAATATGCGGATACTGCTGCACAAACTCACCAACCAAAGGCGTCAGCTGATGCAATACAAACGGACTCGCAGCGTCAATTCGTAGATGCCCACTCGGCGCTTGTTTTAACAGCTTAATTGCCTCTTCACCGGTATATAACGTATTTAAACTCTCACGCGCATATCTAATAAAGACATGTCCTTCCTCCGTCAGCTCTAAGCGCCGTGTCGTTCTATTTAATAGCGTGCATTGCAGCGTATCTTCGAGTCTGGACACCGCACGAGACACTTTAGCGACTTGCTGATTCAGCAAGTTGGCAGCGCCAGTAAAACTGCCCGTATCCACTACGGTCAAAAATATCTCTATATCTTCTGTTTTAGCATGTCCCATCATCATGATGACCTTTACAAAATTAACAAAGGTATTTTGTCATTTGTGCTGTTTTTTGCAAACTATAAATCGGTCAAACTACGCGCATTATTTAATTATTAGGATGTCGTTATGCCACTCGCTTTATGGGCGCTTACTCTAAGCGCATTTGCAATTGGGACAACCGAATTTGTCATTGTTGGATTGGTACCAACTATTGCCACCGATTTGGGCGTGAGCTTGCCTTCAGCAGGGTTGCTCGTCAGCCTATATGCCGTTGGTGTCGCTATCGGTGCCCCTATCCTTACTGCACTCACTGGTCGCTGGAATCGTAAAATAGTACTGATGAGCCTAATGGGTCTGTTTGTCATCGGCAACTTGCTGGCTTGGCAAGCACCCAGTTATGAAACCTTAATACTTGCCCGTATCTTGACTGGTCTGGCACATGGTGTGTTTTTCTCTATTGGTTCCATGATAGCTACTAGCCTTGTCAGTAAAGAAAAAGAAGCCAGTGCAATTGCCATTATGTTTGCCGGACTCACTGTGGCGCTCGTCACTGGCGTCCCCCTTGGTACATGGATTGGACAGCATTTCGGTTGGCGCGCTACGTTTTTGGTCGTCTCAGCACTGGGTTTAATCGCTTCTTAGATTAACACACCAAGTGCAACGCTAATTAATATTATAGAACGCCTGCATAGGCGTTTTAAACCCTAATCGTTTTCTTGGTCTGTTGTTTAGTTTGTTCTCAATGTCCTGTATTTCATTATCTTTTCTTCTATTAAATAAGTAAAGTTACCGTTGTTACAACAATATTAAACCACAACAATGTATGGTTTATCCTTTTTCATTATCAAAGTCCAAATTAGTGTTATTACATGCAGTTCTACATGAGTATGCTCCAAGGGAACCAGCTATTTAACCCTTTGAACCTATTAATAGACTACTTAAAACAGACTGGTATAATGGAACCACTTATACCAGTCTGCTGAACTAACTCTTAATGTATCCAAAGTCATCGTACCTTGCATCATACTCTTTTTATTACATCGTCTACTTTTTACATGCGTTTTAGTATTTTGTAGTAGTCATTACCCTGTTTAAGTGTTTGCGCTGACATACTATAAAAGTGCTAAGCACTATTATCGCTTGGCACTAGTATGCTTCTATCCTACGTGACAACCTCCAAATTACTGACTAAATCATGACTGCTAACAACGTTTTGAACGTCAATAAAGGTACTTTTGCCTAACGCACCAAGGTTGTAGTTTGCAAACTCATGATATAAATTAACCACATCGCCCATAATCAATAGCGCAGGTGTTGGTAATTTTGCCTGAGCTTGCTGCTCGGCAATATTGCCAAGTGTACCGATAAGAAGCTGCTGCGTTGGCAAACTGGCATGACTAATCACAGCAAAAGGTGTATTACTGTCGCGCCCTGCGGCAATTAGCCCTTGAGTCATCTCATCTAGTCGATTCAACCCCATATAAAAGACAACCGTTTGCGTACTGTCTAAGAGTTCATCGTAGTCATTATTAGGTGCGCCCAACTTTTTGCAAGCGGTCACAAATTTTACGGCTTGCGCATGATCACGGTGTGTCAAGGGAATACCTGCTCTACTTGCGGCCGCACTAGCAGCAGTGATACCAGGAATGGATTCAAAATGAATACCATGACGCACCACTTCTTGCAGCTCCTCTCCACCGCGTCCAAATATAAAGGGGTCGCCACCTTTGAGCCTAACGACCGTTTTGCCTGCTAGCGCGTGTTTGACCAGTAGCTCATTGATACCTTCTTGTGGTAGTGCGTGATTGGCACGGCGCTTACCGACAAATATCTTCTCTGCCGTCAGCGCACACATATCTAAGATATCCTCTGAAACTAAACTATCATAGAGCACGACCTCTGCTTTTTGCATTACTCGTAATGCTTTTAACGTGAGTAGCTCAGGATCGCCAGAACCTGCACCAACCAAATGTACCGTGCCCGTTTTCACATTTTTTTCTATACCTGATGGCTCATCGCTCACTCTAATATGACAATTTATATTGGGTAAATTTTGTGAAGTTAATGCGGTAATGAAGGTAGATGAATCAGTCATGGTAATAACTCCTAATAACACTGTTAATAACGCGCAACTCTGCACCTAACAATGGCATACCTAAGAAAAGAAGAGCATATAAAATACGCTGCAAGCCCTATGCCATATTAACGATCAAACTTTGCAACAAGCACTACTTAAGACGCATACCTATCGATCAAGGCATTAATTTGACTCACACATGAACCGCAGTTAGTCCCTGCTCGGCATGCTTTTCCAACCGCGTGGGCACTCATACACTGCTGCTTGGTAATTGTTTCGATAATAATATTCTCTCCAACAGCCATACATGAACATACTAATGCACCTGGATCAACATACCCTGTCGCTGGACGACCTGCCAGCAACCACTTATAGCGTTGATTCTCTGGTATCGCATCAGTACTGGCAAAGCAATTGTTAAGCCAATGCATACTGGGTAGCTGCGCCACTTGCGGCGCAAAACAAATGCTGAGCAGTAGCTGATCGCTTGGTATGTCAGACTTTGACGTACTAATCGATGCCCGATCTATCACTTTATTATTTGCCTCTACCTGCGTCGAGACGAAGCGAAGCTGCTTTACTTGCTTGCTGCAAGTAAAGGCACTATTGATCGATTTATCGGTGAGAGATGCTTGATAGGTATTGATAAAGTTTTGCCAGTACTTAGGGTCAAGCAGTTTATTGATGACTTTGTCTACAGGACTGGCTAAAGTAATCAAGACGCTATTGGTTTGACGACTTAAACTCCATGTCAATGCGGGTAATGAGTTTGATCTTTCAGAAATTGTATTTGTATCAGAAGAAGGTATCAGCACTCCTTGATCCTCAGGCTCTTTCTCAAAATCCAATAAAGTCTCACGCAGATGCACTATTATGGTGTCTTGTAGATCAGGATGCACCAAAATCTTGCCATAAGTTTTCATCGGTACAGGCATCACGCTGATTGCAGAATTTTTTAATTCAGGCTGTCCTGAATGTGGATCAACGACTGTTGGGATCAGCGTGCCTACGCGAGCAAAACGAGCAAAGGCGTTGCTCCAATGCATCGGCATAAAGGCATCGCCTGCACTCATACTGTCGCTGATGGCAACTTGGGCGAGCACCTGACTGTCTGTAGTGGTGCTCGCGACCGTACGCGGCGGCTGGTTCTGTGTTGATAGATTTAGCTTCTCGCTTTTCTCGTAGCTGTTATCATAGCAGGGATGTAGCTGTACATAATCGCCTTGGTCAACACCGAGCTGCTTGGCATCATTTGGATGCACGGTGAGCGTTGGTACAGACTCGTGTTGGTTGAGCTGCGGTGCAAGTCCTGTGCGCGTCATCGTATGCCATTGATCGCGAAGCCTACCTGTAATCAGCCGTAGGTCTAATGCTCCTGAGCTATTCTGATGAAACGTATGACTGCCGTTATTTTTTTTACTATGAGCGCTTTTCGAGCTCAATCGTTGCGTATGCCTATGGGGTATACTGGCGTGACTGGGAGGCGTAATGGCAATAAATTTCGTTTTGCTAGGTGTAATACGTGCGCCGCCCCACTGAAACGGTGTCATGACATCATATGCGTCATGACTGAAAGAGAATACGTTTTTATTTCGCTGCTTAAGATGGTTTGGGCTTTCCTCTATCGACGCTATCGACCCTACTACCATTGGCGAAAGATCTTTTGCTAAATTAAGATGGCGCGGTTGATTGTTTTCTGATAGATCTTGGCTGGTATCATTTCTATAAGCTGTCAGAGCGATATGCTCATTAAATATATCCCTAGGATGCTGATAATCAAACCCTGTCAAACCCATGCGTTTAGCGACTTGCGACAGTATCCACCAGTCAGGCTTTGCTTGTCCGAGTGCAGGCATTAACGCCCGCTGGCGCGAGATGCGGCGCTCCGAATTGGTCACTGTGCCTGATTTCTCCCCCCAACCCTGTGCAGGCAAAACAATATCTGCACACTTAACCGTATCGCTGTCGACGGAGCAGTCAGATACAATCACCAAATCACAGGTAGCCAATGCGCGGCGAAACTTATCAGCCTCAGGCAAGCTGACGACAGGGTTGGTCGCCATAATCCAGATGGCTTTGATACGGCCATCTAGTATGGCATCAGCAGCATCGCAAGCTTTTACCCCAACTTCTGCGGCAAGCGGTTGCGGCGCTTGCCAAAAATCAGCCACCAAATGACGATGCTGCTCGTTGTCTAGGTCTAGATGCGCGGCAAGCAGGTTAGCTAATGCACCGACTTCGCGCCCGCCCATCGCATTTGGCTGACCGGTGAGTGAAAACGGACTTGCACCTACTCGGCCCACTCGCCCAGTATACAAGTGAGTATTGATAATGGCATTGACCTTGTCGGTACCACTTGCAGATTGGTTGACACCCATGCTAAATGCCGTGACGGTTTTATCATTTGCAGCAACCAGCGCATAAAACTCCTGTACCAGATCCGCACTGATACCACATGCCGTCGCCACTTTATCAATCGTCCATGTTTTTGCGGCCTCTAAGGCGGGCTTAACATCATGACACTGCTTAAGATAGTCTTTATCACCACAGCCTTCTTGCTCAAGATAATGCAGCAGTCCGTTATATAAGTGCGTATCCGTGCCAACAGCGATGGGTAAATGCAAATCAGCAAATTCACAAGAATCAGTACGACGCGGATCAATCACGATTAGTTTTTTATTAGGATCACGCTTTTTGGCGGCTAAAAACCGTCCGAATAAGATAGGATGACACCACGCCATATTGGAGCCCACCAGCACCAATAAATCACAAGACTCTAAATCTTCATAATTACTAGGCACTAAGTCTGCACCAAAAGCACGCTTATGCCCTGCAACCGCTGAGGACATACAAAGACGCGAATTGGAATCGATATTATTATTACCAATAAAGCCTTTAATGAACTTATTGGCAACGTAGTAATCCTCAGTAAGCAGCTGCCCTGACACATAAAACATTACGCTGTCACGCCCGTGTGTCACGATAGTGTTATTCAAACGACTGGCAATATCATCCAATACTGCCTCCCACGCGGCAGGCTGCGTATCTGTCGGTTGTCCTTTTGCTATTGTTCGCTGTTTGTTTTGATAATAAGGCTGAGTCAACCTGCGTTCAGTGCCCAATGTTTGTGCCAATGCACTGCCTTTTGAGCAGAGTTTCCCGAAGTTTGCTGGATGCTCAGGATCGCCTGTCACGCTGACTACACCTGCCTCATCGATGTTTGCTAGTACGCCGCAGCCTACGCCGCAGTAAGGACAAGTGGTACGAATAGGACTGATCAAATCCTCAGTGTAAGTTGTAATGCGAGAGGACGGTACGACACTGAGGGCTTGATCGTCATTTAAGATGGTGCTGCTCATGAGGCCTCTCCTATTAGGTGTGCGTCACTTGGCACGGCAGATTCGGGCTCAGCTGCTTCTATTTTCTCTACATCGCAATAGGCTTCGCCAAAGATAAGGTCTTCTTTTATCGAGGATATGTCACTGCCATCAGTGATCAGCTGACTATAAAACCCGCTTTCACTCACATCACCGTATAGTACCGTGCCAATAAGTTTGCTTGCTTTAATATAGAGACAAAGATAATGATCGAGGCTCGTTTGCTGATAAACCACGCGCTCTATCTGTGCCATTTCAATATCATCAAAAGCAATCTGACCTGCTGAAAAAGCGGCGATGCCAGATACTTTTAATTTTAAAGATAAAGGCTTGCTGATAAAGGGATGCCAGTGGTTTTTGTATTCGGTTATTCGTGAGTCACTACTAAGTCTCCTACTACTTGAGACGCTCGACTCTTTTAGGACAGAAACCAAAGTATCCACCTGTTGGTTGACAGGGGCTACCATACCGAACAGCTCACCATCCAGTTCTATACACTCACCAATCGCATAGACATGAGGACAGCTCGTATGCATAAAGTTATCTACAAGGATACCTCGGTTAACCTCAAGACCACTTTGCTGGGCCAGTGTCGTATTGGGGATGACACCAACGGCCATGACAATAAAGTCTGCTGGCAGTGTGCGGCCATCCTTTAACAACAGACCATTAACCTCGTGTTGATCATTGACCGTAATACATTCTGTGTTGGCTAACACCTCCAGCTTGACACTTCGACTGAAGAGCTCTGCTTGTAGCAGATGAGCGGCGGGCATATCAAGCTGTCGGTTGAGAACATGACTATCGACATGAACCACTGTCATATCTGCCCCTTGAGACGCCAAAGCACAAGCGGCTTCCAGACCCAGCACCCCGCCACCAATGACAAGACCCTTTTTTGCTTGGCGCGCGTACTCCGTCAATACCTGCACATCAGCAATCTCTCGAAATACATGAACCCCCTTAGCATCATGATTGGCAAAAGGGATGACGCGAGCTTGTGAGCCAGTAGCAAGCACCAGCTCGGTATAATCCAGGGTTTGTCCATCACTCAATTTGACACGCTGCTGATTGGTTTCGATTGCATCTACCGACGTGCCAGCCAATACCGTGATACCCAATTGCTCATATTCTGCTAGCTCGTATAAATATGTCTCTTCAAAAACCGACTCTCCTGAGAGTACGGGTGACAGCATGATACGGTTGTAGCCCACTTGCGGTTCTTTGCTAATCAGCGTGATGGGTAAATGAGCTGCGCCTTTTTCTTGGCTGCTTTGCTGCTGGGCACGTGCCAGCTCAATGGCAAAACGACTGCCTGCCATCCCAGCGCCTATAATAACGATGCCCGCAGTAGTCTGACGTCTAGAAGAAGAAGCATTGGTAGAGAAAGCAGTATGGTTTGGTTCTGGTGAATCAAGTGACATAGGAAAATCATTCCTTAGCCGCAACACGCAGCGTTGAGTAAAATGGCTTGTCGTACTATTTACGTTTAACAAGGTTTTATGAAAAATAAATCAGCAACGATATGATAATGACAAATTGAATAAAGCAAATGCTGTGCCAAACCAATAAGGGATGACGTATGATCAGCGGTTCAGGGTCTCTGGTATCGTTACTATTATCAGGATTAAAGTCTTGTAAGAACTCGCCAATCGCTTGATACCTTGCCTGCGTACTAGAATGTAGTGCACGCATCAACGCTTGCTGGCTGGTAGCGGGCACTCGGTTTTGACGCAGGCGTTCTGCAGGTACGATCAGTGAGGCGGATGGGTTCATCAACTCTTGCGAGCTAAATGGTAGCTCACCTGTAAGTAACTCATAACCAATCACGGCAATGGAAAACAAATCAGAATGCACGCCTTTTGGGGCATCGGTGTAATATTCTGGTGCAGCGTAGTGCAAATCGCCATTAGGAGGACGCGTACTGTCCTTTAGTATGGAGGAGCTAGCAGAGCCAAAGTCGATTAACTTGACCGCACCTGATTGAGTTAATAATATATTTTCAGGCTTGATATCTTGATGCAGTAGATAATTCCGATGCATCACACGGACCGCCATGCCGATCTTAGTGAGTAAATCGTAAGTTTGCCAAATATCACAAGGGGCTTGACGATCCATAAAAACTCGTAGGCTCTCCCCTTCGATATATTCCGTTAAATGATATAAATAAGTGCTACTGGCAGGCACTGGGTAGTAGCGCAAAAGCCCCGACGCATTAGACGCATTGAAAGTAGCATTCAGTTTTTTAGAGACATCACTGGTTAACAGCGGATCATGGGAGGATACGCTATTGGGGTTCACTTGATTGTAAGCGGGCTCACCAATACGTTTGTGCTTGGACAGGCTCAAACCGATTTTACGTTCCTTTAAAAACTCACGTAGATAATGCCCATCAGCAATGACATTGAGACTTGGCGATTTCAAAACAAATGCATGCTGGTCGTTATCCTCTACTAAATACACCTCACTGCGAGCCGTACGCGCGATGATTTTTTTGACCACAAAATTATCAATCTGTGCCCCTACTGCCAAGCCCGTTGGTAAGCGATAGTGATTGATATCCTGAGCGTGACTACTGTCGCTATCCACACCCTGATCAAGCGCAATGCCGTTATCTGTTTCTCGGTGCGTTTTACTCTTTATGATTTCATCGTTCATACCGAGCATGATTACACTGAGATTATCGTGGCTACCCTCGCTAAAGGCGTGCTCACATAAACGCTGGCTCATCTGAAGATGGTCGATGATTTGATTGGGACATGCCACTGATTGGTGCATGGCCTGTACCGCAGCACACAGCTCAAACTGTAACTCTGCTGGCGTAATTGACTCATAAACCCCATCGGTCATGAGCGCCAAACACTCGTTTTGGTGCAAAGTGAACACAGATTGTTGCAGCTCCACTCGTGTGTCAGCACCGATAGCAGCAGACAGGGCTCCTTTATCCCGTCCGTGGTGGATATGATGGTCTTTGGTCAATAGCACCATACTGTCGATACCGATACGATAGATACGAGAATCGCCCGTATGAAACAGATGAATACGGTCGCCTATGCAGAGCAATCCTGATAAAGTCGATAATAAAGCTGGCAGGCGCTCATACGCTTGCGGGAAATAAAGCGCATCATTGGCTTGGTGCACCGCCTCCTTAATCACGATGGCAACTTGATCGTCATCAAAGCGGTGTAGTAGATTTGGCGATTGCTCTTGAGATTCGTTTGATATCTCATTTGCTTGCACCCTATCTGTCTGTACCATCTCTGCAAGTTTTGAGGTGATATGGTGTGTCACCGTGTTTATCACTGACTGACTGGCTTGTTTGGGAAACTGGCAAGCACTGACTCCATCAGCCATCAGCACCAATAAAGGCGCTGTAAAAGAGGGATGAGCCCCATGAAACGCTGACGATGATAACGATGGAAACCCATAAGGTAGGCAGGTCGTTATGAGTAGGCTATCTTGATTATCAGCTTTGCGTCCTGCCATCGTAAAAAAATCAGGCAGCCACAATGCAACGTCCGCATCATGGCTGCTTACTTGATTTGTTTGTTTAGGCGCTTGTTTGACGCTCTCATGCATAATTTAGCTCACTTGTATTTGAGCAAAGCTGCCATCTGGCATCTCTTCAATGATGACGCCTTCAGGCTCTTTTAATAAAAACAGCGCCAAGAAGCCAACCACAGCCGTTGCAGCAATCACAAAGAAAAACACCTGATACGATACCAGACTCAGTACGGTCAAATAGATCACTGACCCGACGTTACCGTAGGCGCCTGTCATCCCTGCAAACTGCCCGGTCATACTACGTTTAATCAAAGGAATCACAGCAAACACCGCACCCTCACCCGCCTGTACAAAGAAAGAGCAGAACATAGTAATCAACAGCGCAAGCGCGATCGGCCATGAAGAGTCAACGATACCCATCAACAGATAACCAACAGCCAAACCTGCGGTGAGAATCAAAAGAGTGATTTTACGACCGAATTTATCACTCAACCAGCCACCGCCAGGACGCGACATCAGATTCATAAAGGCGTAGCTTGATGCCAAGACACCTGCCATGACAATCGATAAGTTAAAAGTCTCTTGATAAAAAAGCGGCAACATAGATACCACGGCCAACTCTGAGCCAAAAGTCGCAAAGTATAAAATATTCAAAATACCGACTTGCTTAAAGTCATATCGGTGAGCTTTTGGCACAGGTGTGGTAAATACTTCCTTATTAAAACGATAACTACTGATAAATTCATAAACATATAACACCACCAACGCAATATAGACAATGTTGACACTTGCCTGACTCAGCAAACTCACACCAGCTGGTGATAATTTCCACGCCAATAAGCCCAATGCCAAATACATAGGCAGTTTAAATACCATCATGAGCCAGAAGTCACCTGATGAAGTCACCATCATGGCACCCGATTTTTTAGGTTTGAAATATGTGGCGCCCTTAGGGGTATCACGTACCATCTTATAAAAAATCACACTATAGAGCAGCATAACCATCCCTGAGGTAGCCGTTGCATAACGCCAACCTTCCTCACCGCCAAAGACGGCAGCGGCCGCAATAGCGACTGTCGGTAGTAGCAGTGCCGCGGCGGCAGAGCCGAAATTTCCCCAGCCCCCATAGATACCTTCAGCTGTACCCAGCTCATTGGCAGGGAACCAGTCACTCATGAGACGAATGCCAACCACAAACCCTGCACCAACAAAACCCAATAAAAAGCGTGATAGGGCTAGCGTATTGTAGTCTTGTGCAAAAGCGAAGGTGAAACAGGGAATTGCCCCAATGGCTAAAATTGCAGTGTAAACAAGCCGAGGACCAAAGCGATCGGTCAACATACCAATGATGACCCGAGCTGGGATAGTCAAGGCAACATTTAATATCAATAAAGTTTTTACCTGGTCTTTGGTGAGGTTCAAACTCTCTCCAATCGCAGATAAGAATGGTGCATGGTTAAACCACACAAAAAAGGTGAAAAAAAACGCCATCCACCCAAGATGGAGAATTTTGTTTTTACCGCTAAAAGAAAAGATATTCAGGTTGTTTTTATTTGGCACATCAGGTTTCGATAAAGGCATAGACGATTTCCTCAAATGGCTAACATTAAAGTTATAAAAACACGTTATGAGTCAGAAACTTATCAGTTGCGACCATTAAGAGAGTGCAATGGATGTGCCAGCTGCAAATATAAAATTGACATAGATATAAAACATCATCTTTTTTAATAGGGCTACGCTTTGTACCAGATGGCTCTAAAGGCATCCCAATTAAATAATATTGCTTAGATAAAACTAAGTTACCTCTCGATTAAGTAAAGTAAGCGATGCACCTTTAAAGTGACAATCAAAACCAACTTGGTGCATTTTCGCAACTATTTTGGTGCATAGAATATAAATGATAGTTGCTAAAAAGATTATGTTAAGCAACTACTTATAACAGAAAATAGTATCGCCAAAAGTACTGGCATGACCTTATAAACTGGTAAGGCTACATATTTTTTAACTATATAAGGGTTCGATAATTGAATGTCATTGATTGTGTTTGGCACGATTATTGAGGGCTTAATAGTTATAGGCATCTAAGTATTAACGACTATCTATCATTGAACCATCTAAAAATTAACTTGCGACTTTTGGATGGGACATTAGATGAAAGTATTTAAGCAAACCCATTACTGAGGATAGGCATATGAGTAGCACTATAGTAAGTACGATGAATAAAGCTAAATTAGTGGTGATTGGTAACGGTATGGTGGGACATCACTTTATCGAGCGAGCCATAGAGCAAGGCTTACACGATCAGTTTGAGATTCACGTATTTGCTGAAGAGGATCGCCCAGCTTATGACCGGGTGTATCTATCGAGCTATTTTGAACATAAAGATGTGAGTAAACTAAACTTAGTGGACTTGAGCAGGTATGAGGATGCGCAGATTCAGTTGCATCTCAATCAGCGAATCACAAACATCGATGCCGCCAATCAATGTATCAGCACGGAAGACGGTACCCAGATAGACTATGCTGAATTGGTATTAGCAACAGGCTCCTATCCGTTTGTGCCGCCAATTCCAGGGCGCGAGCATCCGCACTGTCATGTCTATCGTACGATTAAAGATTTGGATGATATTCTCAGTACTGCTGAGAAGCCAAAAGTCAAAAAAGGTGTCGTGGTCGGGGGTGGCCTGCTTGGCCTTGAGGCAGCCAAGGCCCTAGTCACACTAGGATTAGAGACTTACGTAGTCGAGTTTGCGCCTCAGCTGATGGGTGTACAGCTCGATGCTGCTGGCGGTGATATTTTAAAGCGTAAAATTGAAGGCCTTGGCGTCAAAGTACTAACAGGTAAAAATACTAAGGCCATTATCGACAATACCCTATCGGATGAAGCATCGTGTCATTTAACCATGCAGTTCGCTGATGATACCTCATTAGATACCGACATGATCGTCTTTAGTGCGGGTATTCGTCCGCAAGATGGCATTATCAAAAGCAACCCTGAATGCGGTATTGAAATCGGCACCCGTGGCGGTATTCTGATTGATGAAGCCTGCCGTACCAATGCCCCGAATGTATATGCCATTGGAGAGTGCGCCGTATGGGACAACACCGTTTTTGGCTTGGTCGCGCCAGGTTATAGCATGGCCAGTATTTGCGCCGCTCAAATTGCAGGCGATCACGCTCAGACCTTTACAGGCGCTGACATGAGCACCAAGCTCAAATTGATGGGTGTAGATGTGGGCAGTATCGGCGATGCGCACGGTGCAACAGAAAACAGTTTGAGCTATTTATACCAAAACCCTGCTGAGGGTATCTATAAAAAACTGGTAACCACAGCGGATAATAAGCGGCTACTGGGCGCTGTATTGGTAGGTGACACTGAGGATTACAACAATCTCTTGCAGCTATTTCTAAACGATATTGACCTGCCTACCCATCCTGAAAGCCTGATCCTACCCAACGTAGAAAAACCCACCATGGGTATCGAGAACCTGCCCGATAGCGCCACGATTTGCTCTTGTTACAACGTCACCAAAGGTGCTATTTGTGCCGCCGTTGAAGACGGTGCCTATACCATGGCAGAGGTAAAATCATGTACCAGTGCCGGTACAGGCTGTGGTGGCTGTGCGCCCATGGTGAAAGACACATTAGGTTATCAACTAACCGCGCTTGGTTTTGAAGTCAATAATGATCTGTGTGAGCATTTTGCTTACTCGCGTCAGGAGTTGTATAGTTTGATTCGAGTACAAGGCATTAAGACATTTGATGCGCTATTAGATGAGCACGGTAGTGGTCATGGCTGCGAGATTTGCAAACCAACCGTTGCCTCTATTTTGGCGTCTTGCTGGAATGATTATGTACTCAAACCAGAACTCACGCCACTGCAAGACAGCAACGATTACTATCTAGGCAATATTCAAAAAGATGGCACTTATTCGGTCGTGCCGCGCGTGCCTGGCGGTGAAATCACTGCGGATAAACTCATCATACTCGGACAAGTCGCCAAAGAGTTCAATCTGTATACCAAAATCACTGGCGGTCAGCGCGTCGACTTATTTGGCGCACGTTTAGACCAACTGCCCGATATCTGGACCCAACTGGTAGATGCTGGGTTTGAGACAGGGCATGCTTACGGTAAATCTCTGCGTACAGTGAAATCTTGTGTGGGCAACAACTGGTGTCGCTACGGTGTCGATGACAGTGTGGGTTTAGCACTTAGACTAGAAGACCGCTACAAAGGAGTACGCTCACCACACAAAATAAAAATGGGCGTATCTGGATGTACCCGTGAGTGCGCTGAAGCGCAAAGCAAAGATTTTGGAATTATTGCCACTGAAAAAGGCTGGAATCTCTTTGTCTGCGGTAATGGTGGCATGACCCCGCGTCATGGCGAGCTATTCGCAACGGATCTTGATGCGGATACAGTTGTCAAATATATCGACCGTATTATCATGTTTTATATCAAGACCGCAGATAAGCTTCAACGTACCTCTAAATGGCGCGAGAGCCTTGAAGGTGGACTTGAGTATCTACAGGCCGTTATTATTGAGGACAGTTTAGGTATCGCTGAGGAGCTAGAGTCACAAATGCAACTACTCATCGACAACTATGTTTGTGAATGGAAAGCCACCATTACTGATAGTGAAAAGCTCAAACGTTTCCGTCATTTTGTTAATAGTGAACAAGGCGATGACAATGTGGTATTCGTCACTGAGCGAGAGCAGATTCGCCCTGCAACCGACATGGAAAAGACGCAAATAAAAGTGACCGAATTGGCGTAATCTTAACGTGTCGGCGTCTATTAATATTAGACGCTAAATAATATTTTTTGTTATTGGTCTCATTTATATTTTACTATTAAGGATCTTCTGATGGCTCAGCTCACTGTGTGCAAAATCAATGATATTATTCCCGAGACAGGTGTCTGTGCGCTCGTAAACGGAAAACAAGTGGCTATTTTTTGCACCAAGCAGGCACAGTTATTTGCGCTTGATAATTATGACCCGTTCAGTCAAGCCAACGTCTTGTCTAGAGGTCTGATTGGCGGCACGACTATTACCAACGAGGATGGCTCTGCTGAAAATGTGCTATATGTCGCCTCACCTATTTATAAGCAGCGCTTTAATCTTGTCACAGGTCAATGCTTAGATGATGAAAACATTATACTCGACACGTATAAAGTCGAGCTTGAGGGGAGCGATGTCATCGTAAAATATAACTAGGTATTTGTGTGTCTGGCACATGCTACCTTCTAGACTATTTAAGCAGCCTTTGGCTTTAAGAGTCGAAGGCCGTTTTATTCTTCATCAAACCTTTTGTCATTCCCTAATAAATTAATGAAACTGATATCTGCTAGGAAGTTATCGATATTAAACAAGACTAGAAAAGCTATTTGTGACCATTTATAGATAAACACTAAAATGATAATGCACATTTATCACATAGGAGTAAGACATCTTGCTTTATTTTCTACAACCAATAACTGCACAGTAGATGTATAACAAAGTCTAAGCGCTTTTATCAGCTTGGGCTCTATGTTGGTCCCCTGTACATACAAAGAAGATCTTGTAGATGCAACCCTCTCATAAAGTTAAGACTTCCTTATCGTATCGAATATTTTAGACCTTCATAATGGAACTACTCATATTATGTCACTGAATGGGTTGTCTCTATTACCGCTTATTTGTATACTTTATTGCTGCCATAGCAGACTTGAACAATATAGTTTTATCATAAAACCAACTCATAACTCGTACTGCGCCCTGATGCTACGGATTTTTGCATCATACCCTTCTCTATTAAATCATTAATATCTCTTAGTGCCGTGTCTATAGAACACTTAGTCATGGTCGCCCATTTTTTAGTGGTGAGTTTGCCATAAAAATCAGTCAGCAAAATATTTAACATCTTCACTTGCCTATTATTTAAAGCATGCTGTCGATGCGTCTGCCAAAAGCCTGCCTTATTGATAATTCTATCCGTGGTTTCTTGAGCTATAATGAGGGATTGCTCTAGCGTTTGCAAAAACCACACCAGCCAATCCGTGATATCTTTATCACCTTTTTGCGTACGTTCTAGTATTTTGTAATAGTCGTTGCGCTGTTTAAGAATTTGCGCTGACATACTATAAAAGCGTTGGGCACTGTTATCGCTTTTTACCAGCATTCGTTCTGTGAGTGCTCGTGCTAGTCGTCCGTTTCCATCATTAAATGGATGCAGAGTCACAAACCATAAATTGAGCAACACCTGCTTTTATGACCAAATCTATATCGTCTTGCTTATTTGACGAAGTATTAAACCATAATAGAAATTTGTCTAGCTCATCTGGCAACCTATCTGCACTGGGGGCAACAAAATGAACCTGCTCACGACCATACTCACCGGACACTACTTGCATTGGTCCTTTACTATCATCACGGATACTGCCTGCTTGAATACGATAAAGCCCACTATATCCATTTGGAAATAATGCTCGATGCCATCCGAGTAGATCATCTAATAATAACGGTTGTTGATAACGATAGGTGGCACTTAGCATCATCTCTACCACTGCATCGATCTCACGAGTAGTGGTTGGCATACTGGCATTATCCAGCCCTAAGTGCCGCGCAACTGAAGAACGAACCTGCTCATCATTTAGCATCTCACCTTCTATCTCAGAAGTTTTGATAATCTCTAAGGTCACCGCATCTAATTGCGCCTCAACATTCAGATCGAACCCTAGTGTTAGTAGCTTTCCTAATAAACGGCCTTGTAATATCCGCACACGACTGACGAGTGGCAATAGCTTCTTGTCCGACCATTGCCATTCAGTCCAATTTGAGTGCTCATGAATATAAGTAGTATGCTTCATACGTTCCCCAGAGATATGCAGAGATTAGAACAGTAATCTCCTTATGTTATGCAGAGAATAAGCAGTAGAAACAATACGTAGAAATTCAAAAACGACAATAGCAGACGTAATAAGAATAGATTCTCAACGAACAAACATAGTTTTTTTGTTCTGAGAATGGCTTGAGTAGAGGTAAAAACACTATGAAAATACAGTGCCCAAATACGAGTTAAATTTTATATAATAGTAATTTACTTCCTATTTTTTTACTAGTTTAATAGACTTCTTGCATAAGTCATCGTCAGCCCTTGTAACTCTGTCAGTGGAAGTCAATGAACTGGTACTTTTGCAAGAGATCTAATAACTATAGGTCAGTAAAATCAGTGTATGTAAGATAACGTCACTTCTTACATTTTCGTCGATCTACCTTGACATGGTAGAGGGTACTGCCTTTCATTCAAAATTTCAGGCAGCACCCTCATACATTTAAGCGTCGGTATGACCTGGTAGTTTACTAGCCAAAACATCTACTTTTTCAATAGACGGTGGCTCTGAAAATAGCTCATCGGCCTGATCCATCAAAGCAGCTGCAACCTTGCCAGATAAATGTGCTTCGCGACCCGCCTCATCAGGAAATGCATCAAAAATACCAAATGTTGTAGGTCCAAGACGTAGGCCAAACCACGCAACTGTCGCAGGTTCTTCCATTACAATAGGTAAACCGCCTTTAAGGAAAGCTTCCACTTCGTCTTCTTTACCCGGTTTAGCTTCAAGACGGACATATAAAGCTGTTTTAAGCATGACTAAAACTCCATAATTATTAGAATGAAAATTGATTTTGACATTCCTAATATATGCATGTCAGACAGTTTTGTTGTATAAAAGTTAAAAAAATTTCCCATAGCTGAGCCAAAATCTGGGTTTTTATTTCGACATAATGCTATTGTTGCAGAATTGCACCATATTCCACATTGTCTTCTAACGCTTTCTCAATCGCTTGCGTCGGACCTTTGATCTTTCTGACGCGTAGAAGAATCTTTTTTTGTCTTCAACCTCATTAGGCATCAGACCTCCTTATTTGCTAGCATTATTACTACAGTACCCATAGTATAAAAAAGCAATATTTTTTATAAACCTTAAAAATTTAGGTAGTGTTTCAAATGCAGTAATAAAATCATCCCATTGATTACTTGAAATTCGGGTATAGTGAATACTCAATTGTTTCAACTAACTACAAACCTGTTACACTTGTGTTTTGAATCTACTTTCTATATTTGAAGTGTCAACAAACTCTATACAAAATCTGAGAAATATATGAGTGCAGAAGCCACATCTATCAACCTTCTATCCCCTGTCATACTGCTCACAGCGGCAGTGATTTCAGTCCCCTTAATCAAGCGCCTAGGATTAAGCTCGGTATTGGGATATTTAATTGCAGGATTAATTATTGGTCCATTTGGACTAGCGTTTTTCTACGATTCTGCGTCTATTCTGCATGTTGCTGAGCTTGGTATTGTGATGTATCTGTTTGTGATTGGACTAGAAATGCGTCCATCGTATTTATGGAGTTTAAGAAAAGAAATTTTTGGATTAGGCACATTACAGATTAGTGCCTGTTCATTGGGGTTAATGGCGGTAGGCTTGGCCTATGGCTATTCTTGGCAGGTGAGTTTTGTATGTGCTGCAGGCTTTGTACTCACCTCGACTGCAATTGTGATGCAACTTTTGGGAGATCGTGGAGACATTGCTCAACCACGAGGACAAAAAATTGTCTCGATCTTGCTGTTTGAAGATTTATTGATTGTCCCTTTATTGGCAATTGTCGCTTTTATCGCACCGAATCATGTTGTTGAAAGTACTTCTGCGCGTTTGCAGAGCATTGGGATTGGTTTAATATCAATTGCAGGTTTAATCGCTGCAGGCTATTGGTTGCTTAACCCTTTATTTCGCTTATTAGCCGCAGCCAAAGCCCGTGAAGTCATGACTGCAGCAGCACTCTTAGTGGTACTCGGCGCAGCATTACTGATGCAAGTTAGTGGCTTATCGATGGCAATGGGGGCATTCCTTGCAGGGGTATTACTCTCCGAATCCACTTTTCGCCATGAGATTGAAGCAGATATTGAACCGTTTCGTGGCATATTGCTCGGATTATTTTTTCTAGGCGTAGGCATGTCATTAGACCTTAACGTCATAAAAAATAACTGGATGTTAATTTTAAGTGCTGTAATTCTGCTGATGTTTGTCAAAGCATCCATCATTTATCTGACTGCACGCCTGGCCGAAAGTTCACACTCTGAAGCACTTGATCGCGCACTACTAATGGCTCAAGGGGGGGGGAGTTTGCTTTTGTACTCTTTGCTGCCGCCTTGAGTGCTCAAATCATTAGTGCTGAGGAAAGCTCAAACCTGACTGCGATTGTAATCTTGTCGATGATTTTGACCCCGATTGTTGGCATTCTATTTAAACGTTTTACCCAAACTACAGAACAAACTTCTTTAGAAAATGTCCGTGTTGCTGAAGGACTTTCTGGAAAAGTACTGATGATTGGTTTCGGTCGTTTTGGACAAGTCTCCAGTCAATTGCTGCTTGCTCGAGGCATTGATGTGTCCATCATTGATAATGATATCGATATGATTCAAAACGCTGAAAGATTTGGATTTAAAATTTATTATGGCGATGGTTCTCGTTTAGATATTTTACATGCCTCTGGAGCAGATACGGCTGAAGCCATTGTTGTTTGCGTAGACCACAAAGAAACGACGAATAAAATTGTAGAGTTGGTGCAAAATGAATTTCCTATGGCCAAGTTACTGGTTCGCTCTTATGACCGTGAGCATGCGCTGCATTTAGTAAAACAAAATGTGGATTACATGATACGCGAAACCTTCGAGTCGGCAATGCTATTTGGCGGTGCAATTTTAGAAGAACTGGGTGTTGACCAGAGTGATGTTAAAGACATTAGCCAAGAAATCCGAGAACTAGACAAAGAACGTTTTGGAACTGAAACTGCAGCAGATGATGTCTATGCTGGTATCGGCTTGCAATATACAGGACCGCGTCCGACTGCACCTTTAATTAAACCAAAGCACACAGGGCAAATTCTAAATGAAGATGGCACTCAGCAATAATTTCACGTATTAAACCCAAATAAAAAAGAGGTCTGTGTAGATCTCTTTTTTGGTAAGCATCTGCTGAACCCTACTTCTTTAGTGAGCGGATAATATTTATTATTCATTATTTAGGAATTATTAAATCCTATAAATATCATTTATTGGATTAATTTACTTTGGTATTGTGCATATCATCCCCCAGTTAAGAATAAGGAACAACTATGAGTAAGATGATGAATGCGCTTATCCTAGAAAATTTTGGTGATCATGAATTTAAACGTGTAGAGCTCCCTATACCTCAGCCAGAGGCTGGGCAAGTTCTAGTACGTATTCATGCGAGTGGTGTAAACCCTATTGATTATAAAATTCGTCTTGGTGAAGCACCATATGCTATGCCAGAGCTTCCTGCCGTGTTGGGAACGGATATGGCTGGGGTTGTAACTGCTGTGGGTGAAGGTGTCACTCACTTCAACGTCGGAGATGAAGTTTACGGTCTGATTGGTGGCGTTCGTGGTCTTCAAGGATCTTTAGCAGAATATGTTGCAGTAGATGCTGATCTGATCGCATTAAAGCCACGCAATATCTCTATGCGCGAGGCAGCAGTACTACCATTGACGTTCCTCACCGCTTGGGAAGGTTTGGTGGATAATGCGAAGGTCCAACCAGGGCAAACTGTACTGGTTCAAGGTGGTGCTGGTGGCGTTGGTTATATGGCGGTTCAGCTTGCAAAAGCACTTGATGTAAATGTTTGGGCGACTGGTCGTACAGCTGATCAATCACTGATTTCAGAACTCGGTGCAACACCTCTCGATTACACAACAGCATCTTCCGATGACATTATTGCTGCAAGCCCTGAGGGTCAAGGTTTTAACATTGTTTATGACACTGTGGGTGGTCCAGTACTCGAAGCGTCACTTTCCATGACGACTCACTATGGCCACATCACCAGCTGTGCTGCATTTGGCAATCATAATTTAGCGAATTCATCTCTACGGAGTGCCACAGTGTCTGGCGTATTCGTCCTAATGCCGACGTTAACAGGCAATCGCCGTGCTCATCATGGTGATGTCCTTAAGACCGCGACTCGTCTCGTTGAGGAAGGTAAACTGCGTGCTATTGTTGATCCTCGTCATTTTACTCTAGACCAAGCGATTGAGGCTCATGATGCTGTTCAAGATCGCTCTGCCAATATTAAGGTAGTTATCGATGTCATTTAACGCACTTCAGGCCAAGACTTGGCGCTTCAATTGTATTGGAGATACAGATGTTCTGACATTAGAAACACTTCCTGTTGCTTTACCAGCCGCAGGAGAAGTTCTAATACAGATTAAAACGATCGGACTCAACCGAGCTGATGTAATGTTTCGGCGTGGTACTTATATTCAAAAGGCCGTATTCCCTTCTCGTCTGGGATATGAGGGAGCAGGCATAGTTCTTGCGGTAGGCGAAGGTGTACGCCAATTTTCTCCAGGAGATGCAGTATCGATTCTTCCGACTGACAATCTAGCCAAATATGGGACATATGCGGACAAGCTT
The DNA here is from genome assembly GCF_024085615.1 of Psychrobacter sp. PSP. Classification (NCBI taxonomy): domain Bacteria; kingdom Pseudomonadati; phylum Pseudomonadota; class Gammaproteobacteria; order Moraxellales; family Moraxellaceae; genus Psychrobacter; species Psychrobacter sp. PSP. The sequence goes on from NZ_JABLTF010000015.1 coordinate 154,847, forward strand.
CTGATTCCAGAAAATTTTTTAGTTCACAAACCCGATAGCTTAAGCTGGGAAGAAGCTTCTTCAATCTGGATGCAGTATTTGACGGCTTGGGGTGGTGTAATCCATGCTGGTGGATTATCAAAAGGAAAAACGATCTTGATCACAGCAGCTTCAAGTAGCGTAGGACTAGCTGCGATACAGATAGCTGAAGCAGCGGGTGCTAAGGTCATTGCAAGTACACAGACGATAGAGAAAAAGCAACGTTTACTGGATCTCGGTGTTAAAGATGTTATAGCCAGTGAAGATGAACCAGATTTGTATGAGGCGCTTGTTTCACGTTTGGGTGAAGAACATCTTGATGTCGCCTTCGATGCTGTAGGAGGGCCACATATTGAACAGATTGCAAAAGCGATGTCTGTGGCAGGAACTATGGTTATGCATGGTGCACTTAGCCCGGAGAACACACCATTTCCCCTTAAAATTGCATTACGCAAGAGCTTAACCATGCGAGGTTTTTTGTTCCTTGAGGTTCTCCATGACCCTGTTCTAAGGGAGCAAGCCAGACGATTTATTCTGAGCAGTATAGGTGCAGGATATCTTCGTCCAGTGATCGACCGTTGCTTTAACTTTGAGGACATGCATGACGCTCAGCGCTATCTTGAATCAAATCAGCAAATAGGAAAAATTGTAGTTACTCTAGGGCGTGTTGAACATTCGCAAATAGGCACTGCTGATTGCTAAAATTGTTCCAGACAAGGCACAAAGCGACGATAATGCAGATGCCTTAGCGAGATTTGTAACGCAGTATGGGGCAATTTTAGCATCAGCCCCAACGATAAAAGCAGGGGACAGGACTCTTTTTTGCCGCTTCATCGTTAAAAATAAGCGCTTAGAATGACTAAACTTATTATTTTTAACCTCGAATCGCCTAAAAAATAGTCGCTGTCAGTGCCATGGTCGAATGTTCTACACGCCCTAGATACATGATGGTCTTATCTGATTTAGGTTTCTATATGGCCCAGCACTTCTGCTAAGTAATCAAACAATGCTCGGATTCGCAAAGGTGTCGGGCCCCGCTGTGGACGATATAAATACAGGCGCCAAACGGGAGAGGTTTCCTCATGAAGTATATGAATGAGCTTACCACTCCTAAGCCACGGCAAAACTAGAAATCCAGGCATGTGTCCGAATCCAACGCCAGCGAGAATAGCTTGAAATTCAGCTTCTAGATCATCTGTAATAAAACGAGGCTTTGATGGCGTGAAGCTTCGACTTTCGGTGAATGTCCATGGCCAGTAACGCCCTGTTTTATGATCGAATAGTGCTGTTAGAGGGTATTTATCAAGGTCAATAATTTTTTTGGGCATTCCAACCTTATCAATTAACTCTGGCGTACCCACAGAATAAAATTTCACTTTAGCCAATTCCCTTGCCACATATCGATTGTCCGGCAAAAATCCAAATCTGATCCCGATATCTATCCGCTCATCAATCACATCCGAGTGTGAATCTGTTAGCACACAATCCACGACAATATCTGGATAACGTGTGGCAAATTCTGCTAGTGCAGGTACTACCAATTTACGCCCTAACACAGACGACACAGTAAGGCGGACAGTCCCACTCATTTCATCTCGTTTTTCCTTGGTGTCTTTTACAAGCAAAGCATCAATCGATTCCACCGCAAGACGTGCTTGCTTTGCCAGACGCTCACCATCAGCGGTAATTTTAATTTGTCGAGTACTCCTGTAGAACAGAATCTCTCCGCGCTGCTCTTCTAGCTCTTTTATTGCCCGTGTCACTACCTGTGGGGAAATACCCAGCTGAGTTGCTGCCTCTTTAAAATTTCGAGACTCTGCTGCGACACAAAAGATACGCATCATTTCTAATTTGTTCTGCATGTCCAAACCTGTGTTATGGTAATTATTCCGTAAATAGGAATTCTGAAAGATAATATTATTCATTTATTATACCTAGCAAGGCTGTAATACTTAACCCTCAAATATGATTGACAGATAGGTTAAAGGTTACTTGTATGAATAATATAGAAAATAAAGTTATTGTTATCACTGGTGCAAGTAGTGGTTTAGGTGAAGCTACTGCTCGCTTACTTGCTAAAAAAGGTGCAAAGGTTGTCATTGGTGCTAGACGTACTGAAAAATTAGAGGCTATTGTTCAAGACATTCGTGCTGAAGGTGGTCAAGCTGAATTTATTGGTGTGGATGTAACCAAGCCACATGAAGTGCAAGCACTTATTGAAAAGGCATTAAGCGCATTTGGTCAAATCGATGTATTGGTAAACAATGCTGGATTAATGTCTATTGCACCATTAAGTGAGCTAAAAGTTGATGAATGGGATCGTATGATCGACATTAATATTAAAGGTGTTCTTTATGGAATAGCAGCTGCCCTACCTGTTTTCCAAAAACAAAACTTTGGACACTTTATTAACCTCTCATCTGTTGCAGGGGTAAAAGTATTTAGTCCAGGAGGTACTGTTTATAGCGGTACTAAGTTTGCTGTAAGAGCCATCTCAGACGGCCTTCGTCATGAAGTTGGAGAAACAATTAGAACGACTACTATTGAGCCTGGTGCAATTGAGTCAGAACTAAAATTCGGTTCTTCTCATAAAGAAAGTTCAGAGTTTGTTACTGATTTCTACAAACAAGCCATACCATCTGACTCAGTCGCTCGAGCAATTGCTTATGCAATTGAACAGCCTGCGGATGTAGATATTAATGAAATTGTTTTACGCCCAACGAGCCAAGAGTTTTAATGATTGAATAATATAAAATGGGAGCACTTCGCTCCCATTTTTACTCTATTTTTTTAAAGCTGAGGACAAATCTATGAAAGCCGTATCGTATGTTATAAACAACCATGATGATTTTAAAAATTCATTGGTAGATATTGAAAAAGCGAAGCCTACGCTTAAAGAGCGTGATGTACTGGTAAAAGTTCAGACAATCTCTGTGAATCCAGTTGATACCAAAGTGAGAAAAAATTCGTCTGAAGCAAATAATCGTATTTTAGGTTGGGATGCCGTTGGGGAAATTATTGAAGTTGGCTCAAAAGTTACCTCGTTTAAAGTAGGAGACTCTGTTTGGTATGCTGGCGATTTAACCCGAGATGGTAGTAATGCTGAGTATCAAGCAGTCGATGAACGAATTATCAGTCTTAAACCAACTACAGTATCTAATGCAGAAGCAGCAGCATTGCCATTAACTGCAATAACGGCATGGGAAATGCTGTTTGATCGGCTTCAAATTTCAGAAACAGAAGCTGGCAGTATTTTAATTATTGGTGGTGCAGGCGGTGTAGGATCAATCGCTATCCAACTCCTAAAAGCAAAAACAAATCTGACCGTTATAGCAACAGCGTCACGTGAAGAAACGAAATCTTGGGTGGAATCACTTGGTGCCGACCATGTCATTGATCATAGCAAAGATTTAAATGCACAAATCGAGACACTAGGCATTGCAAAACCAAAATACGTATTCTCTACCAATCATACAGACACCTATATCGAGCAAATAGTTTCTCTGATTGCACCACAAGGCAAGCTTGGATTGATCGATGATCCACAAACCTTTGATATTATGCCGTTTAAGACTAAATCTATTTCTATCCATTGGGAGTTGATGTTCACTCGTTCAATGTATGAAACCGATGATATTGAAAAACAAGGTGATCTGTTGCAACAGGTTGCCCAATTGGTTGACCAGCAAAAAATTAGAAGTACGCTTAACCAAAATCTAGGCAAAATTAACGCTGCAAACTTGGAGAAGGCGCATAAGTTACTTGAATCAGGCAAGTCAAAAGGCAAAATTGTACTAGAAAACTTCTAGGGCGTGTCCCTAATTCAAACGTTTATGACTAAATGGGCTAAAAATGGCTAAATCTTTGGCAAACGGTGTCAAATAGCTGGCCAATATCTTGATATTACCTGCGCTATTTTCCTTGTTTGCCTTTAATTTATCTCATTTTTATCACCATTTTTAAAATAGGGACAAGCCCTAAAACAAATTCAAGGTGAAATAATGACTATTTCAATAGTTGCGAACTTTAAGGCAAAATCAGATCAAAAAGAGACGTTAGAAGCGCTTTTAAAAAGTGTAATAGAGCCTACGCTTCAAGAAGAAGGATGCTTGAAATATGAGCTTTATATTAGCGAAAATGACTCGAGTAGATATTTCTTCTTAGAAGAATGGCGTAGCAGAGAGGATTTAGATATCCATATGGCCACTGATTATATTCAAAGTTTATTTGGTAATGTCCAATCGCTCATTGAATCAAGTGATATTGTAGAAATCAAAAAAATATAGCTGTATATTCAATCCACTATAAAAGCGTTACAGCGTTAACCTTGCTTGAAGTATGACAGATACATCTGCACTCGGCTGCCTTGTACCACTCTCAAATTGGATTAACTATATTTGGACATTATGATGAAGTATTCTTCAAATTAACATAGAGACTTAGCAAGCTAACATAAAAATGGGAGCTATAAGCTCCTATTTTTTGAGTGAAACGCCCCGACTATATCGGAGAGTGGATTGCCTGAGTCAGTCAGCTTTGTCTGACTCACTAAGACTATCATAGTATCGTCTCTCAAACTAAAAAGGCGACACATAACCAATTTTACTATGCAAACGGGTTTTGTTAAACCAATCGACCCATTCAAGGGTTGCCAGTTCAACATCGTTCCCACCAGTCCAGTTTTACTTTAAATAATGAATCACCTCGGTTTTATACAGCCCGTTAACCTTTTCAGCCAACGCATTGTCGTATGAATCACCTTTGGTACCAACAGAGGCAATGACGCCAGAATCCGTCATCCTAGAAGTATAGCGAATGGATAAGTACTGAGTCCCGCGATCACTATGATGAATGACATCTTTAGGATGGTTTCTATCTGCTATTGCTTGATTTAATGCCGCCATTACCATATCAGTATTCATACGATTAGAGACATTCCAGCCCACAATAGCGCGGGCAAACACATCAATGATAAAAGCGGTATAGACCCAGCCGCACGTTGTTTTGATATAAGTAAAGTCAGCAACCCACAACTAGTTAAGACGATAAGCGCTAAAGTTGCGATTGACTAAGTCATCAGCGCGTTTTTGGTCGTCACGGCTGTTGGTGGTAATCTTGCCTTTGCCACGCCAGATGCCTTGTAGGCCATACTGCTTCATTAATCGCTCTACGGTACACCGAGCAACCTTTAACTCGTCAGCTTTCATCTGCTGCCAGACTTTACACGCACCGTAACGGCATTTGCTGTCCTGCCAAATACGTTTAGTCTCATTAAGGTAGAAATCGTCATGCTGACTACGCTGTGAACGTTTTTCAGGCGTTTCTCCTAGCTCTTTAGCCCGCTGATAGATAGGTTTGTCTGCGTCCACCGATACTACTGCTGACATATAAAGGGGAAACCAGCTCGATGCTGGCATAACGGATAAGCCATGCTGCGCCAATAGGATCTGAGATGGGGGTATTCATTATGAGTGGCTCAATCGATTATAGATAAGCCATTTTGCGTAAAAACAATTATGAATGCAATATAATGATTATAATGAGGCATTATTGCATTAAAACGATTTTTATATGACGTTGTGATGCCTTTAGATAAAGCCCAAAGGTCACGTTGAGTCGATATTTAAAACACCTCAGCTATTAACCTGCTTTAAGACACGATAAACGGTAGCTACGCCAACACCAACCGCCTTAGCGATCTCTTCTTTTGTCATATTGTTTTGACTGGCCAATGCTCTAATACGATTGTGTTTTGCGGTATTGGTTTTCTTACCAGTGGGTTTATAGCCACTGTTGGCCAATCCTTGTTTAATGCGCTCTCTACGCTTGTCATTATCAAGCTTTGCCATGGTCGCTAATAAATCGATCAGCATATCGTTAATCACTTTTAGGATCTCACCTGTCATACCGTCACTCATCGTATGAGTGGTTGGTAGATCAGCCACCACCAATCGTAAGCCTTTATCTTTAATACGCTGCTTTAGAATCGCAAAACCATCTTGAGATAGCCTGCTTAATCTATCCACGCTTTCAACCAATAAAATATCGCCTTGCTCGGCGTCCTTTAGCAACTTAGCTAAGATTGGTCTATCGAGCTTTGTACCACTGAAGTGCTCAACGTAATCAACATAGCTATCACCATAGCGGCTACTGAAGGCAACCAAATCTACTAATGCTCTAGTAGTAGCGTCTTGGTCCTTAGTGCTGGCTCTCACATAAATACGAACGGACATAATGCCCCTCTATTACTTAGACTTAATAATTGATGTTCATTGATAATAGCAAGATATTACTATCATTTAAGATCAAAAAAAGTCAAATGATAGATAGGTTATCGTTTAGAGGTTTTATGTTTTGGGTGTAGTGCAATGGGAAGATAGAACTAAGACAATTAAAGAGCTGATTAAAGAACTCCAAAGTTTTGGGTAACAAAACTTGATTGTTATGATAACTAATGATGAAGGTGAAACATTTAACTCGGTAAAGTTGGTTAGCAAAGGGTTTGTAGCTAATAAAGATGATCCTGATAAATATAAGAAAGTTTATTGTGCTTTACACTTCTAAGCTTTAAGACCATCTAAGACAGTTAGTTAGTTTTTTTAATCCCTAAACCCATGAAAATCGGTTGGGGAATGATTTTTTTGCCGTGTGCAGAGAAAAGCAAGTCAAAGATTTTTTTACTAGCTGCTTTAGCGATAACCATTATTTAAGACAATCTCGTTAAAGCAGCTATGACCTAATCTTTAAATGTTAAAAGTAAAGGGTAAATTTGAAAAATTAAGGAGTTAAAATGACTTTACGACATTCTTCTTCACGCTTTTCGAAAATTTCATAACCTTTAGCAGCGTCAGACAAATTCATACGGTGAGTAATAATAGCTTCAGGTGATAAATCACCATTTTCAATATACTCTAATAATTGTGGTAAATACTTGTGTACATGGGTTTGGCCCATTTTGAAAGTAAGCCCTTTATCAAAAGCGTCACCAAATAAGAAACCATGAATGGGTCCTGCATACACACCAGGAACACTAACGACCCCGCCACGACGCACAGCTGCAATACATTGACGTAAAGCTGCACCACTTGACCCTTCAATTTTCAAATTGGTCATTATTGTTTCTAGCATACTGCCCTTGGCTTCAAAGCCAATCGCATCAATAACTCCGTCAACGCCGCGATGTCCTTTGGTCTGTTCAATGATGAATTCAGCAGCATCTACCTTATCGAAATTAACCGGAATAGCCCCGTACGTATCTTTGGCATACTGCAAACGATAGTCATTATGATCTACCACGAAGATCTGCTCAGCGCCTAACATTTTGGCACAAGCGGCTGATAACAACCCCACAGGGCCCGCTCCATAAATAGCTACGGTTGAACCTTTAGTAATATTGGCATTAGTCACGGCCTGCCAAGCAGTTGGTAAAATATCTGATAAAAATAAAACCTTCTCATCTGACAGTGAGCCATTTACTTTGAACGGACCAAAATTACCTTTAGGAACCCGTACAAATTCTGCTTGTCCACCAGGAATCCCACCATATAAATGGCTAAAACCAAATAAAGCAGCCGGTGGCGGAATTATTTTTTTATTAATAGCAGCGCCTGGGCCTGTATTTGTAGTCTCACAAGCGGACATTAGGTCATGCTGACAGAAAAAGCAGTTACCACATGCAATAACAAAAGGAATAACAACTCTATCGCCTTTTTTAACAGCAGTGACTTCAGAGCCTACTTCTTCAACCACACCCATAAACTCATGACCGAAGATATCGCCTTCCTCGGTTGCAGGCATTTTGCCACGATATAAGTGTAAATCTGAGCCACAAATTGCAGTTGCAGTCACACGTAAAATAACATCATCTTTTTCTTGCAGTTTAGGTTCTGGGACATTGTCCACTCGCACATCTTTAGCACCGTGGTAAGTTAAAGCACGCATAATTTCTCCAGTTAAGTAAAGCTTGCAAAATCTCGATAAACAATAATCTGTGATAATACAAGATGAAAGTTATTAGAAACAATGGTTTATGTTATCTAAGTTAAGTATTACTCAATTATATTAGCACCTTGAAAAAAAGATTTATAATCAACGTGTGTTAAAAAGGTTGCGTGTTGTAAGTAAAAAATTGTAGTGGTCAACTAATTTAGGACACTAATAAAATTCAAACATACATCGCCATTCCTTATAACCCTAAGTCGAGAACGGATAATAATTATAAGCGTTGGGGCAACTGTTATGACCGCCAAGATCTTGTAGTGGCATAATTAAATCGGCCCATGTTTAAGAGGTTATACTATCCGAAAGAGGATAATTAGTATGACGACCAAACGCCGCGCATATACCCGAGAATTCAAGTTATAGTAGAACCTCAATAAAATTGATACAGCATAGGAAACGCGCTCGATTCAACGCTACTTTTCTTGCTTGCTGTGACTGCGTCTCCAGAGGCTGCGAAAAATAACGTTGAATCTTATTGTATCGATTTTATAGTAATCTAACTATATGGTATACGATCTAAGCCTATAGATATAAACTCGTTAAGTTAAAAGCCCTGATACGCCAGATATTCAACGATTCAAAGCAATCGGCTGGCGCTCGTACCATTATCGCCATACTGTGGAATGAACATGGATTCGGTTGACGCGCTACCTAGCGTCTAAGTTTATGAAAGGCATGGGACTAATGAGCTGTCAGCTCAAGACGCATAAATAACAGCAAGCTGATCAAGAACACAAAACCCATGACAATATCTTAGATCGCAACTTTAGCCCAAAAGCGCCTAATCAAGTCTGGACAGGTGATGAACCTATGTCGGTATCAAAGGCGGTTGGTGTTACTTGGCTGTCGTTCTAGACCTGTTTGCACGGCGCGTGGTGGGCTTTAGTGTCTCAGACTCTCCTGATAGCTTTTTGACTGCCAAAGCGCTACAGATGGCGTATCAGACTAGACTCAAGCCTAATGGAGTGCTGTTTCACTCTGATCAAGGCACGCATTATACCAGTCAGAAATTCGCTGAGTCAGTCGCAAGTTGTCATGGCATGGTTCAAAGTATGAGCCGAAAGGGAAATTGTTGGGATAACGCCCCAACTGAACGCTTCTTTAGAAGCTTTAAGACGCAGTGGATGCTAAAGGGCGGCTACGAAGAGATTGCTGAAGCATCAAGTGCTATCACTAACTATATTTGGGGCTATTATCAAGCTGTGAGACCGCACAGCTTCAACAACTCGCTAACACCATTAGAGACAGAGAGACGCTACTTTAATCAAAACCTCTTATTAGGTTTCCTAAATTAGTTGACCACTACAGTCTATATCCAAGAAATAGATTTAGAACGGCTTAAAAGTATATTTCCCTAGTATCGACTATATTTATAAACATTTTTTATCCCCTCGTTTTGTGTACTTATAGGTATACTTTGCGAGCGTCATTCGAGGTTTTCAATGCTTAAACAACATAGACAAGCACTGGTAGTTGAAGGCGGCGGCATGCGTGGCGCATTTAGCAGCGGTTTCTTAGACGCCTTTTTACAACAACAATTCAATCCTTTTGATCTTTGTGTGGGCGTCTCTTCAGGTTCAACTAACGTTGCTAACTATTTGGCCGCACAACAAGGCCGCACCCTGCATATTTACTTGGATCATTCCCTTCGATCTGAATTTATTCATTACGGTCGTTTCCTTAGAGGCGGTGACTTACTGGATCTAAAGTGGATGTGGGATATAGTGGAGCAAGAATATCCACTGGATCAGGCACAGTTATTTGCCAATCATGCTGAGTTTTACATGGTGTTAACACATGCTATTTCAGGACAGGCAACCTACATCAAAGCGGCTAAAGACAATATTTTGGATGGATTAAGGGCATCAAGCTCCATCCCAGTGCTGACCCGCCAAGCGGTCGAGATATTTGGTGAGCCTTATTTTGATGGTGGTGTGGCAGATGCTTTGCCCGTACAGTGGGCGGCTGGGCAAGAGAGTATTGATAAGCTCATGGTCATACGTACTCGCCCGCAAAACTACGCTAAAACAAGCAGTAAAGGCGATCAGCTATTGGCTAAATATTATACTAAGCAACGATATGGTTTTGCCCAAAGCTTGTTGACGCGAACCCAACGCTACAACGACTCGGTACAATTTTTACAGACGCCATCATCACAGAAAATTTTAGAGATTTGTCCACCCGACTTAAAAAACATGGCGAGTCGATTGTCCAAAAATAAAGCCAAAATCCGTTATAGCTATGATGTGGGATTAGAAGTTGGACACAAGGCGATTGAAGATTGGCATCAGCTTTAACCTTTTTATCTTGTAAAGAAGAGATATTAAATAGAAAACACGGGCTTCAAATATAAGAAATTGGCTTAAATAATCTTAGATAACCTTTGAATCACAAAGGTTAGTAACTAAGCTAAAATAAGATAAGTAATGATATAATGACCCGATAATTGATACTCTATGAAAGGTTTATACGATGGCTCGTACCGCTAGCGCATTGCACATTTTAGTCAAACAAAAAGAGTTGGCAGAAGATATTATTGCCAAGCTCAAAAAAGGCGCAGCATTTGATGTGCTGGCCAAACGATACTCAACCTGTCCATCAGGCAAAAAAGGCGGTCATTTAGGTGAGTTCGAAAAAGGTCAAATGGTAGGACCTTTTGATAAAATCTGCTTCAACGGTGAGCTTTTCACCCCTCATTTGGTAAAAACCAAATTTGGCTGGCATGTGGTCAAAGTGCTTTACAGAACGTAAGCGTTAGACTGTAAAAACGCAAGTCGCCGCTTTAATGACAAGACGACTGAACCATTCAATTTAGGCTTTTTTCTTAGCAAAAAAGCTTTTTATCAGGTAAAACGGTGCTTTATGTATAACAATTCCTCGACTCGTCTCAATAAATACATCAGCGAAAGTGGGATTTGTTCCAGACGCGATGCTGACCGCTTTGTTGAACAAGGTAATGTATACATCAATGGCAAGCGTGCATCGGTTGGTGATCAAGTGGCTGCTGGAGACGTAGTAAAAGTCAACGGACAGCTGATTGAGCCACGCGAGCCTGATGATTTTATTTTTATTGCCTTAAATAAGCCAGTGGGCATTGTCAGCACCACGGAAAGCTCTGAAAAAAACAACATTGTCGATTTTGTGAGACACTCGGTACGTATTTTCCCGATTGGGCGTTTGGACAAAGACTCTCAAGGATTGATTTTTTTGACCAATAATGGTGATCTGGTCAATAAAGTATTGCGTGCTGGCAATAACCACGAAAAAGAGTATCTCGTGACGGTAAATAAGCCAATCACGGATAGCTTTATTGAGGGTATGGCGAGTGGCGTGCCAATGCTTGGCAAGATGACAAAAAAATGTCCCGTTACTAAGGTAGCACCCAACGTCTTTAACATCACACTCATTCAAGGTTTGAACCGTCAAATCCGCCGTATGTGTGAGCATTTTGGTTATGAGGTCGTCAAGCTTGAGCGTACGCGGATTATGAATGTAAGCCTTAAGGGGCTTCCTGTCGGCGACTGGCGAGACCTGACACCAACAGAGCTGTCTGTCCTGCTTAAAGCTGTCGAAAAATCCTCGTCGCAAGACAATCATTCGGGCAAAAAATCGCGCAATGCACCACGAAAAAAACCGCATACTGACGCTCAATCAAAGTCAAAATCCTCTGCAAAATCAGCAGGTGCTGCAAAGGGGCGCAATAAGTACGCCAAGGATGATGCCAGAAAACCAGCAGGTTCTAAAGGTAGAGATGGGCGTCCTGCCAGTCGTGGCAAGAATGCTGCAGGCAATGGTAAACCTGCCACAAACGGCAGACGTCCTTCAAAAGGTCGAGGGTCTAAGCGATAATAATTGTCTAATTTCATCACATCGCTGTCATAGTGATCAAAACGATGAAGATACGACACTTTAAAAGAATTAGGGCGATATCCGTTGATAGATATCGCTCTTTTTTTCTTTGTTCAATCCAGTTTATGTGCACAAATCTATATACTACTGACCATCGTGTCAGGTGATAAAATCGCTGCAAGTTCCTCATCATTGAGCAGCTTTTCTTGTTTGACCAGCTCCGCCACGCCTGACCCACTCAGCAACGCATTTCCTGCGATACGACTGGCATTTTCATAACCGATATGTGGTACCAGTGCTGTCACGATACCGATACTGTTTTCGACATGCTGCGCACAGCGAGCTTTATTGGCGGTTATACCTTGAATACAGCGCCCATCGAGCATACGAATCGATTTTTCTAACAGGCGCGCATTGTTTAGTAGGTTATAAACAATCAGCGGCTCCATTGCATTGAGCTGCAGTTGCCCTGCTTCTGCTGCCATGGTAATCGTCATGTCCGTCCCCATTACCTGAAACGCAGCTTGGTTCATGGCCTCAGGAATCACAGGATTGACTTTACCCGGTATAATAGACGAGCCAGGTTGCATCGCTGGCAAGTTAATCTCGCCCAAGCCCGTACGCGGTCCACTCGACAGTAGACGTAAATCGTTGCTCAATTTAGACAGCTTAATAGCTAGGCGTTTGAGCGCACTCGAAAACGTAATAAACGCACCCATATCGGCACTGGCGGCGATCAAATCCTCAGAGAGCGTCACTGGCAGACCACTGATATCCGCGAGCTCACTAATCGCTAAGCGGGCATAACCTTTGGGCGCATTGATGCCCGTACCAATCGCCGTACCGCCCAAGTTCAACTCACATAACTGTAAACAAGCATCTTCGATTCGCGCCGTTTCACTGCCTAGATCACTGGCGAAAGCGTTAAACTCTTGCCCCAACGTCATCGGTACTGCGTCTTGCAATTGAGTACGACCCATTTTTAGAATGCTGCTAAATTCTTTACCTTTGATAGCTAAGCTGTTTTGTAGCTTGATAATGGCCTATTGCAGTGGTTTTGCCGCAAATACCATCGCCAAACGTGCCGCGCTTGGATAGACATCATTGGTCGACTGAGAGCGATTGACGTCATTGTTGGGATGGAGATGACTATACTGACCATACTCAAACCCCATCTTTTTTAAGCCAATATTGGCAATCACTTCATTGGCATTCATGTTGGTTGACGTGCCCGCCCCGCCTTGGATGAGATCAACAATAAACTGCTCATGATGCTCGCCTTGTATCAGATCGCTACACGCATCAGTGATGGCGCTAAGCTTCTCTTCACTGAGTAGACCGTGTTGATAATTGGCTTTGGCAGCAGCCGCTTTCACCATTGCCAGTGCTTTGATCAAATCAGGAAAATGGCTAATTGGCATGCCAGTAATATCAAAATTTTGCGCGGCGCGTTGGGTTTGGATTCCGTATAGTGCGGTTGCAGGAACGGCTTGCTCACCCAATAAATCTTTTTCAATGCGAGTATGGGCTTTATTATCGATAAGGTTATCTGTATTTTCCATATTTTTATAACTTCTTAGACATAAGAGAGATTTAAGAAGTAGGCCGACAAAAATGACTCTGTTAAGTGTTTTGTCTTGGCGCTACTCAATATGAGCGCCATCGTAACCGAGAATTTAGTACAAGAAAAACGCAAATATTTCGCTCTCAGCCCCAAAAATTTTGCTGCTTAATAAAAAATATGACAGATTAGGTTGTTCTATAAAAAAGAATGAGCACTTTTACAGTAGTTCTTTTGGAAAAAATTTATATGGCAAGAAAGATTTTATGAGAAAGCTTATTGGTTGAAAAAGTGGATTAATCGCTAATTATACGTGCCGAAAGTAAAAACCTAGCTTCAGTGACAAAGGTTTATAAGACTCTTGACTCACTTACAGCCCCAACACCTGCTTTAGAGCATTGATTTGTGGCTGCTGACGATCGGTATAACGATATGCCAATACAACCTCGCGCACCAAACTGTTATCCCCTAAATGGTGAATTTGAACGGGCGGCGTACTTCTAATCCATAGCCCAGCATACGGAATCAAAGCCACCCCCAGCCCCGACTCCACCATCCGAACGATCGCATCCAGATCATTAATCTCCATGATCGTATTTACCTTGATGTCCTGTTGTTTAAAGAACTTGTTTATCTTTGCGCCTGCTGAGGACTGTAAGGTGTAATGGATAAAAGGATGCTGCTCAAGCGTTTGTCTGAGGCTATGAAAGGGCCATTTTTTAGGGCTAATGAGCACGTAGGGTTCGGTCATAATGGACTGCGTCACAATATCTTTTGGCAAGGCAAATGCTGGCTGTATGGTAATTGCCGCATCTATCTCCCCAACTTCTAGTTTCTCAAATAACTCTACAGCACGCCCGGGGACAATTTCCGTCTGCATTAAGGGGGCAAGTAACGTAATCGCTTTTAGTGCCTCTGGCAAGATACCCACTTGCACGGAATTGATCGAGCCAATCCTAAGCTGCCCGTAATAGCTGGCAATATCGGTATCTGTGGACAACTGCATTGTTGAATAAAGCGCCAAAATCTCTTTGGCGATCGGTAATACGCGCGTGCCTTGCGGATTGAGCGTAATGGCACGAGCAGAGCGGGTAAATAAAGATAACCCTAGATTGTCTTCCAAGGTTTTTATTTGGGCGCTGACCGCAGACTGGGTCAAGTTGATGTGCCGAGCAGCGGCAGCAAAGCTGTCTAACTCGCAAACGGCCACAAAGGTTTTAAGCTCTCTTATCATTGATATCACCACACTTATAAGTTATGTCTGACATTTGAATACGGTCTAATTTATCTCAAAGTGGTTAGTATCTCTTCATTAAAAATGGACCATTACACCAGTACCGTGACTCTCAAGGTCTACTAGTTGACCTTTGTTTACTCCTCTGTTAGATTTTAAAATGATACATAATGTATCATTTTATTTGACCTAAGTTTGATTTAAGTAAGCCGTTATCTCTACGTGATTACCCTATCACTATACTTTTCTCATCACTCTTTTTCATCGTTGGACTGGTGATATTGAGTTCATGCTAAGGATAGCTATTATGAACAACCGTCTATTAGATTTTTCGTGGAGCAGGAGTTACCATCCAAAAACCACTATGAAAAGCATGGACTGTTAAAGGCCTAATTCTATCACCCAAATAAAGATTACAAAAACAGCCCATCGTTTTCATCGATGGATCAATACCTTTTTATAAAATGTCTTTTTATAAGAAGAATAATGAGCCGCAACCATTATAGTTCACCGCCTATTTTCCATGGAAGGAAATCAAAATCATGAGCATTTTTGCTATTTTGTTGTCTTTGTCCCTCTTAATGTATTTTGCCTATCGAGGCGTGAGCGTCTTAGTTTTGGCACCTCTACTCGCTATCTTGGCAGTGGTATTAAGTGGGCAGAGCAGCCAAACGATGGTGATCTATACTGAAGTCTTTATGCAAGGTCTTGGCGGCTTTGCTGTCAAATACTTCCCCCTATTTATCTTGGGGGCTATTTTTGGCAAATTGATGGAAGATTCTGGTTACGCCTGTAGCGTCGCCCGCAATTCTTAACGCACTAGAAAATTACTGGTTGTTATAGTGATGTAATAATAGAAGGTCTAGGATGGTTAGCAGATGTCATTGCTAAAAAATTCGATTATAGTAGATATTCCTTATAATAACTGCTACTTACAGTAGCTACTAATAGCATTCATCCACATAGACTGAGGGATTAAATCATGAAAACATTAGGATTATGTATTGCCGCAGGACTGGGCTTAAGCGCTTGTGCGAGCGGTGGAACGATGGGTAACACCAACCCAAACAACATAGTGACCGAGTACCCTGTTGAGACCGCCATGCTCAATATCTATACCAAACAACGTAGTGAAAATTTGGTTGCCACTATCGGCAATCAAACGGCCTCAGCAGATATTCAAGTCACGCCTAAAGGCAACATGGTTTTCAA
Source organism: Psychrobacter sp. PSP (assembly GCF_024085615.1). NCBI lineage: Bacteria > Pseudomonadati > Pseudomonadota > Gammaproteobacteria > Moraxellales > Moraxellaceae > Psychrobacter > Psychrobacter sp. PSP. Next base: position 170,722 of record NZ_JABLTF010000015.1, read on the forward strand.
TAATAAAAAGGTACAAGGTACTGAGATCAACACGATCAATAAAGTGAACAATCAAATCACTAACCATTCAGTCGCTATCAATTACTTCACCTTGAACCCTTTGGTATTTCACGGTTTTACAGACAGCACAGGCAAATACTCAGTCTCAAATCAAACGACCACTATCCCCAAAATGGCGACGGTGGGCGACTCAAACAAATTGATTACTGAAAATGTCTATACGGACAGTCGTATGCGCCAAAAAATCGGCACCTATAACCAAAACTGGTCCCTAACGCGAGACAGCAATCAGACCGCATGGTTCTGTATCGAAACCTCAGACAACATGCTTGCTGGTGGCACCTCTGAAGGCAGCTCAAAAGAATGCTACAAAATCAATGCCAAAGGCGACATACTTGCGAGCAAAGTCACTATCGTACCGCCAGCTGGTAATGGCGGACAGACGATTACGTTTAACAGCCAGTAAGCAGTTCTATGTATCAACCATTTCTTTCATTGGTCGTTCATAGAGTCAGGTGATAAAAAGTATGAAAAAAGGAGCTGAATTATCAGCTCCTTTTTTATAGCTTATTGAGCATAACTTAACCACTGCCCTCGCTAATGGTGAAATGGCCAATGGTTAAATAATATTGACCTCATAACTAAATTTTTCTGCCAATCCATAAGATTCTCTATATTCGATAGGGTCCCCTTCTAGGTTTTTAGCAACGCGGCATACTTTTACCAAGTTTTCTTGTTCGGTATTGTCCAGATAAGGGTCTATATGATTGGAGATAAAAAACAGCATTTCTACGGCAGATGAGACAAACTGACCGCACTTTTTGTAATAAAAAGGATCCTGTGGGCTTTTTCATTGCCTTTATGAGCACGTTGGTGGGTGGCCTAGGTCCCATTCTTAACCCTTTTTATATGAACGCAGGTCTAGAAAAAGAGAATCTTATTGCGACCAAAACGGCGAATTCTTTTTTTGTCGGTATTGTGCAAGTCGTCAGCTACGCCTTTTTTGGCATACTCACAGTCAAGATCTGTGTGTATGGTCTGGTATTAGGACTGGGTGCCGTTATTGGCAACGTCATTGGCAAACACTTTTTGGCTGGCATCAGTATTAGTCAGTTTAGAATAATGCTGCTGATACTAATGGTGATGAGTGGTCTAATAATGATTATAAGAAACATAAACGTACTGTTTTAATAAGCCTATCACTCGATACCGTAATTATGTCACGCAAATTCTTATAAATACGGCTATTTATTCTTTATTAAAGATAATGCTCAATCATATGCTGACTTGATATAGCATCTTAATCAGAATACTTTACATCATCATGCGCCAGCCTCTAAACTTGGCAAAGAAACCCTTCAATCTTTCAGAAAAATTAAAAGTCTCAGCTTCTGGTACTTCTTCAACATGATGACGCGTTGCTAATATCGGCTGCTGTACCAGTCTTTCGTGATGCTCAAACGCGCGGTCCAGACTGATACTCATAATAGAGAAGTTGGTAGGACGTGGCAGACAGCGATATACCTGCCCTTTATTGATGAGATCAATCACCATGTGAGCGTCTTTAAATTCAGTCAACATCAGCACCATCAGATCGGGCTGGATATTTTTTAGAGCGTAGACAATAGGAGTAATATTTTCTTCGTTGAGCGTCGCATCCGTGATGGTGACACCAAACTTCTTTTTTTGTAGTAACTTCGCAGCCTGCTCGAGGTTGCTTGCCCAGCTCACTGTATAAGTACTTTTAAACTGATTTTTTATTTCTTGATAAATACTCTCATCATCATCTAATACCAGTATATTCCTTTTGCTACTAGCATTCATAAAACTCTGAGATTCATCACCTTGCTTCATATTTTGGGTAATATCTTGCGTTTGCTGAGCAATCTCTGTGGCTTTATTTACGATCTTTTTGAGCTCATCATTTTGCCAAGGCTTGGTGATATAACGGTAAATCTCTCCGTCATTGACCGAGTCAATCACCGCATTGAGATCCGCATAGCCTGTTAGCAAGATACGAATGGTATTGGGTGACGCTTCTTTAATATCACGCAAGACTTCCGTCCCTTGCTTATCAGGCATACGTTGGTCACTGATGACCACTTGTACATCGTGCTCGCTGACATATTTCATAAGCTCAGTGGCATCGGTGGTGGTAAATACATCGTGCGACTGGCGAAAATGCATTTTTAGACTGCGTAAAATGCGCGGCTCATCATCGATAAAGGCAATTTTTGGTTTTTGCATGAGGCTCTCTTTAGGTGAGTGGTGAGAAGTATTTCAACCTTCAAATAAGGCTTTGGAGGGTTTATTTTCATAAGTTTTTGACTGTATTGGCAGCATAATGGTAAAAGTTGTGCCCTCGCCGACGATTGAGCTCGCTGCAATACTGCCGCCATGCTGCTCAATAATTTGCGTGCTGATCGCCAGCCCTAAACCCGTTCCATCGCCTGCTTTTTTGGTGGTAAAAAACGGCTCAAAGATACGCTCTAAAGCCTGCTCGTTGATACCGATACCATTATCTGTGACCTGCACCACTACCTGCGACTGCGTCTCATCGACAGCTGATGTGATATGCAACTCGCCTTTTTGATCAGGCGCTATGGCTTGAGCGGCATTATTGAATAAATTTAATAGCACTTGATTGATTTGCGAGGGGTTACATTGAGTCAGCGGCAGTGTCGCTAGGTTGGTCGTAATATCTAGGGTTTTGAGGTTATTGCGCGCCATGACCAGCGAGGTGGTGATACAGTCATTGATATCGACGTCTTTTACTTTTGATTCATCAATTCTAGAAAAGTCGCGCAAACTTACCACCAACTCAGCTATCTGATCGACCCCGTACAAGCTGTCTTTGATCAAATCGGCCAAGTCCTCACTGACTTCATCTTCTTTGATCTCTTCACAGCATTGTAGAGTTTGAGCCGTCAATTGTGCTACTTGCGCTTGGTCAGCACTAGAGTCTTTTAGCGCCTGCAATAGCTGGTCAGTCTGGCTGATCAGCTCATCGAAACGCGTCAAGTTATCACCGACCAGTTCGATATTACTGCGTACATAGCCCAGTGGTGTGTTGACCTCGTGCGCCACGCCTGCCACCATTTGACCCAAGGTTGCCATTTTTTCGGAGCGCACTAATTGTACTTGTGAGGCTTTTAGCTCATCCATCGCTTGCTGTAGATCTTGGGTACGGGCAGCAACTTGTTTTTCTAGATGGACGTTGATCTCGGCAAGCGCGCCTTCGTTTTCGACGACACGATCAATCAGTTGGTTGGTCTGCTCACTGATGATCTGAATTTCGCTCACGCTTGAGCTGGGCAGCTTATGTGCGAGCAGTTTCTGATATTGTTTTTGTTCAATCAAAGCGCCCATCTCAGCCACCAAAAGCGACATACGTTGTAATGGACGAGTAAAATACTGACGGAACACCCATGCCGTTAATAATAAAATAGGGATAAAGCCCAGTAGCATGGCTTGAATCAGCTGGTTCGATAGCGCATTGGCAACACTGAGCAGATCACTATTGGGTTTGACGATCACCATTTTCCAGTAAGTAAATGGCATGCGAAAGACGAAGGCTGTGGCTGGCTGCTGCAAGACAAAATCATTGGGTACGTCGATGGTATCGACCAGATGGCTGTCGACTAAATTGAAAGTTTGATCGATATTTAATAACAGCAACGCCGAGAGTAGCTCAGACTCTTGCTCACTTATTTTGCCCAGATTGGTCGTACTCAAAATACTACGCGCCGCCAAGGTAAAACGGCTTTCATCTTTGGCAGTAGCATCATCAATGAGCGTATCGTTAATGCGACCCAAACTGTCCGCGATAGGCGCAAAACTCGGATTGATAGCCGCCAACTGACTGGCGTTCATCATCTCACCTTGTGGATTGTTGGCGGTGGTTTGAGTGACGAGCGACTGATCAGGAAAAGTTAGGAATCGATTGTCCAAGTCAACCAAAAAGACATAGCCGCCTATTTTTTCTTGCCACCTCTTCATGGCGGCATCAAGATTGTCCAATAATAAGTTAAAACTCACCACGCCATCAAACGCTTGATTAGTACTGTTGTACAATGCTTTAGCACAAGTCATCATCGGCTGATTGCTGGTGGGATCGATGTATGCCCGACTCCAGACGCAGTGATCATGATTGGCGTACAACGCTGGAATATACCACCAGTCTCGATAATAAGCATTGGGCGTTTGACTTACTTGGTCATAGCGCGTCACTGACTGCATGCTGCCTGTCTCATCGCGCGCCCATACAAACGACTGACGCTCTTGACCTTGGGCATACATATTTGGGTCAAACCATACCCCGCCACCCACGATTCTTTGATCCATTTGTTGCATGAGATTGCCAAAGGTTTCTTGGTAAAGTGCATCCTCTTTAGGTAGACCGCCCGCCATCGTACTGCTTGCTTTTGCCAGCCCATCGACATGGTTGATACTCACCATGATACTGTTGATGACTTCGTTACCTGTTTCAACCACAGTCTCTGATGTCATCTCCATAATGCGCGGCTTGCCTTGGGTTTCAATGACCAAGTACACCATGAGGATAATCAGCAAAAAAGCCAACGCTAAAATAATCAGCATACGGGTAGAGATACTACCAAGCCTGCCAGCAACGCTCATACACACACCTTTTATCTACGCATCAACTGCTATCAATGAATCTCTTAATGGATATCAATCTCTGTGACACACAGCAACTATTTATAATGGGCATAAGAATACGGCTCATTTATGAACATATGATGACAAAAAAATACAAGTTGATAGAGGCGGATTAATTTAAAAACCGGTGATAGCACACAAAGGGAATGAGGAGTCAAAATAAGACCCTGACAGATAGAATGCTTATAGGGAGGTAAAAACAGGAAACAAAAAAGCAGCGCATCAAACGATGTGCTGCTTTTTTTTGGTGCGACGGTTGTTGATGGCGTATAGATTGCAAACACTAGATAATAAACCTTACCTGAGCGTCTTTTATATACTCATACTGACCACGCTCTTGATGGTAATACTCACCTAACGCTGCCCATATGTAATCACTCCTCAAACGATGGGTCAGTACGGCGTAGCTTTCTTAATAAGGCAGGCCATGCGATATCACCATTCGCTCCTCTGGTCACCTGCTTCGATGCCGCTTGAATACCAGCCAATATTTGTGCTGGTATCGGCGTCAATGCGCTGCCACCGCTTTGCGCCTTGATTTGAATCTCGCAGGCGTTTTGTAAAATATACATATTCAAAAACGCATCAGCGACGGTGTCGGCACAAGTGAGCAGACCGTGATTGCGCAAGATCATAAAGTTAGCCTTGCCTAAATCAGCGACCAAGCGGACTTTTTCTTCTGGGTTAAGTGCAACGCCCTCGTAATCGTGATATGCCAAGTTAGATAACGGAAATAATGACTGCTGCGAGATGGGTAGTAGGCCTTGCTCTTGCGCCGAGACCGCTACGCCATCGCTAGTATGCAGATGAATCACGCAGTGCGCATCATCACGGGCTTCGTGTACGGCACTATGAATAATAAACCCGGCTGGATTGACATTGAACGCTGATGGCGAGACCTTTTCGCCCGCTTTGTTGACTTTGACTAGGCTGGAAGCGGTGATCTCTTCAAATAGCATGCCATAAGGATTGATTAAAAACTCATCTTCTGTCCCTGGTACGCGGGCTGAGATATGGGTAAATACCAGATCATCCCAGCCATAGGACGCAATCAAGCGATAACAAGCAGCAAGATTTACTCGCATCTGCCACTCTTGTTCGCTCATATTATGGTGTACACTCGATGTTGAATCAGTTTGTGTGGTCGTTTTTATCGCTGTTTGCATTGTATAGTCCTTTACAGTTGTGAATAGTCCGAATAATTACTCTACACCATTCTTCAAACCCAAATCTGTCAAAAACATGACACTTATGAATATCAATCATCATTTAAATAACGACCCTTGGTTTGCTGACTTGCCAACCGACGTGCAAGCGCTACTAGCGTATAACGCTGTGCTAAAGGTATACCAAAAAAGCCAAATGATTCATGCTATTGGTGACAATGATGATGCGGCGCTGCACTTTGTCGTATCGGGTACGATTAGAGTCTGCAATGTGAGCACTAGCGGCAATGCCATGACCCTCGCTCACCTATCTAGTGGCGAGTGGTTTGGTGAGATCTCTATCATAGATGATAATCCTCGCACCCACGATGCATGGACGATTAATAAGGTTACGTTGATTTCTATCCCCAGAAAGGTGGTAATTCAAACGGCGCAACAGTATCCAATTTTATACAAGCACCTCGCGCTCATCACTTGTGCGCGTATTCGTAGAGCCTTTGACTGGATTGATGACGCTACCTCGTTGAGTACATCGGCAAGACTGGCGAGTATGCTTGTAGGGCTGATTGGTAATTATGGCAAGCAGATGGATGGCGATATAAAGATAGATTTGCGCTTATTACAAGAAGAGCTTGGCTTTATGCTCGGTACCACCCGACAAACCATCAATAAAATCATTCAGTCTTGGCAAAAACAGGAATTCATAGATATGCACTATGGTTTTATTACTATAAAGAATCAGTCTGAGTTAAAAGCAATCATGAATCCTGAATAATTTGAATATCTATAAAATCTGTCCGTAAAATTTTATATAAACCACTCAACACCTCGCAAACTAGCATCAGCATCAAAGCTGCCACCTTAACATCTTCTTAACAGCACACTTGTTATGGTAAGGAATGACGTTTCCTACCATTCTGTTGAGAAGTATTTATATGTCCATATCTCAAACCGCCAAAATCGATGCGCCTAAAACCAATAAAAAAAACAGCTATCTGAGTAAGCTCTACGATCATGAGGTAAATCTCAATTATCTTATTATCATTGTTGCCTTATATTTGGTGGTGACTGCCAATATTGGCTTTTTTGAGCAGGTGCTAGATGTCTATCCATTTAGCAAAAACGTCGGCTTTATACTGTCTATTACTGGCTTGTTGTTTGGACTGATGTGGCTGGTATTACAACTGCTTTGCTATCGTCCGATTGCCAAACCAGTATTGATTGCGCTACTGATCACTGCTGCCATCTGCGGTTATTTTACCGATGCTTACGGGACGATATTTGACACCAACATGCTGATCAATAGTCTGGAGACCGATCAAGCAGAGGCGATGGGATTGTTTGCCCCTAGTATGGTCATTCGGGTGCTGCTACTGAGCGTGTTGCCAGCAGTTATCATTAGCAAAATTCGTCTAAAGCGCTTTACTTGGCAACGCAGTATTCTACAAAAGACAGCTACCTTGATATTGTCTATCGCAGTTATCGCGGCGTGTCTTTTACCCTTTGGTGACCAGTACGCCAGCTTCTTTCGTCAGCATAAAGAGGTGCGCTCTTATGCCAACCCAATCACGCCTATTTACTCTACGATCAAACTTGTCGAAAACTATGTCAATGAGCTGCGCCGTCCTGATACTTTCACCCTACATGCGACAGATGCAAAGCGCGTCGCTCCTACCAGTAGCACTACAAACAGCAGCACTGCAAAACCCAAGCTCATGGTGTTCGTCGTTGGTGAAACGGCTCGCGCTGATCACTTTGGTTTAAATGGCTATACACGCAATACCACGCCACTACTCGCAAAACAGTCCAACCTTTATAGTTTTAAAGATGCCGTCTCTTGTGGCACTTCGACTGCCTACTCAGTGCCCTGCATGTTCAGTTATGCAAATCGAGAAAAATATGATATCGATACCGCCAAGTACAATGAAAACGTACTCGATACGCTCAGCAAGCAAGGGGTCAATGTCGTTTGGCGAGACAACAACTCTAGCTCTAAAGGCGTAGCTGATCGTGTCACTTTTGAGGACTTCAAAACGGCTGATACCAATCCGAACTGCGATGTTGAATGCCGAGATATTGGTATGCTTGATGGTTTTGATAAACTGGTTAAGTCAGGCAGCTCACCGAAAGAGACGCCTAAAGACACGCTTATTTTGTTACACCAAATGGGTAATCATGGCCCCGCTTATTACCAGCGCTACCCTAAAGAATTTGAAACGTACAAACCTGTCTGTATGACCAATGAGCTGTCAAAATGTGATACCCAGTCTGTGATCAATGGCTATGACAATGCGATTCTGTACACCGACTACTTTTTGGATAACGTGATCGATACCCTAAAGACTTACGAACAAGATTATGATGTAGTCATGGTGTATATGAGCGATCATGGCGAGAGTCTGGGAGAAAACAATATTTACTTGCATGGTCTGCCCTATAAGTTTGCACCAGATACCCAAAAACACGTACCTGCAGTCATTTGGTCACCAGACAGTAATCACATCGATGCGGACAGTCTCTCTATTATGAGCAGTCAGCCCGTATCACACGATTTTATTACGCCGACGTTGCTTAGCTTTTTTGGCATCACAACCGATGAAGTCAAAGGCGCGCCAACCTTTTTTAAAGTGAATAACTAAATCTGTTTTTATATTGCTCCATCTTTTAGGTAGCCACTATTTTTTAGGTCAACACCATGTATAAGATACTCGTTATTGAAGACAACCCCGATATCGTGGCCAATATTTATGCGTTTTTTGAGCCAAAAGGCTTTGAGCTGGACAACGCACATAATGGCTATAGTGGGCTAACGCTCGCCGCAAGCAATCATTATGACGTCATATTGCTCGATGTCATGCTACCAGGTATGGATGGCACCAAGCTGTGTAAGAAACTCAGAGAAGAACTGCATGACAAAACGCCTGTGCTGATGCTCACTGCGCGCGATACGATTTTGGATAAAGTGGCAGGCTTTGATAGCGGTGCTGATGATTATTTGGTCAAGCCATTTTCATTGATTGAGCTAGAGTGCCGTATCAAAGCACTTATACGTCGTCATGAGGACGATCATTTTGTACACAGTATCGCTGTGGGCGCGCTATCGCTAAATAATAGTGAACATACTATTATGCGCGAAGGAAAGTCGATTAAGCTCACCCCAACTGGATTTAAGATATTACATATCCTGATGAGTGCCGCACCGCGAGTCGTCAGCAAGACAGAACTTGAAGAAAAGGTTTGGGGTCTGGATATACCCAGCAGTGATGCGCTACGCACTCATATTCATAGCGTGCGGGCGCAGGTCGACAAGCCTTTTGACAAAACCATGATAGTAACAGTGCCTGGTGTGGGTTACCAAATTATCGATCCCAATAAATCAGAACACGCGGTAGTATAACTGAGAGAGTAGCACCTCATACTGTCTATCATCGCTCACTATATCAATTACCTCCTTTGATTAAGCATCTCCATATTATGTTCAATATAGACTCGATAGCCAATAAGTTTCGATTATCCTACTTTATATTCGCGCTGTTATTATGCGGGGCTTTTGTCAGTATTTTTCTATACGCGGAGAGCAGAATAGAACAGGAGTTGGTTAAGGGTCGGCTGTTGCAGCAGCTTGATATCAGCCAAGAAAAGTACGGCGATCGCTCTATTTATACTGCCGACCCAGGCATCAAGATCTATCGCTACGATAGTGCCCCTACCAACCTGCAAACAACAGCAACGGCAACGGTGCAAGAGAAGTCTGTCACTATAGACGGTGAGTCTGGCAAAACCCACGGTAACCTTCATTTTTTCGCCTATCAACAAGGCAATCAGACTTACATTTTGACGTACTTGGAAGGGGTTGAGATGGTGATGAGCCACTACCCTGTACTAGAAATCTTCGAAAACTTAGAAGATATCTTTGCAGACACACTAAGAGTGGCGGTCATTTTGAGTTTGCTTATTGCCGCCATATTCTCTCATTTATCCTCTAAACAAATCATCAAGCCTTTACTCGATTTAAAAAAAGCCGTCGAAACGGATCATAGCAACCTAACGGAACTCACGCACTTGCCCTCTGAGGTGGGCGTATTGGCGCGAGCTATCGATGAAAAAAACCATAAACTTGAGCAGTATCTAAAGCGCGAGCAACTGTTTACTGGTGATGTCAGCCATGAGCTGCGCACGCCCTTAACCATCATCATGGGTGCCTTCGAAGTGCTAGCTTCGCAATTACCAGCAGACAGTCATCTAAACGAGTTTACCAATCGGATTGGCACTACCGCCCGTGAGACCTCTGAGATTATCACCGCCCTGCTCTTACTTTCGCGCGCCCCTGAAAAGCTAGATGCACCGCAAACTTCTATCAATAGCATTGCCTTAGCCGAGGTGCAGCGATTGACCTATTTGCTGCGCTATAAAACGGTCACGTGTGAAATAGTCGCTGAGCAAGAATATAGCGCCTATGTGCGTCCTGAGCTATTAAAAATGGCACTGGGCAATTTGATAAAAAATGCGTTTCAGTATACCGATGATGGCGAAGTCACCATCACTATCGATGACGAAAAAATCATGGTAACTGATACTGGTCTTGGTATTCCTGAGGCGATGATGCCGCTGCTGTATGAGCGCTTTGAGCGCCTAACTCATGACTATCAAGACGAGGGTACAGGCATAGCCTTGTCACCAGAAAATGATATCAATCACAAGGTTGAAGGCTCAGGTTTGGGACTGAGTATCGTACAACGCATCATGTCTCATATGGGCTGGCAGCTGACTCATCAAGCCAATCCGTCTGGCGGCAGCACTTTTATTATTTATTATAAATAACCGTACTTTGCTTACTATCACCACAATTTCTATTTAACCATTGCCCACTGAACTGGCGGGCAATGCCATTTGTGCCATTTGTCCGAATCATTCTTTATTCTCATTCCTGCTTACGCTCTTAACGTTTTCTTAATCTCGCTCGTCTTATACTTAGGATATATCGACTTTGCTTGACTGTTTTTTTGGTCACGCAAAACCGAAAGCGCATCTTGATATTAATAGATCATTAAGAATTCTATATGAATAAAATTACTCCTATTAATCTTGAAGACGAGTCAGCCGAGCATTGCTCTATCAAGCAGGCAGCACATCACAGTGCGCTCACGCCTGATAGCTTTGCAGAAAGCGCAAAAGGCAAAACGGGCTTTTACCGAATTATAAAAGCTGCTGGCTATTCAATGGACGGATTTAAGGCAGCATACAAATTTGAGGCGGCTTTTCGACAAGTCGTGTGGCTCAATGTTGTCCTGCTTGCCGCTGTCATTATGATGCCTTTTACGCTTGGTATAAAAATGATGCTAGTGCTCGCGTCTTTTTTATCTTTAATTGTTGAGCTGATTAACACGGGTATCGAAGCTTGCGTCGACCACACATCAACCGCCAAGCATCCACTCGCAAAAATCGCAAAAGATGTTGGCTCGGCGGCGCAGTTCGTGTCGTTATGTCTATTAACAATTTTATGGCTCATGGCGTTGTCTGTCTTTTTATAAAGACATCTATCACAGGCACTGATCAATAATCAAGCTAGAAGCTATCCTATTTATTATACGTTCTTACTTACTATACATTGCCAGAGGTATCCATGACTTTAGAAAACCACTCAATGGCTTGGGACTGGCTAAAATTACTGTGTTTGACCATCCTCGCTACGTTGGTGTTTGAACATAGTCAGTTAGACATACGCATCAGTGAGCTTTTTTATAGCCATGGACACTGGCTACTAGAAAAAGGTGCGCAGCCTTATGCGTTTATCTTTTATGATTTGCCCAAAGCCCTACTGATCCTACTGGCGGTCTACCTCATAGCAGTGTTAATTATAAAATATAGACAGCCTTTGCCGGATCTTGCCTCACAGCATCGCTGTAAATTCGATAAATTTCTGTTTCCTTTACCAATTCGGGAGATCGGCTATCTACTGCTGGTATTAGCGATTGTACCGGCTACCATTACCACATTAAAAGGCGTCACCCATGTGAGCTGCCCGAATGACTTGGCAATTTTTGGCGGTGAGTTGCCTTATCTAAATCTGTGGCAAAACATGGTTGCCGCAACGCCTGCCAGATGCTTCCCAGCGGCTCACGCCAGCGCAGGATTCTCCTTATATGGATTGGCTTTTTTGCCAACACTCAAAAAGCACCGTTATCAAATACTAAAAATAGTTACGCTCTTAGGCTGGAGCATGGGGCTGTATAAGATGCTATTTGGCGATCATTTTTTTAGTCATACTTTGGTCTCGATGCTGCTATCACTGACGATAGCGTGTGCGCTTGCGACGCTATTCTTTAAAGATTCGATAAAGGCAAAAGCCAAAAGCGCCAGTAAAAAATATGCCGACACAGCCACTAGCTTGCTTGGTACTGAAACCTCAAGCACTTAGAATGATAGTTATCACGTTGCGTTATTTTGCTAGACACGACTGGCGAACTGCAGGCATATTAGGATGAGGGATTAAGGATGATTTATCAGCACTATAAGGACGTTATGAAACCACTTTGTGCCGTTATGCCAGCATTGACATTGACATTGATATTTGGACTTAGCGTACTCTCTACCGCTGCGATGGCAGAGACGGTCAGTTTGCCAATGGACACTTTGCCTAACAGAATAACCCTACCAAATGTCAGCCCAGTCAATAGTGCGCTTGCCAACCGCGGCGCGTACCGCCGACTGTATGGCCTGCCACCGTGAAGACTATAGTGGCGGCATGCCGATTGATACGCCGATTGGCAATATCTACTCGACCAATATCACACCATCGACGCGCTATGGTATTGGCAACTATACTGAGGCCGATTTTAAAAAAGCCTTGCGCAAAGGTCGTGCGCCAAATCATCAGATCTATCCTGCGATGCCTTACCCGTCCTATCATGGCCTGACAGATGACGATGTCAGTGCATTATTTGCTTATTTTCAGACCGTCCCTATCGTAGACAAACCCCCTGAAAAAAACTACTCATTTGCCTTTCCCGTTGAATATCCGTAGCTTAATGCTGGCGTGGAATGTCATCAACGTGCCCTCTACTGAAAACCGCGCAGGACTCAAAAAACTCTATGACGACTCTTGTGCAGGTTGCTATATGCAAAAAGGTGACGGTGCATACGGCGCTGGCTACTATCCGCCGCTGGCCAACAACAGTAAAATGCAATTGAAGTACTATATTATTAGCGTAATAATCAATGGCCTGCGCGGGATGCCATCGTTCCATAGCATGATGAATGATGCGCAAATAGGCGCTGTCACCCAATACGTGCATAGTGATTTGAACAATTTCACTGACACGGTCACGACTGCTAATGTGGCGCAGCTACGCCATGACTTTCCACCAGGGTCAGACCCGAGCGAGTAGAAGACGCTCGCTATCTTATAACGTACCCAAGCGCTTACATAGCGTTTTAGATACGCTTGGGCGGTACAGAATAGGTGCCGACGACATGAGCCACGACATCGTCTGAGCCTTCTGAATACAGAGATACCTCGCCCACTATCAAGGCTCGCCCTACTTTGAGTAAGGTGCATTCAGCGATAATACGTGCATCTGCTGATGGTTTACGCAAAAAATTGATAGTCAGACTCGTCGTCACTGTCAATGGCACGATACCGATTTTCCCGAGTATCGCAACATAGATGGCGACGTCAGCGACGGCCATCATGACAGGTCCTGACACTGTGCCACCAGGGCGTAGCTCATCGATGCCAATCTCGTGTGATAAAGTCGCACCATTTTCACTGACTGCTTCGACGATACATTTGGTTTGTGGAAACTCTAACGCCATAAAGGCGCTGATTTCTTCTTTGGTTGCAGACATAACGCTTCCTTGAATTAAATTAAACTTTCCTTGTTATTTATTACTTCACTGAATACATTCCTTTAATGTATTACTGGCGTACCTTCTGTACTAAAGGCAAATCCTTTATTACTAAAATTCCCAATCATGACCGCTTCGATAACTGGTCTGACAGTTTCATCGACACCTTCGACCTCGATAATGAAGTTAGCACCCGACCCGCCTTTATCTTCTTCTTTTTCGACGATGTAGTTGAGCGTGGCCATCGCTGATAGCTCGATGGGTTTGCTTAGGTACGACTTTACCAATGCCCCATCCGTATCATAATAATCAATTTTATTAATATACAGTGATTTTTTCAGCGTGGTATTGCGCACACTCAGCGTTGCTGACAGTAGTACTTTGCGATTGTCTTTATCGGTATAGATGTCAGAGTAAATCGGTACATAAAAGGTTTCTTTATAGCTGAACTGACTGCGATCTACATCGGAGGTCACCTCTAACGCTTCAATCGGATCTTGTTGGTGCTCGGACAAGGTGACGTTTGGATCTTGCGCAGACGGATCACAGCCTGACAGCAACACGATAACAGCGACCAATAGAACGGATATACTACGCTTATTCATAAACTTCCCCTGTCCCTTTTCATGTCACTGCGATTGCAAGCCGTTATTTGATTTTCACACCCACACTACGTAAGAACTGGTTGATGTGTTTGTTTGCGCCATAAATGACCAATACATCACGGTCTTGCAATATTTGATCAGGCGTGGCCAGACCTTGCACGCTAGGTTTGGTCTGGGTACGACCAAAGCTGTCTTCATAATACTCATAGCGCAAGGTACTAAGCAATCGGATATTGAATTTTTGCTCCAACCGCAACTCCTCAACCGTCTTGCCGATCAACACATTTGGAATTTTAATCTCAACCATACTAAAGTTATCGCTTAACTCAAACGAATCAACAAAATGGCTTAGTGACAGTCGTTTGGCCCAGCGATTGGCTGCTTCTTTTTCAGGATAAATAATGTCATCGACACCAATGGCCTGCAAAACTTTTTTATGCAGCGGATTGATGCTACGGCTGATCAAACGTTTTGCTTTTAACGTCTTGAACAGCGCCGTTGCCATCACGTTGGCGCCTTGATCCTCTCCAATAGCGACAATGACGGTGTCGGTATCGACAATCGGCAATCCGCTCACGGTATACTCATCCGTGGCATCCATACAGAGCGTATGAGAGATGACCTCCTTATAGGCTTCTACTCGTTGCATGCTGCTGTCAATGGCAATCACTTCGTGACCTTGGCGGGTCAATGCTGCTCCCAGTGACGCACCAAAATTCCCCAACCCTACGATGATATATTTCATAACCTTAATGACCTTTTTTAGTATCTTTTACTCTAAGTTTCCCTGTTTTTGCACATAAAACCGTCTATTTATCACAAGTTAGTTAATCGTGATTTCCTCAGTCGGATAGCGATAATTGCGTTGGCGCATGTTTTTGAGTAGCGCAATAAATATCGTCAGCATACTGACCCGTCCAACAAACATGATGACCGACACCACCACTTTACTAAAATCCGATAAGTCTGCTGTCAGGTTTAAACTTAGCCCCACCGTGCTATAAGCTGAGAAACATTCAAATACCACTTTGATCAAATCAAGCTCTGGCTGATCATAACTAATCAGCGTCACACCCGTACCGATGACCAATAATGACAACCACATAATAGAGAACGCGCGGCGGACTGAAATCTCCGCAATCTGACGCTTGAAGACTTCTATCTTTGTTTGCCCACGGGCTAGACTCAGTGTATTTAATAGCGCAATCGCAAAGGTACTGGTCTTGATACCACCACCCGTTGAGTTGGGCGACGCCCCAATCCACATCAAAAATATCGTTAGCATGACCGTTGGAAAAGTCAGCTCACCCATATCAATGACATTGAACCCTGCGGTTCGCGGCGTGGCAGCCGTAAAAAACCCTGTGATAAGCTTGTCAAAGAAACCGGTATGGTCAGCGAGTACATTGTTGTATTCAAATACCATCACCCCAACCAGACCAGTCAACAATAACGCCCCAGTCGTAATCAAGGTAATACGGCTGTTGATATTCAGCAACCAAGGCTGATAAATATGGTGCCGGTCATTGCGATATATCAGTCGCTCAGCGCGATGACGCAAATACCGCAGCACATTGACCACAATGGTGAAGCCCATACCGCCAAAGATAAAGGTCATCGCAATGATAAGCTGCAATGGATAATTAAAACGTAGCGAATCGTCATACATGCCAGCACTAAAGGTAGAAAACCCAGCATTACAAAAAGCGGATATCGCATGAAAGACCGAAAAAAACAATTGCTCAGACCAGTTCATATCAGGCATATCATAAATGCTGATATAAATGAGTGCCGCCGCCACCGCCTCAACGGCGAATGTCACATATAAAATAGACTTAAGTGTCGACACCACATCACCCATGCCGCGCATATAAGACATCTCGCTAATACTCGCTTGCGTCTCGTAGCTGACGCCGCCCTTAAAGAAGTAACTAAAATAGGTCACGAACGTCAAAATACCTAGGCCGCCGATTTGTATCAGTCCCATAATAATGACTTGGCCAAACGTCGTAAAATAGGTTGCCGTATCCACGACAATAAGCCCAGTCACACAAACGGCACTAGTCGCGGTAAAGAGCGCATCAATAAAGGACAGCGGCTGCGTTGTCGCATTGGGCATCATTAGGAGCAAAGCACCAACCAGCACAACGGCTAAGAAACTTAAAATAAAAAACTGTGCAGGATGCAAAAAGGTGCGATTGAGATTGAAATTATGATCAGAGAGTTCACGGATAAAGGTGACAAACACGGCGATTTTTATCGCGACAAAACCATCAACGGCGGCGTCCAAGCCAGAACGCACCAAATCAGTGAAATGCGCGGTAAGTAAAATGACAATCGCGATACTGGTAAAAGCATCAAAAATAGCAACTTTATTGAGCGTTCGCGGTTTGTTTGTGTAGAGATAACGGCCAACCGTCACCACAAAGCTGAGCAAAATAACGACCAAGTAAAAAATATGAAACACTTGTTGCAGCCAAATGGGCAACGTAAAGCCACTATCCAATAAGACAATAGCTACCGCGATGACACTAATCAGAATCGTAACATTATTCAATAATCGATAACGTGCGGCTGCATTCATAGCTTGAACCCATGACAACAATAACCACGATACTTATACTCCTTTTTTGCCCTATTCACAAAAACTGATTTGAGAGAATCGTAACCAATTATTGAATCAATATAGATCCTAAGAGTCATTCAGATGAGATATCAAATACTTGCAAGATCATACAATACTGACTGACGTACTGACTCCTTTTTCCCACTTGCTAAGCCCCCACTTGCTAAGCTGTCTCTCATTCTTCTTTTGTTATTATTATCGCCATTTTTACGCCGCCCCATGTCACCAGCACCACGCCGATAGCTATCAAAGATGCCCCCAAAAACAACCCCTCAGGTGGACGCTCTCCCTGCAAAAATATCGCAATCGGTACACCAACGACAGCCCCAACCGCCCCTAGCAAACTGAGCAATACAGGCCCACCTGTTTTTTGCAAAAGAAATAATAAGAAAAACTGACCAGCAAACACCCACGCTTGTACGACTATCAATCCTAGCAGCAGCCAAGCATCCAAAGATATCGCGACAGAAAAATCAGAGAACGCACTAAACAAACCTAACAACAGCGCCGCCGCAACTAGCATGCCGGGTGCAATCGCACTAGATGAAGCATTGTCAGGCCAGCGTAATGTCCGATAGATATTACCAATGGCGAGTAGCACTGGCCCGCACAGCGCGATTAAAATCCAGAAGACACTAGATTCTGGTGCAGAAAGCTTATGAATAGCCAACACCCCTGCGCCAAGAAGCGCCGCCACTACGCCAAGCGCACGAATGAGATAAAAACGCTCCATACGTAGCAGCAGTGCGCCAAGATACGTTAGCAGTGGGGGTAAGGAAATAATGAGGGCAACAAACCCTGCCCCAACATGAGGAATGGCCGAAAAGAGC
This sequence comes from Psychrobacter sp. PSP, assembly GCF_024085615.1. Lineage (NCBI taxonomy): Bacteria > Pseudomonadati > Pseudomonadota > Gammaproteobacteria > Moraxellales > Moraxellaceae > Psychrobacter > Psychrobacter sp. PSP. The sequence goes on from NZ_JABLTF010000015.1 coordinate 188,477, forward strand.
AGTAAATTGGCAGCCGCCACGCTAACAAAGGCGGCAACAAAATAATACTCGATACTACGGGCACTAATAGGCGGTATCTCTTGTTTGATAAGAGCAACGATTAGTAAAATAATGGCCGCGCCAGTGATCGACCAAAACAAAAACGCGAGTGGTGTTAGACCGATATTGACAGCATATTTTGCCAAGTTGGTCGAGATACCAGTAAGCGCACCCCCTGCTAATAGGCAAGCAACAGGCACTATCCACGTGTTTTTGTGAGTATTTTTATTGAGTAAGTCATTCATCCATTATCCTATTGGACAAGGTCGATCATTCAGTCACCAGTTTCGCAAGCAGCTCATCTATCTCAACCTTAAATTCTTTGTCTTCGATTTTGTTGGCTGCAACTTTGGCATTTTGTAGATGTTGGCGCTTAGAGTGACTAAACTTATTATTTTTAACATCGAATCGCCTAAAAAATAGTCGCTGTCAGTGCCATGGTCGAATATTCAACACGCCCTAGTATTGATCATTTTTTTCTCTATTTTTCGTGAGATAACAAAAAAATTGTGTCTCAATTTATGATTTGGCAGTTAAATTTTTAGTAGAGGCAAGCTTAGCACGGTTAGCGATAACGTTGAGCGTTTTCAGACGGTGGCAAAGAGATGTTTTGACTTTATATTGCTGTCCAATCATTGCTCTTGCCAGTGCAACCATAAACGCATATCTAATTCGAGCTGATGATACTCAGGTTCCATATGACAACACAGTTGATAAAACGCCTTGTTATGATCATGTTCTTTAAAATGCGCCAGCTCATGTACCACAATCATCCGTAAAAACTCTGGCGGTGCGTCTTTGAATAGACTGGCAACCGTGATACTGTTATGGGATTTAAGCTTGCTGCCTTGCACGCGAGACTGGGTAGTATGGATACCTAGCGCATGCTTTAGTACCTTTAACTTACTGCTATAGCTGACGCTTGATAGCGGGCCAATCTTGCGCATGTATTGGTTTTTTATCTCATTGACATAGTGATAAAGCGCCTTATCACTTTGCACTTGGTGCTGGGTGGGATATTTTTTATCCAAATACTCACCCATCCGACCGTCGCTTATCATTTGCGCCGCTTGCGTTTGAATCTGCTCTGAGTAATGCGCTATGTATTTTAATCTGCTCACAACGATATCCTTTGTCTATGTGTTAAAAGCTGTCCGCTTGTTTGATGGATTTTACCTTATATTGGCTATATGTTATCTCAGGCTTGTTCTACTTCCCATTTACCTTATTTGCCACAAAAAACCCCATAAGCGGTAGTCAACTTATGGGGTCATTGCTTATAACACTTTCTTATAAAGACGGTCACTTATCGGCTATCGTACATATAGATTGATAGCGCGATATAGCACGATAATCTAGACCATTAACGCTCTAAATGTAGATACTGCAAATGGCGCTCATACTGATGCAGAATATCGACCAGCACTTGCTCTTTGGTGTAGCCCACCAAGTCGTACTCCTGCGAGCCATCGCTTAAAAACACCTCAGCACGGTAGTAAAACTCAGCATGCTTGGTTGAGGTGTTTAAGGTAAAGTTTGGACGTTCAGCTTTGATCAAGTTAACTTCATAAACAAAGTCATCTTCATCACCATGACCGACGCGCAGTTTTAGACCGTCGACCTGAGCACTGTCTTGGCCCATGCCTGCATCGATATCTTCACCGATACTGGCAAGATTATGCGCATCTAAAGAGGTTTTGAGACCACCTGCTTTGAACTCTTTTTCGACCTCAGTCATCGCTGGCATCACCACCGTTTTTAAGAACTTTTCGACTTGCGCGTGACCTGGGAAGCTCACAATACGCTGCAAACGTGCTCTCCAGCTCTTACCGCTGTCGAGCACATTGGCAGTACCAATCGTGCTGGCTTTGCGCTTATTGCCCTCTTCTTTCAGTGACTTCCACATGGACATCATGTAGAGCACCAGAATCAAAGAGAACGGCAAACCTGCAATCACAGAGACCGATTGTAATGAGGCAAAACCGCCCGCAAACAATAATCCTAGTGTGATAAGACCTGTTGCCACCGCCCAAAACAAACGCAACCAAACCGGTGCATCCGTGTCATTAGTCATGCCTTTTGAGCTCAGATTGGCAAGTACCAACGCGCCTGAGTCCGCAGAGGTGACAAAGAACACCAGACCAATGATCACACCTGCAAATGAAAGCACTTCGCTATAGGGGAAATATTCAAATAGCGCAAACATGCCCATGGCGGCATCATTGACGGCAGTTTCACCAAGCGCCGTTGCGCCATTGGCAACCAGATCTATCGCAGTGTTACCAAAGATAGAGAACCATGCAAAAATAAAGCCCAATGGAATGAACATCACGCCAAAGACAAATTCACGTAGCGTACGGCCACGGCTGATACGCGCGATAAACAGACCAACAAACGGTGCCCAAGCCACCCACCATGCCCAGAAAAATATCGTCCAACCTGATTTCCAGTCGGCACCGGCAGTACCGTCATAGGCATAAACATCAAAGGTTTTATAGATAATGGTTTGGAAATATTGACCAATATTTTGCGTAAAGGTGTTTAATAAATAGACGGTATTACCCATCACGAGGATGGCAAGCAATAGCAATATTGACGACAACATATTGAATTCAGACAGACGACGTACGCCTTTTTCAACACCTGTCATCGCAGAGACAGCGGCAGCGACGACCACACCGACAATGATCAGCGCCTGAACCATCTTGCTAGATTCAATACCAAAGACATGGGTCAAGCCAGCATTGGCTTGTAGCACCCCAATACCTAGGCTCGTCGCAATACCCATCAACGTACAGACAACACCGAAAGTATCAATCCCATCACCTAGCCAGCCTTTGATCAAGCGTTCACCAAATATTGGCGTGAGCGGTGAGCGTAGCGCAAGTGGCATGTTTTTGCGGTAAGCAAAGTAAGCCAGTGCCATACCAATCAGCGCATAAATACCCCAGCCATGCAGACCCCAATGCAAAAAAGTCTGAGCAAGCGCTTGACGCATGGCCTCGGCGCTCGCAGGCTCTAGGCCAGTATGCGGCGTTAAATAATGCATCAATGGCTCTGATGCCCCAAAAAATAGCAGATCAATACCAATACCCGCTGAAAACAGCATGGCCGCCCACGCTAAAAACGGAAACTGCGCTTTTTCGTGGTCTTGACCCAGCTTAATATCGCCATATTTAGAAAAACCAACGAACAAAGCAAAAATACTATAAGCAGCAACCACCAACATATAGTACCAGCCAAACTTGTCTGATACCCACGCCATACTTGCACCAAGTAAGGTCTCACTATAATCTGGAAAAGCAATGGTCCAGATGATCAATAAAATAGAAATAATAGCCGAACCTAAAAACACAGTTTTGTTTAGGCTCAACGGTTTCGTCACCTCTTTTGATGGCGAACTGTACATAAAAGACCTCAAATAAGTAAATTAAACAGTGTCCGATATTGCTTTGTCCGGCATAGTATTATGACTTTTGACCACATAACGTATACTTAACCGCATGACGCACAAAGCAGTACCAATGAATAAAAGCGAATAAAATGATAAATAGCACCCATATATGACATACATTGCGCTCATATATTGACGCTGATAAAAAAGGCCTTTACGTTGAAAGGCCATTATTTTGGAGTTATCTGATATCGTTCTTTATTTAGCAGCATATTTTATGCTGACTTGTCATTTACACCGTTGAGAGATAATCGCGCATTGGCTCAGCGCGTAGCGGCGCTCCATTGGCCACATAATAATCTGCCGTAGAGCGCGGCAATTGTACGCCTTTCATTTTATCAACGATTTTTTCGGCCAGCATGATGGTGGTGGCGTTGAGATTACCACTAATGATATTTGGCATGATAGATGCATCGACGACTCGCAAGCCATCAATACCATGTACCAGCCCTTGACCATTGACGACCGAATCATTATCTTCGCCCATCGCACAGGTACATGAGGGATGGTAAGCCGTCTCGCCATGCTCGCGCACATAGTCATCTAGCTGCTGATCGGTCACCAAGTCTTCGGTGGGTGAGATGGCAGCACCGCGATAAGGGTCCAGCGCAGGTTGATGCATAATCTCACGAGTGATACGCATCGCCGCGCGGAACTCCTGCCAATCTTGCTCATGTGACATATAGTTAAATAAAATACTTGGATGCGCACTGGGGTCTTTTGAGGTCAGCTTGACGCGACCACGACTTGGCGAACGCAATGAACCGACGTGGGCTTGAAAACTGTGCGAATCACTGGCACTACGGCCATCGTAACGCACGGCAAGCGGTAAGAAATGATACTGGATATTTGGGTGAGTGAATGTCTCATCCGTACGGATAAAACCGCCACCTTCAAACTGGTTGGAGGCGCCAAGGCCTGTGCCATTGAACAACCACTCAGCTCCAATAGCAGGTTTATTCCACCACTTATTGGCAGGCGCAATCGAGACTGGCAGCTTACATTCGTACTGCATATACAGCTCTAAATGATCCTGCAAGTTATTGCCCACACCCGGTAAATCTAGTATTTCTGTCACGCCAGCGTCTTTTAGCCACTGACCAGGGCCAATACCTGAGCGCTGCAATAATTGCGGCGAAGCGATAGCACCTGATGAGACGATCACTTCACGAGCGGCATAGAATTTTTTGGTTTGACCCTCGTGCTCGACCTTGACCCCGACGGCACGCTTGCCATCAAATAAGATCACATCGGTGAGTGCCCCTGTCAAAATCGTGATATTGTCACGCGGCTTGGCACGATCTAGATAGCCTCGAGCCGTAGATGCGCGGCGACCATTAGGCGTCACAAAACGATCCATCGGACCAAAACCTTCTTGCTGATAGCCGTTCAAATCTTCGGTACGCGGATAGCCTGCTTGTACCCCAGCTTCAATCATGGCTTGAAACAGCGGATTCACCCCTGGTTTTGAGGTGGTCATCTCGACAGGACCACCGACGCCATGATAGTCGTTTTCGCCAACATCGCGGTTTTCTGACTTTTTAAAGTACGGCAAGCAGTCGAGATACGTCCAGTCTTCTAAGCCTTTTATCTTTGCCCAGTCGTCAAAATCGAGCGCATTGCCACGTATATAGCACATACCGTTGATAAGCGATGAACCGCCCAGCCCTTTACCGCGACCACAGTCCATGACACGGTTGTTCATATATGGCTCAGGATCTGTCTTGTAGCCCCAGTTATAGGTCGTTCCTTGCAGCGGCATTGCAAGCGCCGCTGGCATTTGGGTACGAAAATCCAATCGATAGTCTGGACGACCAGCTTCTAGTAGCAATACTTTTATATTGGCGTCTTCGGTCAGACGCGTGGCCAGCACATTACCTGCTGACCCTGCACCAACAATAATATAATCGTACTCAGGGGTGGTTGATGTCATAACATGCTCCATAATATGGAAAAATATAAATCACTTGGTAGCAGCAAGGTCAAATGCACAGCGTTATCAGGCCCAAACTGCGCTCACTTTCTCAATACCACTCGTTAAAAGACCGATTCAAACGCACCCAACTCTACTTGGATAGATTTGGTCTGAGTATAATGCTCAAGCGCCTCGATACCATTTTCACGGCCAACGCCTGAGTGCTTGTAGCCACCCACTGGCATCTGTGCCGCTGACTCACCCCACGTGTTCAACCAGCAAATACCCGCTTCGATCTGAGCAATGACGCGATGCGCACGCTTTAAATCAGTCGTCACCACTCCAGCTGCTAAGCCATAATCGGTGTCATTGGCGCGGCGGATGACTTCTTCTTCGCTCTCATAAGTCAATATTGACATGACTGGACCAAAGATTTCCTCACGGACGATGGTCATATCATCGCTACAATCTGTAAATACGGTCGGCTCAACAAAAGCACCATTAGCCAATGCGTCTGTTGTGACGCGTGCGCCGCCCGTTAGCAGACGCGCGCCACTCTCTTTCCCTTGCTCGATATAGCCAAGTACGCGCTCCATATGCGGGAAGCTGACCAATGGACCCATGTTGATGTTCTCGTCCATTGGATCACCCAGTTTGATACGATTAACACGCGTTAAGATGGCTTGCTCAAACTTGGCTTGTAGCGCTTTTGGGACAAATACTCTCGTGCCGTTGGTACATACCTGACCGGTACTATAAAAATTCGCCATCATAGCGATATCAGCCGCGGTATCAATATCAGCATCATCAAATATGATCAATGGTGACTTACCGCCAAGCTCTAAGGTCACATCTTTTAGCGATGAGCTTGCCGCGCTCGACATGACCTTTTTACCCGTCGGCACACCACCAGTGAATGATACCTTGGCGATATCTGGATGATTGGTCAGTGCTTGACCCACTTCGTAGTTGCCTTGCACGACATTGAACACACCATCTGGTAGTCCCGCTTCTGTCAGGATTTCTGCCAGTTTTAAGGCAGTCAACGGCGTGACTTCTGATGGTTTAAAGATCATCGCATTACCAGCAGCCAATGCAGGCGCGGCTTTCCACATCGCAATCTGAATCGGATAGTTCCATGCGCCAATACCTGCGACCACACCCAGCGGCTCGCGGCGAGTATAGACAAAGCTCGTGTCACGCAGTGGAATCTGACGACCTTCAATCATGGGCGCAAGTCCTGCATAGTACTCAACCACATCAGCACCCGTGACGATATCGACATACTTAGTCTCAGACAGCGCTTTGCCGGTGTCTTTGGTCTCAAGTAATGCGAGCACATCGTTGCGCGCGCGTAATATCTCAACAGCTTTTGAGAGAATACGACCACGCTCAACGGTGGTCATCGCCGCCCAGATTTTTTGACCTTTATGAGCCGCTTTGACCGCATCATCAATCTGCTCATTGGTGGTTTGCTGAATGGTTGCCAGCACTTCACCTGTCGCTGGATTGATATCTTCAAAAGTGGCGAGCGTGTCATCGACCGCTAAGTAGCGACCATTAATATAGGCAGTTTGCACTTGTTCTAAATCGATAATGTCTGTCAAATTGTTGATATTTGTCATAAATACTCCTTGAGAGGATTGATAAAAGCGGCAATAAAACGCCCTTTTACCAAATCATATCGTCATTGTTAAAATTCTAAAGTTGGATGGTTAGCAATCCGGATATTTATTGACCCGAACGATTGTCAAAGTCAGGTTGCGTCATTTTTATCAATCGATCATGTAGCGATTTTTTATCTGATATGTTGATACCTGAAAAGTCGGAGAGCCAAATTCCATCAGCGACCAGACGAGCCATACATAGGGTTTCAGTATCGTCAGTGGCGGCATGTTTTTCTAACTGCGTGTTGGCCCATTTGGCCCACAGCTCACGTAGCTCACTATCACCTAGCATCAATACATATAAGGTGGCTTGGTTGTCGTATTCTTCTTGCGCTTTTTCGCCCAGACTGATGGTGGCATCGATATAAGCACGGGTAAAAGCGCCATGACTCACAGGATCTTTTGCCATAGCGGCCTCGACTTCTGCCTCAAATTTCGCCATGGCATCATCGAACACTTCAAGCACAAGGGCATTTTTTGTTGCAAAATGATGCATCACACCGCCCTTTGTCACGCCTGCCGCATCAGCGACTGCCTGAAACGTCACTTTAGATAGCCCTTGCTCAAGCGTGATCCGTGCTGCTTGATCGAGCAGAGCACGGCGAACCACTTCTGGCTGTTTTTTACGCTTATAAGGATTTTCTATTTCTACACTCATATCAATGCACCACAGAATTAGACAATAAATTCATTACAACGACACCGCCAACGATCATGGCAATGCCAACCACTGCTGCCGTATCAAGGGTCTGCTTAAATAGCACCAAACCTGCAAGCGATGTGAGCACAATGCCCAACCCGCCCCATAACGCATAAGCAATGCCTAGCGGTATCACCTTGAGTGTCTGTGCCAATAAATAAAATGAGAGTGCATACAGCGCCCCCATCATCAGCGTCGGCCCTAAACGGGTAAACTGCTCTGATTTCACCAAAAATGTCGTCCCTACCACCTCACATATAATGGCAATGGTTAGGCAACCGTAGGCAATCGTCGTAGAACTCATCTTTTGCGCACCGCCTTTATTTAAGCAACTGCTAATAAAACATAGCAAAGAAACCACATGGTCGGTATTTTATAGAGTTCTGTTACCAATGTGAAGGGCTGTCCTGCAACTTTATTGTGTCAAAGCATGTCGTAATGGCTTTTATTTCAAGATAGAACTGTTTTTATTACCTGCTGTGTCTTACGATCTAAATACTCGCGTGCGCTTTTTGCGCATTCTTCTACGTAACGTCTTTTATTTTTATAAGTGTACGTATCATTGTGAGCAAATCGGCCTATTTACGCCCCTATTGAACGAGCAGAGGCGCTGAAACGTCCTATCTGATAAGGGATAAACGCCTATTTATAATAATTGCGATAATATTTATAATTTATCTCAGAATAAGGTTGACAGCCTTTAACGACTTGGCTAAAATGTGCCCCACATAACGCGAACAAGCCAAGTAATGACTGTTTTATAAAGCTTGAAACACTTGCAGTTATGACAGCTTATTCTCCAATAGCTCAGTTGGTAGAGCAACGGACTGTTAATCCGTGTGTCCCTGGTTCGAGCCCAGGTTGGAGAGCCATATACTAAAAACCTTCATCACTATTTGATGAAGGTTTTTTTATTGTTGCCGTTTTCATATTGACTGATCATAATATTCGCATGGCAGCGGTGTTCTTTTTGGCATTTTTGTTGTATGGTAAGATTAGTTTTGATTGGGTTCGTTTTTGTCTGAGTGTTTTACCCCTACTCACTAAAAATAATGGTTTATTATGATACCTGCACGTGTAAAAAATAAGTTCTCTGATCATCCGCAAAAAATCATGCGCCCGATCAGTATTCGGTTGTCTGAAGAAATGATTGCCCTATTAGAAACAACCTCCTCAGAATTGGGTTTTAAGCGCATTCAAGGGCTTATCCGTCTTTATATTCGTCAAGGACTCGATCGTGACCATCAAGATTATACGCTCGCTCATGACGAAGTATTTATTGAGACGTTACGTAAGCGCGGTGTGAGCCAGCGCATCATCGATGAGGCAATCGTTGTGACCTATAACAACAATATCTCTCACTCTTTATCTGAATTGCAAGACAGCGATCAATAATATCCTTCATCAGTCGTATTAATCATAACGATCTGGCTGAGATTGACTGAGACTCTAAAACGTTGTCACTATTTTTATCAAAAAGACCAAGTCTGCTCACGCAAGCTTGGTCTTTTTTGTGGCTATGATAAAAGTGAGATTGCAATTTGTAGATTAACCTTGCTCTCTGAACTCTTTTTTGCCTCATACCGATACGCATTTACTCTTTGACCTTATCGTACGTTTGCGACTGTGGTTAGCGATAACTAAACAAAACCTGCTCCCAAACACGGTATATTAAGAAAATAGTCGCAATGATTGGGGTGCATCCTCAATTTCAATATGAGGATGAAAATGTATAAGGAGAGGTACGATGATGGGGTTACAGCAGCATTTTTATAAAACGTTGTGTCTGACTATGGCAGTCGCCATGCTAGCGATAGCACCGGGTTGCTCGTCGCCGCAAACGGATCCAGACCAAAAAACCATACCGACTGACTCTGATCAATGGCAAAAAAAACTGGGACAGACTTTTGAGCAATTACCTGCCGACGATCAGCAGCTACTTAGTCGATATATGCTACGCATGAAGCTTAGCGATGCGTATGAATCGGGCGCCATGCCGCGTACCACTATCAAGCAGGCCCTCATACAACAGCGTGAGTACGAGCGGCTGCATCCTAATAATCCAACAGGCAAGAAAAGTCCTATTGTGACAGGTCAAACAGCAAATGCGACGGCACAGACGTATCCTGTCGCTCTCCTACCGATTAAGACCAGTGATAGCGATAGCTTAAACCAAGTCAAAATGCAGTTTATGCTATCCAACCATGGAGACGTTGCAATACAAAGTTTTAAAGGCACACTAACGATGAAAGACGCCAACCTGAAACAAGGCAAAGACTTCAATGTTCCTCTCATACAATTTGATCCAGCCATCGAGCCAGAACAATCTGGCAAGATCATTATCGAGAGTAGTATTGAAGACATCAATGTCATGCGTGCCATTAAAAACACGAAGGATATGACGATCGAGATTAAAGAAGGCACACTTATATTGGCAGATGATCAAAGCATTGAGTTTGGCAATTCATTAGCTAAATAGTGGGACTGCGCATCATTTGATCTTTTTGTGAGTTAGTACTTTATATTGCACTAGATAAGTAGTGGGACTAGATGGGATGAGTTGGGTTGAAGTGGGATAGAAGCTATTAGTTATGGGGCATTCAGTCGCAGCTGGTTAGGTTTTATCTGATGATCTGAATTGAGAGCGTTTATAAGTTATTCTGCACTAAATAGGTGGTGCGAATTAAGTTACGATGATAATTGTAAGTTATTCTGCACTAAATGGGCACTACGACAATATAGTATAGACTTACCTATTAGGATTATTGTGTATCTACACTATATTGCGTTATTGCTTTGAGTGATTATCTATTTAAGAAGGCTATGGCGAGGTCTAACAGTTCAGCGGCATTGGCAGTATTGCAGTTTATACTCACCGTTTTACCCGTCGCATCAGTCAAGGTAACACTGGTAGATGGGTTGGGATGGACATGGTTGCTTAATAACGCGGCTATGTCCTTTTTTTGTGCCTGTAGATCCCTTGTATCACCCTGCTGGCTTGGCTTTGGGAATGCTAAAGTCTTCATATATTCCTGCTCCTTATCGTTGATGGCAGGGCTATCTTACGCGCTAGCATGACTATCGACAATAGTATTTTAAAACCAAAGCGACAATATATGTCGCGCTATACAGCAAGCTTTAGCATGGCGGTAATGGTACTACCTGCCTCTGGGCTTTTACACAGTAAATCGTAAATACTGACGACTAATTCGGCCTTTTTGTCGCTGTCCATACGCTTGTTATGCTCTGCCAGATAGCTATCTACGATGGTCAGGGCTTCTATCATTATTGCCATATCAATATTGGCAGCGTCTGCTGTTTCTTTAATCTGCTCTCTCTCCTTCTCTGTACTTACCTGCTGCTCTGCGACACTGTACGGCTCACCAATCCCTTTATGTAACCAGTCGACGTCTACTCCTGTGGCGTCGGCTATTTTTTTGGCTGTACTTCGGTGAATGCTAGTACTGCCTTTTGTCCATATGCCGTGGAAAGTCGAGCTACTTATCCCAGCGCGAGTGGCAAATGAGAATGGTTGTTCTTTTTCTTCATCGGTCATTAATTGTGAGAGTCGTTTTTTAAGTGGCGTATCCACTGCCATATTATTTTTGGTTGATTGCGCAGTCATGCCAGAACCTCCTTTAAATTGCGTAATTTATAAGTTGTTGATATTTATGAATAAAATAAAATACTTCAGTTTTATTGCGCAATTTTTATTGCGAAGCCTTTACAACTCGTAAATTACGAATTATGATGTTTACAAATCAAGTTTACGAAGTCTAAACTTAAACGATTAAAAATAAACCAGCAGGGCTGATTGGAGTTACTACTATGTTGAGCTTTGAGCATTATCCGCTGTTTCGTCAGCTTGAGCGTCTGCCTGATGGTAGCTGGCACACCGAAGATATCAAGTCTGTTATCCGTAAGCGCGGTGTGACGTTGGCCGAGCTATGCACGCAGATGGGTGTGCCAAAAAGTTCTGCTAGTAAAGCCTTAGCTGAGCCATTTACGCAAGGGGAGCTGGCTATTGCTCAATATCTTGATGTACCTGTGCAGCTACTATTCCCTACCCGCTGGACGGTGGACAAAAAGCGCGTTAGACCACGGTATGCCGCTAAATATACCACGGTTGCGGAGCTATTGTCATGAAAAATCAATTCGCAATTTCGGAAATTACGAAGCTATCTATAGAAGGACTTCCTAAATCGCGCCGTGCTATTGAGATGTATGTGGCAAGGAATGGTTGGCAGTACGTAGAAGTTCCTAGCTCAGGTCGTGGCGGTGTACGCCGTGAGTATGTTTTACCTGAGGCTTTATTTGAAGATGTGAAACTACAAGCGTTGGCGACACTAGCTCACGATGCGGATATTAGCGATGTGGCTCAAACCTCATCTACTGAATTGGCGACCACTAATAATAACGTCGTTGCTAGCGCGGCAGTGCTTGCCGACTGGCAACGGGATTGTGCTATTGCCCGTATCGCTGTGGTGCGCTATGTACTAAAAGCCGCTGAGCTGACGGGTAAAACCAAAGCCATAGAGGCGTTTGCAAAAGCCAGTAAAGAGAAGCGTTTAGACGAGACGCTTATCGCCACTATTAAACGTGCCAATTCTAAAAGTGGGGCTAAAAGCGGCGTTAAAGAGGGTCGCGGTAATGTGAGTCGTCGTACCTTGTTTGATTGGGTAAAAGCGTTTGAGACTAGCGAGGCGGATGCCAATGCCAGCGCTGTCGCATTACTAGCGCCAAAAGCCCGCACGACTGAAATACCGCCGTGGGCTGGGATACTGCTAAAACTGTGGAGCGACCCTGCTAAGCCTGAGCTTGCCGAAGTCATGCGCCGTATTGAAACGGCTTACGCTGATAGTGATGTCGAGATGCCAAGCTATCATCAGGCACGATACTTTTTAGAAACACATATCGGTAATGTCGAGCGTGAGCGCGGGCGTATGGGTAGTCGTGAGATTAAGAATATCAAGCCGTTTGTGCGCCGTGACGCCAGTGTGTTGCTGCCCACCGATGTGTATACCGCTGATGGCCATACGTTCGATGCTGAGGTGGCACACCCTGATACTGGCAAGCCGTTTCGCCCTGAGATCACCACTGTATTGGATGTACATACTCGTATGGTGGTGGGCTATAGCATTGATTTGGCAGAATCTGGCCTTGCCGTACTGGACGCGATATCCAGCGCAGCAAGTGATTACGGTATACCTGCCATATTCTATGTGGACAACGGATCAGGCTATAAAAATACGATGATGAAAGATGAGTCAACGGGTCTGATGACACGTATGGGTGTCGAGGTTAAACACTCTATCGCCTATAACTCACAAGCACGCGGGACTATCGAGCGTGTGCATCAAACAATTTGGATACGGCTTGCCAAAAAACTGCCTACTTATATAGGTGACGATATGGACAGCCAAGCTAAGCAAGCGGTGTTTAAGAAAACACGCAAAGATATTAAGACGTTTGGTGAGTCAAAAGCCTTAATCGGCTGGAATGAGTTTTTGCAAATCGCAAGTGATGCAGTCATGGCTTATAACAATGAGCCGCACACTGGTCTGCCCCGCCGCTACAACCAAACCACAGGACGCCGTGAGCACCTGACGCCACAAAAAATGTGGGATGAGCAAGTTGACGCTATGACCAAAGCTGGCACTGGGTTGGTTGTGGTATCAGATGCTGAGCGCGACGACTTGTATCGACCTTATGTACAGCGTAAATGTCTGCGCGGTGAGATCAATTTGTTTAGTAATAAGTACTTTAGTACGGACTTAACACAATATCACGGCGAGACCATGCTGGTCGGTTATGACATCCATGACGGCTCTAAGGTCTGGGTACGTGACCTCACCCATCGACTGATCTGTATCGCTGAGTTTGAGGCGAATAAGAAAGGCTACTTTGCTCAATCTGCGCTGGGCGATGCGAGAGAAAAACGTGCTCAAGGTCAAGTGAAACGGGCGAAAGTGCATGTTGATGCGGCGCTTGAAAATATGAGACCGCACCGCGTACTAGAGCATGTGCAAGATCAGATGATGCCAAGTGCTGATATTAAGCGGGCGCAAAACTTACTCAATGAGCGGTTGGCTAAAGATGCAGTCACAGTGGAGAGTCAAGCGACTGATATGACTGCTATGCAAGCCACGTTTGACAAGCTAAATAGCATAAATAATGACAATAAAGAACTAAGGACTTTCGCATCGCCGCAAGCGGTCGTCATCCCACAGCCTAAAAGCAATACGGATATGACACAAGATGAGAAGTTTGAGCGATGGCTGGGTCTGTATGAGCAAGTCAAAGCTGGCAATGAGCTGGACGCTGGCGACCAAGATTTTTATGAGCTGTACCCAGAGTCGAAAATATTTGGAATAAAAATGAAGGCGTATCAAGCCGCTCATGAGGAGCAGCACGGTACTAAAGTATTTTTTAAGTGGGGTTAGCTACTTAGGTAGCCCTAAAAAGGTGGCGGTAGTCACTGCGATGACTACCGCCTGATCAAGTACGCATACTCAATCATAGGAGATTAAATCATGCGTGAAGTAATGAACAATGTCAATACGCCTACGGCGGTGGGAGTGGCGCAAGTCACGAACGTGGCGGTGTGCTTTGAGGCAATAGAACGCATACAGAGCCGCCATCCAAGCTTGCCAGGAATCGGGGTTTTTTATGGTCGAAGCGGCGATGGTAAGTCCTCGGCTGCCAGCTATATCGCTAACAGACTCAATGCCTATTACGTGCAGGCGACTAGTATTGCGACGAAAAAGAGCTTCCTTGAGTCGGTGCTACGTGAGATGACCATCCCAGCTTACAAAACGGCTGCTGAGATGCTCGGTCAAATCGCGGAGGAGCTGGCAAAAAGTGGCCGCCCGTTAATCGTTGATGAAGCAGATCATCTGGTAAAAGGGAACAAAATCGAGATGATACGGGATATCTACGAGTCATCACAAGGGACGATACTGATCATCGGCGAGGAGATGCTACCCAAAAAACTTGAACGCTGGGAGCGTTTTCATGGTCGGGTACATAGCTGGGTGCCCGCGCAGCCTGCGACGGCGAATGATGCAGCACTACTGGCAAAAGTCTATGCGCCAAAAATCACTATTGAGGATCAAGTACTTAAGCAGTTGGTCGGTGCAGTACGTGGCTCAACACGCCGTACTTGCACAAACATTGAGATGCTAGGACAGCGCGCTCTGGAATGCGGTATGCGCTCTGTGACGATGGATGATCTCGAGCAGCTACTACCTAATGGCTTTATCACTGGTCAATCACCCAAACCACGTTCATTTTAGGAGATATTTTATGTGTTGTCGTTGTCAAAACTCACTCGAAAGTAACTGTCAAAACCATACGTGTCAAAACAGCCACTCTAAAAAAAGTAACTGTCAAAACGGTATGACTATCCATTCAAACCCACTACTCTCTGTCTCAAATCCGCGTCCTATCGTGCGCAGCGATTATGAACAACTATGGGACATGCTGCGCGCATCCACTGATGGTGTGACCATCCGTGATGTGCCACGCACGATACCTAGTATCAATTATGGTAAAGCTAAGGCATGGCTTGGTGCGTTAAACAGCGCAGGCTATGTCTCACGTGAGCAAATTAGCCTCACGCGCAATCTACCAACCTACCGCTATCAGCTAATACGTGATATCGGTCAAAAGCCACCACGTATTGACAGTAAAGGCGCACCAAAGCCACCCTCTGTCAATGAGGCCATCTGGCGTACCATCCGCATCCTAAGAACATTTAATGCTAATCAAATCATTGCTAGTGGTTCAACACCTGAGCTGGTACTGAATGTCGCCAGTGTGCGCCAGTACCTGCGTCATCTGCATAGCGCGGGGTATTTACAAGTACGCCAAGCGGGACAAGCCAAGCAACTGGCTATTTATCAGCTCATACATAATACGGGACCAAAAGCGCCTGAAATACAACGTGGCAAAAAAGTCTATGACGGTAATTTGGGGTTGGTCGTATACGACCCCGCCAAGCCATTACCGCCCTCACATGAAGCCGAAAAAAATAACTCTAAACACGCTAAAAAGGGAGCGAGTCATGTCTAATCAATCACTGTTTGATACCGTCAAAGCCGATGCCGTCGCGGCAGACAAAACCGCTGCTCACTATCTGACGCAAGCACGTCAACGCGCTGCTCTGACTCGTTTGCCGACTTTTGAGAAAACGACTACTGATGACATAGAGCAGTTGCGTAAAGCAGTTGGTAGCTTACACCGCCTTATATTGCTTGTCATGGTAATCCTACTCGCTATCGCAGTACTAGGAGGTGCGCTATGTCTACTATAAAGACTACAACCATTGATACCGCTGCTGACGCTCAAAATCCGCAAGACTGGAAACATTATCCAGTGACGGCTGCTAACTGGATCGATGCCTGTCACGAGGAAAAAGAAAAGCTCGGTATCTCGTACGCTGAAATTGCAAGGCGTATCAAATACGCGCGCCCTAGCCTGTCACTGGCACTCTCGGGCAACTATACGGGTAATACAAAGACTATCGCTGATGCGTATGTCACGTACCGCAAGCAGGTCGCGTGTCCTTATGCCGCTGAGACAGTCAGCCGCCAGTACTGCACGGAGCACGCTCTTGCTGATGCCCCGACGCATAACCCTGCGGCTCTGCGCCACTGGCGCGCTTGTCAAGGCTGCGCGTATAAGCCTGATAGTGAGAAAGGAGGACAGCCGTGAAGTCAGCTAATACTGAGGCAATCGCAAAAGAGCTACGCGAAATAGATTTGAGTGTTGATAGCTCAAATGATGTGCCACCAGATGACACCCTAAAACAGCAATATCAGAAAAATATGCTTGAGCGCTATCCAGACTTTGAAGCGCAAACGGCGTCTGATATTGCTGAGCTAAAACACGAGGTCAGCCGTCTTTCTGATATGAATAAGGTGATGGTGTGGCTGGTGTTAGGTCTGATAGTGATGCTAACAATTACTCAAACAAACTGATTAAAAAAGGACTAATGGTTATGACAAAAAATAAAAATAGTAAGACTTTAGGCGCTGTCATGGGTGGGCGCAGTGCAGATCAAATATCGCCAGACGAGGCCATGATTTTTGCGCTAGCGTCAAACATGATGGCAATTGCGCTTGCTGATGTACCTGATGCCAAAGAGCGTGTCATGCGCGCTCGACATCAGCTACTACTTAGACAATCAAACATCACTATAGGTAAGAGACGACAAATAGAAGATGTGGAGAGCTATGTGCTCGATGCTATTAAGCACATGCAATCAAACGCTCCGACTGTTCACTAAATACAAGACAAATAATCAAAAGGAATCTAATTATGAGTAATCAAACCCAAACCATTACCGATTGTACCGTACCTGAAGGCTATGTCCAAAACGCGAAAGGTCATCTAATCCCCATCGACAAAGTTAAACCCGTCGATAAATTGCGTGACGAAGTTGTCAAAGACATGATCGCTACTGCTTGCGATGTCCGTGCTGTCATGCGTACGGCTAAAAATAAGCTATTTGATAGCTTTAATGATTTTGTCGCACTGTCTGCTCAAGAGTATGACGTGCAGCTGGGCGGAAAAAAAGGTAATACGACTTTGATGAGCTACGACGGCAAATATAAAGTACAAGTCGCCGTCTCTGAAAATATTGTGTTTGATGAGCGTCTACAAGTAGCCAAAAAGCTGATTGATGAATGTCTCACAGATTGGACACAAGATAGCAACGCCAACATCAAAGCGCTGATTAATCAAGCGTTTCAGGTCGATAAAGAAGGTAAGGTTTCGACTGGCCGCGTGCTTGCTCTGCGTAGTCTAGATATCAACGATGCGAAATGGGATCGTGCGATGGATGCCATCAGTGACGCTATTCAAGTGACGGACACCAAAGAGTATATCCGCTTTTATGAGCGTGATGAAAAAGGCGCTTATCATCAAATCTCGCTTGATTTTAGTAATGTCTAGGAGGGCAAAGATTATGGGTAAGTTAAATAAAGAGCAGATTAAGACGTTGAGTAATAAGGAGTTTGTATTAGGTTGTCTCAAGCTTAAATGCGATGGCTACATCATCACTTTGCGAGACGGAATATACAAACGGAGAGTTAGAACAGAACTGTCGGTTAATGGATGGCTTAAGGGGGAATGGCTTATTGAGCCAGAT
This sequence comes from Psychrobacter sp. PSP, assembly GCF_024085615.1. NCBI lineage: Bacteria > Pseudomonadati > Pseudomonadota > Gammaproteobacteria > Moraxellales > Moraxellaceae > Psychrobacter > Psychrobacter sp. PSP. Next base: position 206,405 of record NZ_JABLTF010000015.1, read on the forward strand.
GTACACCCTGAAAGTAAGTTTTATATGCCTTTTGTTCGATACGTGAAAAAAAGTCCACGCAGTAAGAAGAAAGAGAAAGTCGATCTAGGTATGCGTAGACCTGACTTTGCTAGTATCGGTCAAGCACTGCGTCATCTAAACAAAGTCTGTGACAATGTGAGTATAGTTGAAGAAGACTAGAGCACTTAGCCCAATGTATTAAAACCCGCTAATAGATGACTATTAGCGGGTTTTTTATTGCGTCTCATTGTTTAAACTGTGTTCTCAGTATGTGCAATAATACTAGTCAACTATTAGGGGATGCTTATGCAAGAGTTACTACAGTTACCACTACAAGTACAAGCCACGCTTGTTGCTGGTTATATAGGCTATGCCTTACTTAGGCGCGACCATAGGAAAACTGAAAAGCTAGTCGATGTGTGGATGCTTATACTAGTACTGGGTCTGCCAACTGCTCTAACAATTCAGCTATGGGATTCACCATACGCTTATTTTGTCATACCTTCAGGGCTGTTGATTGCATACTTATGGCTGACATGGGGTGAAGAAAAGTGGAGAGATTTTTTATATAAAAGAAATTTGAGTAACACTCTAAGTTTAGGAGACGTATGGAAAACGCTATCTTCACATAAAAAAGTAGGGGCTCTACAAATCAAGCTATACCATAAAGATGGCACTTGTTATGCCTGTAACAACACAGTTGATTTTTCAGGTGAGCCATTTGCACCCTTTACTATGGATGACGATGGAATTGCCTTTTATGTAACGCATATTGCAAAAAAAGATGAAGATTGGGTAGAAGAGGATGATGTCAAGCTAGCAGATGATCTTGGTAGTATGGTTACTTACTTCCCTAGAGAGGACATCAAACTCTTAGAAATGCGCTATGTTAAAACAGCTTAAAAGTATTATTTTTTTGGTTTTTTAAGGGGTGGTAGCGCGCTGGTTGGCGGGGCTGGTCTTTGTCCAATCGCCGCATCCCCTAAAGGTCTGCCAATAGAACCTCCTCGATCAGATTTTATTTTGCGGTCTGAATCAGAACTATTATTACTTGAATTGCCCATAGTTTTGTCCTATTAGTTTTAATGAGTTTATAATAATAGCTAAGTTTACTACTAGTAATGTAAGTACCCTATTTTTTAGGTTTTTTAAGTTTTGGCATTTCACTAGAAGGAGGCGGTGGTTGCTGTCCCTTATTGCTTAATGGCCACGAACCTTTGTCAGATCTAATCTCACGATTTGGGTTATTTTTGTTTTCATCACTCATAGTAAGTCCTATTGGTCAATAAAATTAAATGTTAGCCATGCGAGACACTTCATACTTAATTTAGGTTATAAGCTACTGAATGTAAAGACTTAACTTACGCCTACTACATAAACATAAGCACCCGCTATCACGCACCTGATAGCGGTTTTTTTGTGTTTAGAACTAATGTTTAAAATAATTTTGCCTCATAACTCTAAACACGCCCTTTTGGATATAATGACAAATATCTAATAAATCATGTGCTTATGTGAGGTCTGCGATGGCATACTCTCCCCAAAAAAAGAAGATGATGCAGCTCGTGCATATCGGTAAAAATAAGCTGGGGCTGGATGACGGCACATATCGCGAGATGCTGTATCAAGTGACAGGTAAAAATTCAAGCAAAGACTGCACAGCAGCGGCGCTACGTAAGGTCGTTGATCACATGGAGCAGCACGGCTTTACCGTGACACCCGCCAAAAAACATCAGGCCAAAAAGCCAGACGCAGCAGCTGCCAAAAAAGCATTGGTAGATAAGATTGAAGCGTTACTGACAGATGGCGCTAAACCGTGGGAATATGCTGAGTCAATGGCAAAACATATGTACAAAGTTGATGCGCTGACGTTTTGTACACCCCGTCAGCTGCGCGGTATCATCACGGCTTTGACCAAGCACAATCAAAAAATGGCTAAGCTTACGGAGGTGCAAGCTGATGCCTGATCGTCATCATACTAAAACTTATCAGGAACTAGCAATGCTGCTCGGCCAAGAGACTGCTGATCAACTGGTGACAGCGTACCGTGGTCAAGAGTTGCATATTCCTCCCATAAAAAAACTAACAAATAATCATAGGTTAGTGCTGCTGCTAGGTGATGATGTTGCTCGCCGCTTATGCCATTACTGGGGTAACACTACTTTAACGCTACCGATGCAGCTAACGAAAAAAATTAAGCAGCGCAATGCAAGCATTGTAGAGAAGTATAAAGCAGGAGCAACTAGTAATCAGTTGGCGGCAAGGTATTCTATTACAAGTCGTCATGTACGTAAGATTGTGCAACAGCATAATGATGCGCAAGCTAAAGAAGCGTATGCCCGTAGGCAGTACAAGCTGTTTGATTGCTAATATAAGTTACTACCCTGCCGTTAGGGCTGCTATGCAGAGAAGACGGACAGCGTCAGACCAGCGGTGCGCTGCATATAAAAAACACTGGCAGTCGTTGCGTGACAAGCTTCCAAGCTGATCTCCATCACGTGAGATGACCGAGTAGAGCACGAGACGCTTAGAAAAAGCCGTTAGATATTGGCGTATCTAACGGCTTTTTTGTGTCTGCAAATAATTAAAAAACTCGGAACTATTACCCCCGTGTTTTGGGCACTGGCTTTGAGATGATAGGGATATTGCATAACTTTATCTATTATTAATCTGATGAGCTGACTATGACTGAGACTAGACTAACCGAAAAAGCGTTCTTTGATTGGATGCGCTCGCAACAAGATGATGGGCGCTTGAGTCAAACCGAAGTTAATGGTGCTAATGAGTTGCTCGCACTGATCGAACCTGATGAGTTAAAAGCGGTGCTAATCAAAGTTAATGGCTGGTCAGATGGCAAAGAGATGCAGCTATCTGAGGCAGGTATGGCGCTGCTCAATGAGTTTGAGGGTTTTCGGTCTAAGCCGTACCGCGACTCTGTCGGTAAACCAACTATCGGTTGGGGCACGACTTATTACCCCGATGGTACGCCTGTGCGCATGAGTGATAAGCCTGTGACTCGTAAAGAGGCTGCACGTATCAAGCAGGCGGTACTTAACCAAGACTTTAGCCCGGCGGTGAATATGATGTTTGCTGATGAGATTGAGCGCGGGGAAATCACGCAAAATATGTTCGATGCGCTTATCTCACTGGTCTATAACATCGGGGTGATGGGACTAAAAGCCTCAAGCATCTATCGCAATATCAAAGCGGGTCGATTTGAGGCGGCGGCTGATAGCTTCCTCTTGTATAACAAAGGTCGTATCAATGGCAAGTTGGAATATATCCCCGGACTGCATGCCCGTCGTCATAAAGAGCGGGCGCGGTTTTTGGCGTAATACTATGAGCTGTTTTAAGAAACTTAAAAATGTGCTGGCGGTGATTAAGTGGTTTATCAAGCTGCTGGTGCGTTTGGTCAAACTAAATAGAGATAAATCATGATTGATAACTACGAGCAGTATCCGCCGCGCCACTTTGGGACAGATGAGGCAAGCGGCGCAGATGAGAGCCATGTATTAACTATCGATGATCTGCCTAAGCATGATAATGGCTACAAGTCTTTTGATATGACTAAGTTTTTGTCAGATTCGGATTACGGCTCGACCCCGCCAGAAAAGCACTGGTACGAATCAAAGGTCATTTGGTTTAACGCCATTGTCATCGCGGTGGGGCTAGCAACCTCGGCAACGCCTGCGCTTGAACAGTATATGAGTGCTGAGATGTACGGCGTGATTGCTACGTTTGTCGCTTTTATCAATGCGGTGCTAAGGCTAGTCACTGGGCAGCCTATTAAGTCAGGCGGTGTGTAAGTGGGCGATATCATAGACCATGCCAACAAAGCGGCGGCGGTGCATCTGAACGCGGCGCTATCGCATATTAAGACTAAAGCGGCTAATAGCATTACGGTCTGTATCGACTGCGGCGATGCTATCGGCGCCGTGCGTAAAAAGGCTGCGCCGTACGCTATGCGCTGCGCTGAGTGCCAAGGCTACTATGATAAGGACAAAAGATGATAATCGAACTAGAAGCTTATCAAGCGATTGGGCTATTGCTAACGGTGGTAGGGTCAATTTGGGGCGCGGGAAAGGCGTTTTTTGCCCGTTTTGATGCGGCCTTACGTGAGCGTGATGACTCGTTAGAATTATCAATCAGTAATGTGGCAAAACAGGTGCAGCAACAAACCAATGAAGTGCGGCAGATTGAAAGAGACTTTTTGATGTTAAAAGCGGAGCTGCCTGAAAAGTATCTGACCCGCATGGATTTTAACCGTACCTTTACGGTTATCGATGCCAAGCTTGATCGACTATACGCGCTGAACAATCAGCAAAAATAAGGAATAACAATGCCTATTGATATTGAAAAGAGCCGCCGCGAAGGTATGCGCTGGTATCTGTTGGTTGCTATGAACCGTGCTGAACCGCTCGGCTGTGCTGATGCGATGCTAAAGACCATCATGGATGATATCTATGGTGAGGTAACACCAAGCGAGCTACACCAGCAGCTTAGCTATTTAGAAAAGCGCAAGATGGTAGAAATTACTAAAAAACCTGATGGGCATTGGCACGGGCGCTGTACAGCACTTGGTATCGATATCGTTGACTATACCGTGGAATGCCGCGCTGGTATCGCTCGCCCTACTAAATACTGGAGCTAAGCTATGGCACGTGAAAGCGCAGTAGATCAGCTAAGTCCTGAGCATTTGGAACTATTAAAAGTACGCCTTGAGGATTCAGGATTTCAAGACTATCAGCAGCTAACAGACTGGCTGACAGAGCTTGGCTATCAGATCAGCAAATCGTCTGTGCACCGCTTTGGCAAAAAGCATGAGCAAAAGATGCAAGCCGTGTCACTGTCTACGCAAGCCGCCATCTATATGGCTGAGCGCAATCCTGATGATGCGGGAGCGCTATCGTCTACCGTTATTACCATGATGCAGTCAGAGTTTTTTAACGCATTGGTACAACTGCAAAGTTTAGATGATACCGATACTGACCCGATGGTGCGCATGGGTATGTTGTCTAAAATTAGTAAAGGTGTCGCTGAGCTGTCCAAAGCAACGGTCAATCAAAAAAAGCATCAGATTGAAGTACGTGACAAAGCCAATGCTGCTGCTGACAAGGTTGAGCAGCTAGCAAGTAAAGGTGGTCTGAGTGGCAAGGCGGTACAAGAAATACGTAAAGCGATACTAGGGATTGCAGACTGATGACCAAAAAAGAGACGCCGCCATTACTTGATGCCAATACTGATCTGGAAGCACCAGCAGTACTGCTACCGTATCAGCAAAAATGGATAGCAGACGAGTCACAACTTAAGATCGCTGAGAAATCACGGCGTATTGGCCTTACGTGGGCAGAGGCTGCGGACTGTGCTTTGGTTGCGGCATCTGATAAAAAGTCTGGTGGGCAAAATGTCTACTATGTCGGCTATAACCAAGACATGACGATGGAGTTTGTCGAAGCCTGTGCGATGTGGGCGCGCTCGTTTAACTATGCTGCAAGCGAAATTGAGGAAGGTATCTTTGTCGATGAAGATGGCGATAAAGAAATCAAAACTTATACGATCCGATTCCCAAAAGCCAAAAACCGCATCACTGCCCTATCCTCTCGCCCATCTAACTTACGTGGTAAGCAAGGCGTGGTTGTCATCGATGAGGCAGCATTCCATGAAGACTTGGCAGGACTCATCAAAGCGGCACTGGCACTACTCATCTGGGGCGGTAAGGTTCGCATTATCTCAACACATAACGGTGATGAGAATGCTTTTAATGATCTAATCCAAGAAGTACGTGCGCTCAAACGTAGCGGTACGGTGCATAAGACCACGTTTGCGGAGGCGGTCGAGCAAGGGCTGTATAAGCGCGTGTGTCTGCGCTTGGGTCGTGAGTATGATGCTGCTGAGGAAGCCGCGTGGGTAAGCGAGGTCTATAAATTCTATGGCGACGATGCCGAGGAAGAGCTGGACGTTATCCCAGCGCAAGGCTCAGGTCGTTGGCTAACCATGGGACAGCTTGAGAAGCTACAAAATAAAGACAGTAAGGTCATCCGCTTTATCGCGCCTAAAGGCTTTGAGCTGTGGACTGAGGACGCCCGCAACACCCATGTAGATAAGTGGTTAGAAGAAGTTGCCGACCCTGTATTGCTAACGCTTGATAAGACACACCCGCATTACTATGGACTTGATTTTGCGCGTAAACGCGATGCCAGCTCGATGTGGTGGCAGGCGGAGCGCTTGAATATGAGCCGCTACTGTCCGTACGTACTTGAGATGGAAAAGACGCCATACAATCAACAAAAACGCATCTGCATCCATGTGATTGAGCGCACGCCGCGATTTAGCAAGGGCGCTAATGATGCGACGGGTAACGGTGGCTTCTTAGCTGAACAGCTACAAATCAAATTTGGGGCGCATCGTATTGATGCTGTCAATATGTCTGAAGGTTGGTACGCCGAGCATACGCCGCATTTCGGTAAGTGCTTAACGGATGGGACGATTGAGGATATGCCCGCTGATCGTGATATCCGTGACGATCATTTATTGTTTAAGAAAATCAAAGGCGTGGCACGGATACCAGCGGAGCGTACTACCAGTAGTACAGGCAGTAAGCGCCACGGTGATAGTGGTATTGCTCATTTACTCTGTGACTATGCCAGTAAATTTCCTACGCCTGAGCTGGATTGGACACCAGTGCCAATTGATAAATCAGATATGCCACGCGGAATGCGTGACGTGTTTGACAAGCTTGCATCGCTTAGTGGGTTTTTAAGTGCTGGTGGCTGGTAGGTTTTGGTTAACAATATTATTTTAAGGACTTTTAATGTCATTTTATTCAGCACTAAAACAAGCCGCGCCCATCGCCCAAAAGCAGATCAAGCGGCTGCTCGGCTCACAAGTGCAAGCAGCTGACGACCGCGCCCATGTATGGGAGCGTCCAGAGTTGACGCACCCAGCGGTGGGACTAACGCCTGCTAAGTTGCATCAACTATTGACTGGTGCAGAGTCAGGCAATATGAATGATATGTTGGCGCTGTTTGAAGATATGGAAGAGCGTGACGCTCATATCTTTGCTGAGTTGGATAAGCGTAAGCGTAGCCTCCTGTCGCTTGATTGGTACATCAAACCGCCTGAAGGTGCAACGACAGCGGAAAAAGAGCAAGCGGCGACTATTCAGACGCTTATGAGTGCCATTGATAATTTTGATGATGTGATTAAAGATGCACTTGACGCTATCGGTAAGGGTTTCTCCGGTCAAGAGATCAATTGGGTGCGTGATGGGTCAACATGGTACGCCGAGTCCTTGGACTTTGTAATCCCGCAAAAGTTTGTCATCGGTGCAGATCAAAAAACCATCATGCTCGGTAACGGTATCAATGACCCTGAGCCGCTGTGGGATCATGCGTTTTTGATGCACACGCACAAAGCTAAGAGCGGTTATCTGGTACGTGGTGGACTGCATCGAATACTTGCGTGGCCATATGTATTTAAAAATTACTCAGTGCGTGATTTGGCTGAATTTTTAGAAATTTACGGACTGCCAATGCGTCTGGGAACGTATCCTGCTGGCGCTACCGAATCTGAGAAGTTTACCTTGTTACGCGCAGTAATGGAGATCGGACACCGCGCGGCAGGTATCGTGCCAGAAGGTATGAAGATCGACTTTAAAGAAGCCGCGAAAGGCAATAGTGATCCGTTTGAGTCAATGATTAAGTGGTGTGAGCTGTCACAGTCTAAAGCGATCCTGGGCGGTACGCTGACCACTCAAAGCGATGGTAAATCTAGCACCAATGCACTTGGCAATATTCACGAAGTGGCGCGAATTGAAATACGAGATAGTGATGCTAAGCAGCTCGCAGCGTCTATCAGCCGCGATATCGTAGCATCAATGATGCGGTTAAATTATCCGAGCGTCCATCCACGCCGCTACCCTAAGTTTGCGTTTGATCTATCTGAGCCTGAAGATATCACAACATTCAGTGAAGCAATCCCTAAACTGGCTGGTATTAACGGTATGCGGATTGGTGCTGAATGGCTGCACACTAAGCTAAGTATCCCGATGGCTGGTGATGATGAGGCGATCTTAAGCGTGGGTAGTAATGCCACCCCTACCGCCCTTACTGCTGCACTAGCTGCGCATCGAGCTGTACTAGCTGCGCAAGCTGACCCTGTCAAACGTGAGCACGCAAATATTGATACAGCAGAGCGCGGGATCGATAAGGCCACTACGGGTGACGACTGGGACAATAATATTGCTGATATGAGTGCCAAGCTGGGACAAGCGATGGTCGATAAACTATCGGCTGCAACAAGTTATGACGAAGCGCTGGCGCTACTGTCCAATGCTGAGCCAAATCAGGCGGTCGATGAGTTGGCAGCCAATCTTGAACAATACCTATGTGCCGCTGGTCTCTGGGGTAAGTTGCACGCGCAGCCGTTAGAATTGCCCGCTGGGGATGTATAAATGCCTGATTCTAACGCTGCCTCTAATAATATTAATCTGCAAAGCCTGTTTAATCGCCGTCCTGATGATGCTATCCAGTATCTACAAGACAAAAAGCCTCGTGCCAGTATTGATTATCTAGAAGTACAGGGGCGTGCGCACGATCACGCCTTTGTCGTTGCTAAGATGACTGACATGGATATGCTAAAGCAAGTGCAGCAGTCACTGGTCGAAGCCATGGAAGGTGATATGTCATTTAAGCAATGGCAAGCATCTATCGAGCCGATGCTTAAGGAAAAAGGCTGGTGGGGTAAAAAAGATATGACGCTACCTGATGGTAGTGTCAAACCTGTACAGCTGGGTAGTGACTACCGTCTAAAGCGTATTTATGAAACCAATATCAATCAAGCGTATCACAAAGCACGCCGCCACGATGGTGACTACGATATATACCCCTATGCGATGTGGGTATCACGTGGCGATAACCGCGTGCGTCCAAGTCATCAATCACTCAATGGGCAAATATTTCGCCGCGATGACCCTTACTATCAGTCTATTCGTCCGCGCTGTGCTTACGGCTGCCGCTGTGATGAGATATTACTGACTGCTGAGCAAGCCGCGCAGTACGGTGCGCTTGACGGCTATACGATATACGACGATATCAGCCAGTATGTGACCACTGAATCTGTCATCGTACAGGGTACTTATGGGGCTTACACTGCCCCTGTCAATGTCATGCGCTTGCCTAATATGCCTGTATACCGCACAGACGCGGGCTGGGTACATACAGGTGATGCGCTACCGATGCAGCCAATGCTCGATAAAGCAGGTCAAGTACCTGCTTTGCTGGGCGCTAACAGTATGCAAGCTGTACTTGGACGCGCGTCAGTGCTTAGCCGATTTAATGACGATGTAAAAACATGGGTCGATAGTGTTGACCCGACTAGACCAAAGGGTGAGTTTCGACACGTTGGCGTAGTACGTCCTGAGTTTGTACAAAAACTGGCATTTGATAAAGGATTGGCGCTAGAAAACGCGGTTATTACTCTGCATGATCGTATTACGTTGCAGCATTTGGATCGGGCACATAAACGGCATGATCCCAGCTGGGTTGCTAATATTGTGCAGCACTTAAACGCGCCGCATAGCCTCTATTGGGACAATAACAAGCAATCGCCTGTACTGGTCTTTGATGTCGCGCTGGACAAGTACAAGTTGATTGTACATTTGAATGAGCGCATTAAAGGGCGCGACGTGATTGATGCTAAGCAAAACTTTGTGGGCAATGTCATACGCACAATCACTGTAGATACAGCCAATAACCTCAATAATGGCAATAACTATACAAAGCTATTAGACACTGTACTAAATGATTAGGGGCATTGGGTGGGAATTGAACCCACTACACACGGCTTGGTGATTATGCTGATAATCACTAATGCAACCGTCCTCGTACCATTATGAGTACCAATGCTATTGCTAGCGTAACGTCAATCGCTGTCAATATCAACAACTTAGAGCGATATATGACAATATCAACGATATTAATTACAGATGAGCTACAACGGGTACTCAACCAAGCAGCTCGGCAAACCAGCAATACTGCACCGCTGATGCGGACTATACGCGCGCAAATGCTCAGTCAGACGCAGCAAAACTTTCGGATGCAAGGGCGACCAAAGTGGCCTGCCCTATCTCAGGTAACAATTAAAAACTATGAGCGCTTGGGTATTAGTACAGCGGGACTACTTAGGCGCTCTGATTCGCTATACAACAGCATACAGACTTTTAGCGATGCAACGAGCGCGACGATCAGTGCGGGCGGTGGTAACCAATCAGGCGCGTATGCTGCTATACAGCAATGGGGTGGCATGGCAGGCCGTGGCCGCAAAGTTAAGATACCAGCACGTCCTTACATACCGATTGATATCAATGGCTACTTGCAGCCTGAAGCAGAAACGGGCGTCAATCAGGTGCTGATGGCACATTTACGTCGTAGTTTCAGATAGTGCATCAAACATATAGCAATTGAATAGCGTTAGAGGGTCGTTAGATTTACGACTGTCAGGCGCAAAGGATAAAACGCGGTGATTGCTCTACTTATAAATTGAACGCTCCTAAGAGGGCGTTTTTTTGTGCCCACTCAAAAACTCGGAACTGTATCCCCTGAGAAATCAGATATTAATTTGCGATGATAAGACTTTAAGACAACGGCGCTAAAAAAGTAGTACTTTTTTAAACGCGCCTCAGGAGGCGTTATGTAGTGCCGTCATCATCTAAAAACGACTGAGATTAATTAAGACAAACAAAGAATGGAACACTATGTCAAAAACAGCCCCGCCATATATCGCCGCACTATCACTGACTATTGCCAGCGCTACTGGTACGCCTGATGGTTACTTTTTAGTATTCCCTGAAGGGGAGACGAGAAGCGGCGATGGCAGCGGGCGACCACACGAGTGTGATAGCTGGAAATTGAACAGCACGTCTGGTCGCGTTTTGGCACAGATGCTAAACGCGCGCCCGACTGATATGGTCATCGACTATGAGCATCAGACGTTATACACCGAAAAAAATGGTCAGCCAGCACCTGCTGCTGGGTGGTTGGCTGCGGGACAGTTTGAATATGTGGATGGCGTTGGACTGTGCAACCGCGCACCAAATTGGACGACCAGAGCGACACAAGCGATCGCTGGTCGTGAGTACCGCTATAAATCACCAGTCATTGCTTACGATACGGACGGTAATGTCACAAACGTAATGAACGTCGCTATCACCAATCAACCCGCACTGTTAACACTCGATGAGCTGACTGCACTGTCTGCCAAATTTACCCCAAAACAAGATCAGGACAAACCTATGAACCCTTTACTTGCTTATGTTATTGCTGCGCTTGGACTCAAAGAGTCAACGACTGAAGATGAAGCCGTGACTGCCCTATCCGCGCAAGTCGACGACTTTAAAAATAAAGCGACTGATGCCAAAGTCACCATCGATGCGGACAAGCCACTCGCGGCATTGTCTAGTGTGTTTACTAACGTTGCTGAGCCTGACCCAGCTAAGTATGTGCCAGTTAAGACGATGACTGAAACCGTCGCAGCGCTCAATGCACAAATTACCGAGCTGCAAGGTAATCAAGTTGACCCTACTGCTGAGCTATTGACCGCTGCGCTGTCTGATGGGCGTTTATTGCCTGCACAAGAAAAATGGGCACAGTCATATGCCGCATCTGATCCTGCTGGCTTTAAAGCGTTTTTAGATAACGCGCCTGTCATCGCTGCACTTAATCAAAAGCAAACAACTGGCAAACCTGATCCTGTCGCGGGTGGCAAGATCACGGCACTATCCGCTGAGCAAATCGAAGTTGCAAACGGTATGGGTATCTCGCACGCCGATATGATTGCGGAGCTTAACGCTTAAGTAGTTATTCCAAATTGCTAACTTAATTTATTAAAAGGACAAATCATGCTAAATACACCATACCGCGATGGTATCTCATTGCCCTTAATGATTGCTGCTATCACCACTATCACTGAGGGTGAGCTGGTAGCGGTTAATAGTACGGGAGAGGCAGTGCCTGCGACTGATGCAGATGCCAAATACTTGATGGGTCGATCTGAAACGACTGCTAGCCCTGAAGCACCAGCGTCCAATAATACAATCGTGATCACGCGTAATCGTCAGTTTTTACTAAGTAACGATGCGACAAATCCAGTCACTGCCGCTGATATCGGTACTACTGTGGTGCTGACCGCAAAAAATACCGTTGGCAAATTTACTGATGGTGATCCTGCGGCATTGGGTGTCGGTACGCTGATGGGTGTCGATTATAGCGGTAAGGCGTGGGTCGAGATTGGCGGTGCGCCTGTGGGTATACTCGGCGCTTAATCCACACCGCGATACGAATGAATCAAATTAATACTAACATCAAGGACACACTATGAACGTCAATGCACAAACGCTAAATGCTATCGCGGCTGGGCTTAAGAAAGTCTATAACGATACGTTTAATAAGACTGAGAGCTTTCACAAGAAAGTGGCAATGGTCGTGCCAAGCTCTAACTCACAAGAGACCTATGCGTGGCTACAAAATATGCCGCGTATGCGTAAATGGGTCGGCGACAAAGTCATCAATAAATTGTCCAAGCAAGGCTATAGCATCGTCAATGATGACTTTGAAGTAACAGTCGAAGTCAAACGTAATGATATCGAAGACGACAATATTGGTCAGTATAACAATATGAGCCAGCAAGCAGGCTGGTCTGCCAAGCAGTTGCCTGATGAGCTAACCTCTGAGTTAATCAATCAAGGTCAAACCAGTCTATGTTATGACGGCAAGCCGTTCTTTTCGAGTGCTCATCCTGTCACTGTAAACGGTCAAGAAAAAACCATGAGTAACGTACATAACAAAGCGCTGTCTGCTGAGTCTGCTGCTGCTGCAAAAGCCAGCTATGGTATTGGTCGTACTAAGATGCGTTCGCTTACAGATTATGAAGGCCGCAATTTAAAGGTTAAACCAAACCTGCTGATTGTCGGACCTGACCTTGAAGATACTGCGCGCACCTTGCTCACTGCCGATAAATTAGAAAACGGTGATCAAAATATCTACAAAAACACGGCTGAATTGCTGGTCATTGATGATTTAAAAGCTGGTACTTGGTATTTAGAAGACACTTCTATGCCCGTCAAGGCTCTGATTATTCAAGAGCGTAAGAAGCCTGTATTTGTTTCTCAAACTGATTTGAACGCGCCTGATGTATTTTCGCGTGCTGTCTATAAGTTTGGGGCTGAGGCTCGCTACGGCGCGGGTTATGGTTTTTGGCAGCTGATGTTAAAAGGCTACGCGTAAACGCCGAATGTAAAAATCTAACGCCGCTATACAAGGGCTGGCGTTAGACATCGGTATTAATCTAATAACAGGTGATGTAATGGGCAGTTATGCAACGATAGACGCGATGGTTACGCGCTTTGGGCGTGAGGACTTGGTAGAGATTACCGATACCGAAGTGCCCTACACGGGCGAAATCAATGAGTCAAAGCTACAAGCGGCCATTGTCTCTGCCAATTCAGAAGTAGATGCCTACCTTGCTAAGCAAATGAACGTACCTACGGTGCTAGGCTCACCCTTTGTCCAAATGATGGCGTGCGATGTCGCGCGCTATCACGTGGCACTAGGTAATGCACGGGTCAGCGAGCGCGATGAAAAGCGTTATGACTTGGCGGTAAAAAACCTAAAAGCCGTCAACGACGGCAAGATTGGTATTGGCGCTAGCACAAACGAGGTCAACGCAGCACCGAGTATTAATCTTGCACAGATGACCAGCGGACGTCCAAGTGTGTTTGGTAATGGTCTGTACTAAGGAAAATTATGCTGTCTCAAATAGAACAGGCGATCAAAGACACGCTACACGCCTATAACAAGGCGCATGGCGGTGGGTTTGTGCGTGGTATTAAGAGCTACGCGGGCGATTTTGATGCTGAGTCACCTGATGAGTTTGCGCAAGTCGTTGCCTCGTTCCCTGCGATCTGGGTAACGTTCAAATCCTCATCCAAACCTAAAAAGCTGGGCGCAAAAAAGCGAGAGCGTGATTATGTCTTTACGGTGCTTGTCGCTGCTAATTCTGGACGACGTGAGGAAACGAGTCGTCAGGGCGCATTTAAGGCTGATGGGACAATGCTTAATATTGGCAGCTATCAACTTATTGAGCTGGTCGAAAATGCGCTGCTGGGCAACCGTATGGGGCTGGCTATTGATCCGCTGGATGGTGGCGAAATTACGTCACTGTTTAATGCTAAGACCAGTAATCAAGTGGTTAGTGTCTTGGCGTATGACTGGCATACGAGCACCACCGTCTCAGACCCAGACCGTGATGCCGATGTGCCATACATAGAAACGATCAATATGGACTACATTTATTTTGATAAGAACGGCAATGCAGCTGATGACCCTCGTGTACTAGCGTCTGACCAAATTGATTTAACCCCTTTAAATTTAAGAGCTTAAGGAATAACTATGAAAACGCCTGGTATCTATACCGACATCAATACGCAGACGCAGCGGACGGGTCTGCCAACGCAAGATCATCGCATTGTTTTTGTCACTGGCGACACTGCTGCGCCTTCAAATCCCACACCTATTTACGATACAGCATCAGCGGATATTGTGAGCGGTGCTGACTCTAAAGCGGGTCGTATGATGGCGGCTGCTTTGAGTATATCGCAGGGGGTGCGTGTTGAGACGGTGGGAAAGTAACACGGCGGCTATGGGCAAGTAAGCCATACCCAGCTTTGGTTGAAAAAGAAGATGCTTATCAGCCCACAGTTAAGCCGTTAAACATCTCGATTAGACGGATATTAAAAGACACAACGATTGGCAGTGATGCGTATGAATCAACCGTCAAGCCATTAGATATTACCTTTAGAGCACTGTTGCAGAGTAAATTTTTTGACGGTAAAGAATCTTATATAAGTAATGCAAAGCCTTTAAGCGTAGAAATGAAGTCATTGTTAAGAAGCCTTATTATAGAAGATAACAGCACCTACGAAGCCATTGTTAAACCTTTAACGATTAATATCAAAAAAACTTTAATCAGTTACAGCACTGAAAAAGATACCGTTTATACAACTGAAGCTAAACCTCTAAGCATTAAATTAAATTAAGGAGTTATAAATGTTAGCTCAAATGGCAGGTGAGTTTCGCTGCATTGTTAAAAACGCTGATGGGACTACAAAGTTAGACACAGGTTTTCAAAAAAACTTAATACTCAACCAAGGATTAGATTACTTTGGGGGTGGAAATGGCACTGATATGCGTGCTCATTGTTTATTGGGTTCTGGGAATAGTATCCCTGCACCAACTCAAACCTCTTTGGATGATTTCATTGCTGCAAACAATAGTATATTGGCTGTTACTAACTCTCACGACTACGATGCCGATAGAGATGGTGACTTATATAAAAACAGCTCTACTTACACTTATCAATTTTTGAATTTAGAAAGTGTAAATATCTCAGAGATTGGTCTTGCTAGTCAATATGGCAGTGCTACTGAATATTATCTATGCACAAGAGCTTTGATAAAAGATGCAAATGGCGCACCGACTACCATATCAATAAATGAAGGTGAAACTTTACAAGTCCAATATAAAATATGGCGAGTGTTTTCTCTTATTGATAAAACTGGAAAAATCAATCTCACCGATGGGGACGGGGTTTCTACTGAGTACAACTATACAGTTAGGATGGCAGGTGTTGGTGGCACCAGCTTAGGTGGTAGTAATTCATATAAAAATGATGTTGGTCAAGTCATGCGTACCAATGCAGGCAATGCTGGACATGCAATATACAACGGGTCATTAGGTGATTTCACAGCTGGACCTAATGGGTCAAGTATTTGGTATGCAGGCGACTCACGAACGCTGCCAATAGATAACTATGTACAAGGCAGTTATAAGGCCGTTATACGTTGCGCCTTACCTCTTGATGCCGCAAACGGGATTATAAAGACGTTTCTACTGTTAACCAGCATGGGATTCTTCCAAATTGAATACAGTAAAGTCTCAGATAATTCGGGAATTTCAAAAAACAACACTCAAGTTGCTGAGTTGGTATTTGAAGTTAGCTGGGGTCGTTACGAGGGCGAATTGTAATGTTGCCCGACAACACACTGACTGAGCTTGATAGTGCCTCGTTTTTGCCACCTCGCAATAAGTCACAGACAGCGACAAAGTGTTGGGAGCTTGGCGGTATCGCACTATCTGATACCAGTGAACCTATGCAGTACTACTGGTATGGCTATGTCAAAGGCAAAGGTATCTATCTACAGCGTAGCGGTGCTGAGCCAGTCGCAGTCTTAGCGTTTGCAGGTGATGTCACTGAGATGAGCTTTAGCTTTGATCAGAACATGCGTCCAACGATTGCATACGTCGAAAATGGCGTAGCTAAGCTGTATTGGTACGACGCAAGCGCTGCTAAAAACGTGCTGACACTATACCCGAATATCACCAATCCGCGCTTGTCGCTTGATGATAAGCGTAAATTTAATATCGGTAACAGCGACATTATTTTTGCTTATGTGACTGATCACAATCGTCTGTGCTACCGCTTACAGCGCGAGCGTTATGGTGCTGAGCATGTACTTTTAACTGACACAACAAAGTCAGATGATGAACCTTTAAAGCTGAACGTAATCGGTATGAGCACTGCAAATCGATTTTTATTCCTAACCAATTAATAAGGGAAAATTATGGCTGCAATAGAAAACCTAGCCCCACACGGGCACTCAATCATTGCGTTAGATAGCCCAATCATAGACGAAGCGACAGCAAATGCATGGGTTGAACACTTAGATTTTGTATCATCAAAAACTGAGCAAAACGATGCCATTCTTATCGTGCCGTTTGATGATGTAGACGCGGCCACCGCTTTTGCGGCTTATCCTGCGGTTGCGAGCTGCTACCGCATCATTGCAGTCTGCTATCACGGTGCGATTGGCTTTGAGCCTGAGCTGGCAGCCAGTATCGCTGCGACTATCGCAAGCGAGGCTGATCCCGCCCTCCCCTTTAACGGCTGCAAACTGCCCGCGCTGCCTGTGGTCGATGGCAGTCTACGTTTAACCAAAACGCGCATCGAGCAAGCTTTAAATGACGGTGTGGCGATGGTCAACGTCGGTCATGACAGCAAGCCTGAGATTGTGCGATTAATCAGTACGTACCGCACCAATCCAGTGACTGGTCAAGCGGATGATCTCCTGCTGGATATTAATGGTGCGTTGGTGCTGCGCTACGTACGCCGTGACCTACGTGCAGCAGTAGCAGCAAATCCACGCCGCAAAAATACTGATGCGTCTCGTCGGGATTTACGCAGCCTATTTCTTGACCGTTGTCTAAAGATGGATGATGCTGAAATACTTGAGCACGTGGCCGCTACCAAAAATGAGCTGACTGTTATGCAAAGCACTACTGATAAAACAGCGGTAGATGCTCGTATTCCGTCGCATTGGGTGCGCGGTATGCACGTTATTAACACGACATTGGACGTGTACTAAATTCACGCGCTTGGAAATCCTATTTAAAGGATTTCCCTTGCGGAGCTAAAAAAGCAATGCTTTTTTTAAACGCTCCTCAGGTACGCGGTATGCACGTTATTAACACTACGCTAGACGTTTATTAATTTAAGGATAACCCATGAGTGAAGCAGATGTAGTCGGCACAATCGTGCTCACAGTCGACGGTAGAGAGTTTGACTGTGCGAGTGTCAGCCCTAAGTTTGTGACGGGTAAGAAGCCTGTCGCAACAATGAACCGTCAAGGCCGCACCCGCAAAAAAACCAAAACGACAAGCTCTATCACGCTATCAGTAGAAGTCATCATCCCCGAATCAGGTGATATCAATTGGGCAAATATTGAAGACGGTCGTATCACGATTGAGTCGCTGGACGGTGGTCACCGCACGACTTACACAGGCTGTGAGGCAACGGACGTATCAGAGAGTTATAAGCTTGACGGTGAAGCAATGCGCTCAATTGAGATGTTCGCGATGGATAAAATCACTGAGGGCGCGGCGTAAGCGCTGGTCTAAACGTTAATAAAATCAAGGATAAATCATGTCAGCAGAAAAAGAAACTCAGTCCGCGACCACTTTGTGTGAGTTTGTCAAACTGCCTGTCGGCATCCTAGTCGATGGCAAGCGTTATCACGATATTGAGCTAACACCTATCACCGTCGGACAAAGCTATGCGGCGTCTATGAATGCTCGTGAGACAGACTTACAAGTGCTGGTCGATCTCGCCACAATGACACACGTACCTGCGCTGGGTCGTGCGCTCACATATGATGAGCTGGATAGCGCCAGCCGTCAAGACGGACAGCGATTGGAAATTGCGCGCATAGCACTGGAAAAAAAAGAGCGCGAGCAAGCAACCAAGTCCGCCTAGTCGGGCTACTGGTCAAAATGGGCGTGCCCTACGATCAAGCGTGGGGTATGCCCGTCGATATGGCGTTAGATATGCTCGGATTATCGCCTAATGTCACTAAGTCTAAACAACCAGCAAACAATCTAGCGAATCCTGTGTCCACACCACCACCGCCTCCTGCATCCAATGCCGCACCACGTAAATTGGTTGCTGCTCGTCGTAAATCAAAAACCACTACATAGGGCGTTTTTATGTCTACTCAAACCGTTAGTTTACGATTATTGCTGACTGGTAATGCGGCGGGTGAGCTGGGGCGTATTGCCGCGCAGCAGCGCCGTGACACGCGCACGATTAATGATATGCAGCGCATGGGATTGCGTACACAGCAACAAATACGCGATGAGATACGCAATCAAGAGCGCGCTTATCGGCGCTTGCGCACGTCGGGCACAGCATCAGCTAATGACATTCGCCGAGCACACCAACGGATGCGCGAGGAAGTGCGCAGGCTTAATGGTGAGCTGCGCACGTCATCGACATTGATGGGTAAGATGCAGACAGCAGGCGCGGTGGTCGGCGGTGCTGTCGCGGCGGGCGCTATCGTTAATAGTCAAATTAAGCCTGCACGCACGTATGATGAGCAGCTTGCACGTACCTCAGGTACTGCTACCTATGGCAAAGGTATGACGGTGGCAGATCGCAAGCTGGTCAAGGTTGAGCTGGACAAAACCGTGATGTCCGCCGTACGCAGCGGTGGTGGTACACGTGAGGGCGCACTTGAGGCGGCAGATACGCTTATCGCAAGCGGTGCGTATGATTTGGCATCAGTCAAACAAGTGCTGGGTGTCACACAACGTGCGTCGTTTGTATCGGGTGCGACCGCGCCAGACGCTGCCGCTGTGACTTTACAGCTCAAAAACTTTGGATTAGACCCTAATCAGATATCGCTTGGACAAGATATCGCTGTGGCTGGTGGACAATTGGGTGGGTTTGAGTATGACACTATGGCGCAGTACCTCAGCCGCCAATTACCGCTTGCTAAGGCTGCGGGTTATGGGGGAGTTGATGGTCTAAAAAAGATTGTAGCGCTTAATCAGGTTGCTATCAATACGGCTGGTAATCAAGATGAGGCAGGTAACAATGTCGTTAATCTATTGCAGAAAATAAGCTCGCGTGAATTTAGTAAGCAAATAAATAAGCAAATTGAACCACAGGCTGGTGACCCACAACTACCAAAATCACAAGGCGGAGGACTCGACTGGTCGGCGTACGCACGCCAGCAAAAATTACAAGGTGTGGACCAGATTGATGCGTTTGTCAGCTTACTTGAACGCCAACTGGCTGGCGACTCGCAATATCAAGCGCTTAAGAAGCAAGCGGGTAATGCAAAAGGGCAAGAAGCTAAAGCGCTCTATGAACAGATGAGCACAATGCTGGAAGGCTCAAATTTAGGTGAGGTCATCGCTGATAGACAGGCACTAATGGCAGCGCTTGCGATCAGTACTAACGGCTCAGAGAATGAACGTATTAAGTCTGGCTTAGATAACGCAGGTGGTACAGTTGATGGGCTTCATGAACTGTTTAAAGGTGATGAGTGGGCAACGGCAATGGATCGCCAGCAAGAGCAGCTTAATATCAACTATGGTTTATATAAACAGGTCAATGAGCAGCTAAGCGGTTTTAACCAATTGCTTGGCGGCTTTATGGAAAAGCATGAAGGACTAGCGACAGCCGCCTATGGTGCAGGTCTTGCACTAGCGGCGATTGGGGCTGCTGGTACGGTAGGCGGTGCATTGGGAATGGCAGGCGGTGGTGGCGTGGCTGGTGGCCTTGCTGGAGCGGCTAAATTTGCAAAAGTCGGCGGAGCTGTTGCTGCCGCTGGGGCTGTGGGTTATGCGGCTGGCACGGGTATCAATGAGACATTCATTGAGGGCACTGTCGTCGCTGATAAAATAGGAGCGGCTATCGCTCATGTATTAGCAGCAGCTGGTAATAACGAGGCACAGGCGGCTATTGATGCCAATGCTAAATACGATCAGATGATCGCTGAGCAGCAGCAGACAAAACAAAAGCAAGAGCAAATGGTCAATGAGCAAGCACAAACTAAGCAAATACAATCGCAAATGTCTACGCAGCTAGGAATTATGACTGCTCATTTATCTAACATCGCCGCTAAACCTGTACCGACCTTTAACCCAACGATCACTATTGGTGGGCACAGCACCGCCATGAATATGATGGATGAGATTGGTAAGCAAACCAAGCGCGGTAAGTTTGGACCTTATCGTTAAAGCTCTGAGCTGGATTGGATGTTATCTTCACACAAGCCTAACCAGTATTCATAGTCTTTTTCATGGTTTGCTATCGTCTCTAAATTATGACCGTCTTGATGTATAGATTCGCCTCGGTAGTAATGATTTAGAGAAACTAAAGACTGGTAAGCTTGGTCACAACCCATAAAATAGCGCATCTCAGAAGGGTATTCATATTCATTGGCATTCATAGCGTCTATTAACTCACCGCGAATACTAAGTAAGCCTTGAGCGTCTTTATCTTGATAAAGCGCTGCATTTTTGGCGTAATCACTCTTCAAACTAACTAAACGATTATTTGCATAATTGAGTGCCATTTTTGGGTCTGTATGGATGGTGGGGATTGTAGCGGGCGCAGGTTCTTTCGCCACAGACTCTACGACTGCTGCGCTAACTGGCTCTACTGGTAACGTTTGTTCTGTTTGAAAATATCCTGCAACTAACATCCAAACTATCAGAAAAGGCAAACTGATTAACCAACCCATACCTATCGGCTGTTTAGCCTTAATTTTATTTTTTGCTATCCACCATCCACCGATCCAAAGTACCAACCAAATTCCTAAAAGTACATATATGTTCATCTTTAATCCTATTTAGGTGCTGATAAATCATCTAGCTTTTGAAAAATTTGAGCTGCCATGCTCTTTCCTAACTCAGTATCAGCACCTTGGACTCTACCACCATTGCTAATTTTTTCTGCAAAATTGCCAAGTTTATCAGCGTGTTTCTTATTCCATTGAAATTCATACTGGGCAATATAAGACACTTCATCAGCTGAATAAATCACGCCTCGCTCTACCATAGCTTTTAGTAAACCTTTGGCGCTAGCTTCGTCTAAGGGATGACTCAAACCAGCTCTATCAGCGCCCTTCGCTAAGCGCAAAGATAATTTAGCTACAGTCTGTCTTACTACTTCTTGATGATCGTATTGTTCAATTGACATATTTACGCTCTCTTTAACAGATAATTGTTTATCCTACCGCATCAACCCCAAACTATAAAACAAAAAACTAGGTTTCTCGGAACTTTGTCACCTATAAGCCCCTGCTCCGTTGTTCCATAATAAACTTACTTTCTGACAAGTATTGCGAGCGCATAAATGGCATGGCAAGAAAATTTATATGACGCATCCTTTCGCGGTGTCGAGTTTGAATATTTTGGCGTTGATGACAGCCAAGATAAGGCGCTGGCGACTCATCAAGCACCGTATGCCAATGATGCCGATATTTTTGATATGGGTAATAACCCTAAAAACGTAAGTATGACTGCCATCATAGACGGCACGGACTATGAGCAAGCGTTAGAAAACTTACTCAACGCGCTGGATGCCAAAGGCAACGGTGAACTAATACATCCAGTATTTGGCGCACAAGAGGCTATTTGCGCAAGTTATAGAGTCAAGCACGATAGTGACATCGTAGACGGCTGTACGATTGAGCTACAGTTTATTGTAAGTGGCTCAAAACGGAATATTCAGCACTTCACCCCTGAACCAATGCCCGCCCCTAGCCAAGCAGCGGACAGTATTATCTTGTCAGCGCCAGCGGAGGAGCTGGCTATTTATCAAGAGCAGCTTGATGCTATTGGCACTGAGGCGGCTATTGCGCAATCTCGTAGTATCCCTGAAACCATACGTAGCAAACTGCGTGAGGTACGGACGAATCTTGGCACAAATCTGGTACGTGTAGATGATTTACTTAATCCGCCAGTATGGCTAGGCGGTATCGTAGGTGATGTGGACGGTATCGTTAAGATGTTACCGCTGGACTATGATCCAATGAATAACTGGCGTCGTCTGTTTAACCGTATCAAAGCTATTGGCGATGTGTTTGGTGACAGTGATGTGCCACCGCTACGCAGAACAGGGCAAGTACTACCAGCTGCAATGACTAGTCGCGGTGTCATTGAAATACTAAAGGAAGAACAGCGCAACCCTACCCTAACGCCAAGTGATTTGATTGCAATCAATGATGAGGCGCGCCAACAGATACAAGAGGCAATCGATCAGGTGCGCGCTGATGATAGTACACAAAATGACCAATCGTTGCCTGTCGTTAATAAAGATATTACACCTATCATTCGTGACTTAAAAAAAGCAGCCGCCCAACTGCAAGCATTGACTGACGCTACGATTAATAGTCGTCCGCCACTAACTAAGCACACAGTCACAGTGCCGTGTACTTGGCGTCTATTGGCTCATCTACTATACGCTGACCATACGCGCGCGGATGAGCTGTCGCGGCTCAATCGTGGACTGGTTGATGCATCTGTCATTGACGCAGGCATACAGGTGTCATGCTATGCCCGATAACGACACAGAAAAAATGGCACTACATATCGACGGCGTGGTGTGTTCGACATGGGACGATCTAAGTGTCGATAGTGATATTGGTGTGCCTGCTGATGCGTTTAGTTTTAGTTGGTTTGATGCTGAGCAAGACGTACTACCTGACTATGTCAAAGGTGGGTCTAACTGCACGGTGAGCTGTAACGGTGAAACGGTATTAACAGGCATCTTAGACCGAATTGGTCAGCGTATTGGTCGTAATGGACTTAGCACAAATCTATCAGGGCGTGACCTAGCAGGACAGCTGATTGATTGTCACGCACCCATCGATGCCGCTGCTAATCTTAGTCTGTCAGAGCTAATAAAACGCTATGTGACAGGCGGTGATTTGGCAAATTTGCCTATCACTATTGGCAAGGTGCAACAGGACTGGCTCAAAGGTAAAACAGGTGTGGATATTGGCGAGTCTGTATGGGACGTGCTAACAGCGGCGGCACAAGCAAGTGGTCAGTATGTTTGGCTATCAGCTGATGGTCAGTTGATGATCGGCAATCCATTTGATGTGCCACAGCCAGCCGTTAAGCCTAAATTTTATCTGTACAACGACGATAGATACGAGCAAAACAACGTACTCGATGCTGACTATCAATATGACATCTCAAACGCATTCAGCACAATTGAGATCGTAGGTCAAAATGACAAGGGCAAAAACTTTAAAGCAAAAGTGACAAGTGACCGCATGGCGCTCAAACGCCACCGCATCATTAACGATAGTCGCTCAGACACACAAGCCGAAGCGGAGAAATTCGCTGCTAAAGCAATGGCTGATGCTTGGCTGGATGCGACGGACTTAACGCTACCAGTATCAGGTTGGACGCACAACGGTCAGCCGTGGCAAACAGGGTGGGAAGTAAGCTTTGATAGTAATGTTCTGACGCGCGCTGTTGGCGACTGGGTAATTTATGGGCGTACATTACAGTTGTCACGCGCCAATGGCAAAACTACTGAGCTGCGGCTCAAACGCACGGATGACTGGATGCAACCAGTCAAGTACGCTGATCTGATTAAAAAGTGAGTAAGGCATGAACCCATTTAAACAAGCACCAATCGTCCGTCAGGCAATTATTGGTACGATCAAGCGTACTGGTAATAAAGCGTTGCAGGTGCTTGGCTTGAGCGGTGAACTGGTCGATGATGTACCGCTGTATCAGCAGGTAGGGTTTGCCAGTTGGCTACCTGAAGATGCTGAGGTGGTCATGCTACCAATGCAAGGTCGCGCGCGTAATTTTGTGATTGTTGCTGGCAATGATGCTGTGGCGATTGAGCTGAATGATGGCGAAACAGTAGTCTATAACCAGCACGGCGTGGAACTAAGACTGCTTAAAGACAAAATAAAAAGTAATGTCAGCCTAGAAGTTGATGGCGATATCAAAGCCACAGGCGATGTATCAGACAAAGCTGGCTCTATGCAAATCATGCGCGGGGCATACAATATACACGGTCATACAGCTGAAGGCACATCACCGCCAACTGTACTAATGGGAGCTGCTGATGCGATTTGACCAAATCACTAATGACTACACACTGGATGGTATTAACGCGCCACCATTTACAGGTACTCAAGCACTAGCAGAAGCGGCCTATTTGCGCTTATTAACGCCAAAAGGGTCGTATTTTGGTGATAGTACGCTAGGTAGTGAATTGCACAAGCTTAGGCGTAGCAAAGATATACCACGTATGCGTAGGCAAGCACTAGCATGGGCAAAACAAGCGTTAGAACCATTACGAGCGCCTTACTATCTAAACAATATTATTGTGACTGCGGGCAATGTTGAGTCAGGCCATTTATTAATAAAAGCTGAATTGGTACAAGCGGACGGTAGTGCCACTAATACATCTATTAACGTACAGGTAGCTGGATAATGTATCAAACCCCTAAATATAGCAATATCAAAGCCGTCATCATGCAAGAGTATGTCAATCAAACTGGCATACTGCCCCAGCGTGATTCCGATGCAGACGTGCGCGCATCAGCCACAGCGGCAGTTGCTGAGGGCTTATACAGTCATCAAGAGTATATTTTAAAACAGCTTTTTATTCAGACGGCAGATGAGCCTTACCTCTATATACACGCCGATGAGCTGGATTTGCCCCGTCTTGGTGGCTCGACAGCAACGGGTCAGGTATGGGCTTCAGGTAACACTGATGGGATCATCTTGCCCGTTGGTAGCAAATTGACAGATGGTTTTGGGCGCTATTGGCAGACCACTACAAATGCCACTTTGTCTGCTAAAAAACAGGTGGCTGTACCAGTGCAAGCAAGCAATAACGGCGCGGCCTTTAATGTCACTGGCACGTTGAGATGGGTATCACCAGTCGCGGGACTACAAAGTATAGCAGGTGTAGATATAATCAGCGGTGGATCAGACGGAGAAAGCCTTGAGCGATGGCGCTCAAGGCTCTGGAACAAGAAAAAGCTGGGTAAAAGTTTGTCACGCACTGAAGACTTACGTCAGGCAGTATTGGGTGTGTCTGGTGTCGCTAATGCTTACGTTTATCCCTTACGTCGCGGCGCTGGTAGCGTTGATGTCGCCATCACCGCACAAGGTGCGGATGGGGCAACTTTACCAAGCGACAGCTTACTGGCTCAATCTGAGCAAGTTTTAAAAGACACTACCGCATTTTGGGAAGACGTCCGTACATTTAAACCTACCATTATTGCGTTTGATGTGACCGCCAAAATCACAGGCGTTAATGTTAATACGGGTGAGATTAGCGCAATCATCAATGACTATCTAAAAGCAATGATACCCGCTGAGAGCTACAAAGCAGCGGTGCTGTATAGTCTTATTATGGCTGTAGAAGGCATGATTGATGTGCAGTTAACGCCAAATGTCAATGTCAACCCCACCGTCAGTATGGAGCAAGTAGGCTGGATACGCCCTGCCAATGTCATGGTGACCTCATGAGTGAGACAAACAAAATAGCAGATGCGCTCATGCAACACCTACCATATGGGGCATATGACCATAGCCATAAGACAGTTATATATAAAGATATAGTAGCACATAGCAAAGCGTTAGAGTTGGTCAAGGTGTCAGCTGCGCGTATTTTTGCGGTATTAAATGGCATACCAGATGAGCTGATTGATGAGTTTGAGCGTGAGTACGGATTGCCATTATTGTGTGGTCAAAGTGATGTCGGCAATACAATCGATGATCGACGCGCCGAGATTGAGCGTGTCAAACGTGAAGGGCACGTACTGCTTAATTTAGCGGGTCTCTACAAGCTGTTTGCTCGCTACAATCAGACCGTGCTTGCAGTGCAAACTTACGTGCCTATGCAATGTTTAGGGTCGTGTGTCGATCCGCTTAATACGGCGCGATTGCGCTTTCGCGTGACGCTCACCCTTGCCAAACCTATCAAAGCTGATATGGACTGCTTATCTAAAAACTACCTACCGGCATCGCTCCGGCTTGATATAAAATAAGGACACACTATGCATCGTATAGATTCGGCTACCGCCCGCGCTGACGCCAACGGCGAGGGTAAAACGGGCTTCAGTGATAATAGCGATCTGCCCAATCAGGACGCGACTTATTTCACACCTGAATGGTCTAATGCGCTTCAGGAGGAGGTCGCAGGAGTCATTGAGGGTTTGGGGTTGACGCTTGATAAATCAGATAACGGTCAGTTACTTAAAGCGCTAGTACAGAATTTTGGCGAAAAGAAAGTGCTCCAAGATGCTATTAATGAGTATAAAGAAATGATTAAGGCGGATCGTAGGCGTTTAGAAGATCTTGAGTTACGCACATACGAGGACACACAAGTAGGGGAGCTGTTTTGGACGACAGAGCACTTTGAGACTGCCGATCAGGTTGCTATATATAAAGGCTATGGCACATGGGAGCGAGCACTACAGGGCCGTGTGGCGGTTGGTTTTTCAGATGATCCTGAGGATCATATAGATTTTAGGACACATGGTAAAGAGTACGGCGAGCATGAGCATATTTTGACTGTAGAAGAAATGCCAAGTCATGGTCATACCGCTGATATTCATTCGGGCAATATCGACGGCAATATACGTGCTGGTACACAGAATACGAGCGGTATGGAAGCTAATGTCGTTACAAGTAATACTGGTGGTGGTCAGGCTCACAATAACATGCAACCATCTAAGACACTTGATTGCTGGGAACGGATTGAATAAAGAAAACGGAGCGGTAATAAAATGTTGGAGCATTATATTACCACTCTTTGACAGACAGTACCTGTCGCAAAGCCGAGGCTCCGCCGCCGTGTACACAGCGAGCGGAGTTTAACACAGAATCTAACGCGATTCTAACGCTAAGCACAGGAAAAATTATGCAGTTTATTTCATGCCAAGAGTGTGGCAAAAAACTACTCAAAATCGGCAATTTTGACAAACTATCTATCAAATGTAGCCGTTGTAAAACTATTAATCTCTTGAGCGTCGAGAACGCCGCTAATTTCAGCAAAACAGAAGACCACGAGTCTCAAACTAAACAAGGAATATCTCGTGGCCACACGCAAAAAGACTCAAAAGGTCGACCCAAAAGCACCTGCTAAAAATGGCTTTAAATATAAGCCTAAGTTTGGTGTCATCGTAAATTGTGATGATGAATCTCATCAAAAATATGTGTACGATCAACTTAACACGCAAGGCTATAGCCTTAAGGTGGTGGTCGTATGAAGATTGATATCCATCATCAGTGTACTGATCACGATAGCTATCGAGCCGCTCGTATTAAAAGCCTGTTCAATGTTGAGCAAGGCGCAAACGTCCATATCACTGCCGACCTACCCATTGAAGACAATGATTGGCAGATTGGCGTCATTGTCGGTGGCTCAGGCACTGGTAAAACGAGTATCGGTAAGAAGCTATGGCGCGGTACTCCTATCCATAGCCCCAAATGGGATAAGACAAAACCCATCATTGATCAGATAGCCGTCGATGGCAGTATTGATGATGCCACCGCGTGTCTTTCAGCAGTCGGTCTAGGTACAGTACCCGCATGGCTACGACCATATCATGTGCTGAGTAATGGTGAGCAATTCCGTGCCAATCTTGCTCGTGCTTTAGCCGATGAGCCTGAACGACTAATCATAGATGAATTTAGTAGTGTCGTTGATCGTCAGATTGCTTGTATCGGGGCTAATGCCTTTGCAAAGTCTTGGCGTCGTACAAAAGGTAAGCAGGCGGTACTTTTAACCTGCCATTATGATGTGCTTGATTGGCTACAGCCAGATTGGGTGTATGACACCTCCAAAGGTGAATTTACACGGGGGCGTCTTTGGCAACGCCCACCTATTACATTCGAAATCTATCAAACCAACTGGCAGTTTTGGCACTTGTTTGAGCCGCATCACTATCTAAAAATGCCACTTATGATTGCTGCTACCAACTATGTGGCTGTAGTCGATGGAGAGCTAGTCGCTCATCTTGCAGTCTCAACGCGCCCTGGTCTCATCGAAGCACGAGCATGTCGACTGGTAGTAATGCCTGAGTGGCAAGGTGCAGGCATCGGTATGCGTTTTCTTAATCAGGTATGTGAACACTGGTTAAATGCTGAAAATCGTTATAACAAGCCATTGCGTACTATATTTCACACTAGCCATCCAAACTTGGCGACTGCTCTAAGACGCAATCCGAAATGGACGCAGATTAGCGGGCAGCTACATGGTGGTAGAGCTTCCCGCGCGCTCACTGCTGGTGGTAAATACGGCGGCCACTTTCGCGCCGTACAAGGATTTCGTTATTTAGGGGCTGACTATGATTAAAGTGATGATAGTCGGTCAAAAATGGTTAGCTGAGCAACTGCTTAAGCGTTGCACTGATATAGATAGTATTGAGGTCATATTAGTATCAGTACCGTGTATTGATGATAGAACGGCGATACTGGCTGATAGGTTAGCTATCCCCGTGACTACTCATAGTAAAACGTTGATGACAAACGCAGTACCAGATGGCATCGACGTGATATTGATGGCACATGCTTACTGCTTTGTGGATGCTGATGCTCGAGCTAAGGCTAGACTTGGTGCTGTAGGCTATCATCCAAGTCTCTTGCCAGCTTATAAAGGGAAAAATGCTATCGCCGATGCCTTTAATGCAGGTGAAGTTGTGACAGGTGGCTCTTTATACCAGTTAGATGATGGGTGGGACACGGGTGTGGTTGTTGATCAAGCTAGTGTAAAGATAGATAATAACGATACTATCAAATCACTTTGGCAGGATAAATTAGCGCCGTTGGGTTTGCTGCTTTTTGAGAATTATTTAAAGAGTATCAGGCATGAGCTATAGTTATTAACTATATAGTAGTGGTGCGAGGCATTTATGTCATCGCACTATTTTTTTTGAATGGAACACCTAGTGCAGAATAATTTATAAAAACTTAGTGCAGAATGAACTACAAATTAGTGCAAAATAAATTCGCAAATTACACTTTTATGAGGTTTATAGAGCCTGTCGTCCAGTATTTATAAAATATACCATAAAAAAAGCCCCAATCATCACTGATTGGGGCTTTTTAGCATTTGGCGGAGACGGAGAGATTCGAACTCTCGAAGGGCTATGAACCCTTGCCGGTTTTCAAGACCGGTGCATTCAACCGCTCTGCCACGTCTCCATTGGTGCATCATTATATAGATATACTTTTATAATGCAAGCCCCTAATCTAAAAAAATTCAATTAATTTGCAAATACCTTTGAACCACTGGTTTATCGCTTGCTTGAGGCCAGATGCAGGCACATATCGAGCAGTCTGTTGGCATAACCCCATTCATTATCGTACCACGCAAAAACCTTGTACTGCTCGCCTACCTGCATGAGCTGCTGACCATCTATGATAAGCGATTCAGTTTGATGAATAAAATCACTAGAGACCAATGGCTCATCCGTATAAGCCATGATGTCACGTAAATGCGTCTGACTGGCAGATTGAAGGACGTCACGGATAATATCAACGCTGACCTCTGGCGTATCAAATACAAAGGTCACATCAATCGCTGCCACATCGATGGTGGGCACCCGTATTGAATGTCCATTTATTTTGCCCGCCATCGCTGGCAATACCCGCTCCGTCGCAGCAATACTACTCGAGGTCGTTGGGATAATATTGTAGCCAGAAGCACGCGCCCGTCTGGGATCTCGATGCGCTTGATCGAGCACCGTCTGATCGGCGGTAACCGCATGAATCTCTGTCATCATAGCGGACTTGACGCCGAACGCTTTATCCAATGTGTCAATCAGCGGCACCAATGCCTGCGTGGTACAAGAAACGCTGGAGATAATCGGTAAATCAAGCATGAGCGCATCTGTATTGACCCCCATAACGATACAAGCATCCACATTATCGAATGGCGCTGCACCGATGATCACCTGCTGTGCGCCTGCATGGATGTGCAGCATCGCTTGCTCATACGAGCGAAAGTGACCGGTGCACTCTAGTACCACATCGACCCCTAGCGACTGCCAAGGTAGGTTTTGTGGATTGGGTTCTGAAAGCATATTGATACAATAAGTCAAAGTGTTTTTGGTGAGACAGAGCTGAGTTTTATGCTCATTATCGGCCCCGCTCTCGATAATATCAGCACTGACCCCCAAGCGGCTTAAGCGACCATGCGTGCTATCAAATTTTAATAAATGCAACAAAATATCTGCTGGTGCCAAGTCATTAATCGCGACGACATGGATTGCACGTCCTAATACTTCAAAGCGCTCTAGCAAGGCACGCAGTACATTGCGCCCGATACGACCAAAACCATTAATAGCCACTCTCAATGGCTGTGAGTGCTCACCAGTGGTACGATAGGTCGCCGCTATTGGGTCAGAGGTCAATTGATAAGTGGCGCTAGAAAAATCAGGCATAAAAGATATCGCTATAAAGGGATATAAAGAATGGGCGTTGTCGCTTTAGACGTGCTCTAACAGTTGGTTCAATATTTTTTGTTCAAAAAACCGACAGTGTCGTAAAATCTATCTTGTCATAACAAACTATCTTGTCATAACAAACTATGGCGTGATAAAAATCAATGCCAAACGAATGGTGTTGTAGTCAATGCTTTGCTTGAGATGATCGAATATCGGACGCAGTTTGATACTGCCATCATCATTAAAATCGTTTGGGTTATTGGCAACTTTGATGGCGACATAAGCGTTGCCAACCGCTGTCATGACCTCATCCTCTGGACGCAGATGATCGCAGGCAAGGCTTGGATCTTGTGATTTTAGCTCGCCGATGTGGCGCATGATGGTGGACTGCGATAGTTGACGCGCTTGCGAGATTTCCGCAATAGTCAAGCTCTCTTCTAATAGCACTCTGGTTGCAAGCAAAGTGCTCTCTGATTTGTCAGAGACTTGATTGCCTAATTTCTGTTTTTTATCGATTTGCGCTTGTTGCTGTTCGCGGCGCTTTTTTTGCAGCGCGGCATAGGCGTCAATCACGGATTGACTGAGCGTACCACCTGACTTTAAAACAAACTTCTCATGCGCCTGCTGCATACTTTCTTCATCCAGCATCGCATAGTTGGCATCAGCCTCTTCAGACAGGACCAAAAACCGCTTGTCTGCGCCGCGTGCCAGTGGATCAAGTTGCAAGCTCATATCATTCATACCCAGTAGCTGCAATCCTGCCAGCGATTTGAGACGTGATAAGGCCACATAACCTTGTCCCAACTCAAAGGTACGCGATAAATCAATCTCAGCGGCATCGAGGGTCATGCCTTGCGACTTGTGAATGGTGATCGCCCATGCCAGACACAGCGGTACTTGTAAGTAACTTGCTAGCACCTCACCCGTCTCATCTTCGATGATCCACTCCTCAGGCTCAGCGATGACTTCTCGTCCTGAATTAAGCCGCACGACAGGCATTTTCTGGGTCGTTGGTTTCTTCGACTTTGGCTTTTCTTTGTCTTTTTTAGCAGCGGACTTCTTAGCTTTTGCCGTTTTTTCGCCAGCAGCTTCCTCATCAATGTCATCGCTGCTATCGTCTTCGATTAACGCGTCACTACTTTCCTTATCCTCTATTTTGACCGCAGCAAAACCAATCAGCTCACCCATCGTCCCGTTGGACACCCCAAGCTCGGCATTGTTTTTGATAAACATGACCTTGGCGCCCACCTTGAGAACCAACTCGTCTTGAGTACGTACGGTCTTTTTTAAGGTTTCAACCAGCTTACTATCGCCCGTGGTTGTGGCTTCAAAACGCATCATCTCACCGTCTAACAGTGCCAGCTCCTTGTCATTAATCTTATTGACATTGAGATTGTGCGTGTACAGGCGAGTACGCTTGATATCGACGCTTTGATCGTAAGTATTCTCTAAAGCGGCAATCGCCTCAAAGGTCACTTCCTGACGACGGATTTGGTTGAGAATATCATCTAAGTCTAAACCGCCATTTGCCGCTTCGCTAACCTGTCGATGCTGCTCTGACAGATAGCAAATATGAAATTTGGCATCGAGCCACGCCTCAGACATAAAGGCGAACTTTTCACGATTGCTCTCGCCTTTACTACCAATCGGTGGCAACTGAAAAAAATCTCCTGCGACGACGACTTGGATGCCGCCAAAGGCTTTGTCGTTTTTGCGGACATGCTTGAGTACTTGATTGACTAAGTTGAGCTGCTTGGCATGTAGCATCGATATCTCATCGATGACCAGTACTGCCGTGTCTTTTAATCTGTCTGCCAAAAACTGCTTACGAGATAAATTGGTCAAATCTCGGTCGCTCAGCTCATCTTTGATACCAATACCCGACCAACTATGAATCGTCGTGCCGTTCATGTGGGTAGCAGCGATACCGGTACTGGCTGTGACTGCAACCGGTACACGGCGAGCGCGCAGATAATCGATGTATTGATTGAGGGTATACGTCTTACCTGAACCTGCTGAGCCAGTCAAAAAGACGTTTTGACCTGTTTTTAGAATATCAAGAGCAGAAGATTGACGCATAGACCCAAACCAACCAATATTATGAAAAGAAATAGTATAAAAAAGAAAGCCGCTCTGGTTAATTAATTGACCACAGCAAGCCAAAGTAGATGCTCACAATTATAACAGCTGCATCCGCTTTGCGAACCACTTTAACCGCCCTATATCGTATAACCGAAAGTTTTGTGATACAAATTATATCATTAGAAAAAGTCATTATCGTCCTGTACAAAAGTTCAGTACGATAGAATAATAAATTGGTTAGGAATACCAAGGGTTTATTTTTCAATGGCTATCTCTAAAATGGCTATCTCTAAATAGTCATATTTTAAATAACCAACATACACAACAAGGAGTGGTTAATGTTATACGCTTATCCCAACACTGAAAACAGTCCGGTCCAATTCCGCGAAAAATACGATAACTTTATTAATGGTGAGTGGACCGCTCCTGTCGATGGAGAGTATTTTGATAACACAAGCCCCATCGATGGTAAAACTATTTGCCAAGTCGCCCGCTCAAAAGAAGCCGATATCGAAAAAGCCCTAGACGCGGCGCATGCTGCCAAAGACGCATGGGGCAAAACCAGTGTTACTGAACGTGCCAACTTGTTACTCAAAATAGCTGACAGCATGGAAGCCAACCTAGAAGCGATTGCGATTGCCGAATGTTACGAAAACGGCAAACCTGTTCGTGAGACACTCGCAGCCGACATCCCTCTAGCCATTGATCACTTCCGTTATTTTGCCAGCGCCATTCGCGCACAAGAAGGCGGTATCAGTCAGATTGACGAAGACACTGTGGCTTATCATTTTCATGAGCCACTTGGTGTCGTCGGTCAAATCATTCCTTGGAACTTTCCTATCCTAATGGCCGTATGGAAGCTAGCACCTGCCCTTGCTGCTGGTAACTGTGTCGTTCTAAAGCCAGCCGAACAAACGCCAGTTTCTATTCTGTTCATGTTAGAGACCATCGGCATCGCTGATATCTTGCCAAAAGGCGTGCTAAACGTCGTCAATGGCTTTGGTGTCGAAGCGGGTAAACCACTTGCCTCAAACCCTCGTATCAATAAAGTTGCCTTTACAGGTGAGACTACCACTGGCCGCCTCATTATGCAGTACGCGAGCGAAAACATCATTCCAGTGACGTTAGAGCTTGGTGGCAAAAGCCCTAACATCTTCTTTGCCGATGTTATGGATGAGGACGATGACTTCTTGGACAAAGCTGTCGAAGGTCTAGTGATGTTTGCACTGAACCAAGGTGAAATCTGCACCTGTCCATCGCGGGCACTCGTTCATGAGAGCATCTATGATGAATTCATCAAACGCTGTATCGCCCGCGTTGAAGCCATCAAGATGGGTAACCCATTAGATACCGACACCATGATTGGCGCGCAAGCCAGCTCAGATCAATTAGAGAAAATCCTATCTTATCTTGATATCGGTAAAAAAGAAGGCGCAAAAGTGCTCGTCGGCGGCGAACAGGCTAAGCACGATGGCGATTTGACCGACGGTTACTACGTCAAACCAACGATCTTTGAAGGCACCAACGATATGCGCGTGTTCCAAGAAGAGATCTTTGGACCTGTCCTTGCCGTGACTACTTTTAAAGACGATGACGAAGCCATGCAGATTGCCAATGACACCTTGTATGGTTTAGGCGCGGGCGTATGGACACGTAGCGTACACAAAGCTTACCGCTTCGGACGTGGTATTCAAGCTGGACGCGTATGGACCAACTGCTATCACATCTACCCTGCGCATTCTGCATTCGGCGGTTATAAGCAATCCGGTATTGGACGCGAAAACCACTTAATGATGCTCGACCATTATCAGCAAACCAAAAACATGCTGGTGTCGTACAGCCCTAAAAAAATGGGCTTCTTCTAAACCATCATTTCTAATCATGGAGCGGGTTATCACAAGTGTTACATAGCCCGCTCGCTACAACGATCTAAATAAAAAAACTGAAACGAATTTTTATATCCTCTAATGCGCTTAGGCGCACAGCAGGAAAAATTTGTAGCAGTCTTGCGTTCAAAATAAGGTGTTTGCATATTTTGAATGCAACATCGCAACAACTTTTTATATCGACATCTATCAATCACCCATAAAAGAGAACTTATCATGACTAACAAAATGAAAGCCGCTGTATTACATGAGTTCGGTCAAGACTTAAAAATCGAAGAAGTCGACATCCCAACCGTAGGTGCCGGTCAGATTTTAGTAAAAATGGAGGCCTCAGGCGTCTGTCATACTGATTTACATGCGGTTGAGGGGGACTGGCCTGTTAAGCCAAACCCGCCATTCATCCCAGGCCATGAAGGTGTTGGCGTAATCACGGCGGTCGGTGACAACGTCCATCACGTCAAAGAAGGCGACCGAGTCGGTGTGCCCTGGCTCTATTCTGCTTGTGGTCACTGTACGCATTGTCTGGGTGGCTGGGAAACCTTATGTAAAAAGCAAGAAAACTCTGGTTACTCAGTGAACGGTAGCTTTGCAGAATACGTCCTTGCAGATGCCGACTATGTCGGTATCATCCCTGAAGGCGTCGACTCTATCGAGATTGCCCCTGTTTTATGTGCGGGCGTCACGGTATATAAAGGACTTAAAATGACCGACACCAAGCCAGGCGACTGGGTTGTTATTTCAGGTATCGGCGGCCTTGGTCACATGGCTGTACAATATGCCATTGCCATGGGGCTCAATGTTGCTGCTGTTGATATTGATGACGAAAAACTTGAATTCGCCAAAAAGCTGGGGGCAACAGTGACGGTAAATGCCAAAAATACAGACCCAGGCGAGTTGCTACAAGAAAAAATCGGTGGCGCTCATGGCGTGTTAGTCACTGCAGTATCATCAAAAGCTTTTGATCAAGCCTTAAGCATGTTACGTCGCGGTGGTACTTTAGTATGTAACGGGCTCCCCACTGGCGACTTCCCGGTGTCAATCTTTGATACTGTACTCAATGGTATCACTATACGCGGCTCTATCGTTGGCACACGTCTTGACTTACAAGAGTCGTTAGATATGGCAGCGGCTGGCAAAGTCAAAGCGACCGTCAAAGCTGAGCCGCTTGAGAACATCAATGATATTTTTGAGCGGATGCGTAATGGCAAAATCGAAGGTCGTATCGTCATCGACTATAATCAATAACGGATAGCAAAATGACAGTGTTATAAGCTTCTTATTACATAGTTATTCCAACTGTCAATTATCAGCCGAAGGTCGTATCTTTTTAGTCATATGCCAGTTGTGATGTGTCTGAAGATGATGCGACCTTTTTGATTTGACTGTGGCATACTGATACTAGAGAGCAATTATATAAACCATGGATGGGCCATAAGAAGGAGTACGATATGAAACTGGCAGCAACAGAGTCGTGTAAGGCGTTGATTGAGCTACTAAAGTCCAAGCATGGAAAGCTGATGTTTCATCAGTCAGGTGGCTGCTGTGATGGTAGCTCGCCGATGTGCTATCCATTAGGAGAGTTTAAGGTAGGCGGTCAGGATGTGCTGGTTGGTGAGCTTGTTGGCTGTCCATTTTATATGGGACGCGCACAATACAATCTATGGCAGCATACCGATTTGACCATTGATGTCGTCAATGGTCGCGGTGCGAGTTTTTCGTTAGAAATCCCTGAAGGCAAACGCTTTATCGTACGCTCAGAAATCTGTACGATATAAGGACGTTTGACGCAAAACTAGGTAGCATTAATCTTAAATAATGTACCCCATATGACAGTCTTAGCTTGTCCTATGATATTGGGGAAAAACTGGCTGATTTAATAAAAACAAATCATAGCAGCACTTAATAACCACAGCATCTAATAGCTACCGCACCAAATAGTCAGCAGCTGCTCAATAATTCACTGATTTTTACAAATCATTGTCATTTATACGTTTGTCTATCATCACAACAATAAAAATATTTGTATCCGAAAAGTAACTAATTTATTAATATATATGTATATTAATAACTTTTTATTATGAATTTTACTGTCAAAATTCGTAAAAGTTACCTTTTTTGGGTGTATTAGCTCTCTAAAATAATAGAAATCGTCTTTTTTATTAAATTATTTCAAAGATTTCTTGCATTATCGCTATTTATGAGAGTATATTCAAACGACTTATTTATAACGATATGTTCTACATTATATAAATTAAATCTTTCTCAACTTTATATATGTATCTTTTTGTAAAGAATATATCTTCAAAATAAATATACCAAAAGCAGTTGAAAGTTTGCTAATTCTTTAAACAGGCATAGCACTTTATAAGCAACTACCTATCATTACATGGGACGTAATAATGCAAAAATCATTCTTTAAACTGACGCTGTTGACCACGCTTATCTTGGGTATGAGTGCTTGTAG
Source organism: Psychrobacter sp. PSP (assembly GCF_024085615.1). Classification (NCBI taxonomy): domain Bacteria; kingdom Pseudomonadati; phylum Pseudomonadota; class Gammaproteobacteria; order Moraxellales; family Moraxellaceae; genus Psychrobacter; species Psychrobacter sp. PSP. The sequence goes on from NZ_JABLTF010000015.1 coordinate 243,672, forward strand.
TGGCGACAATAAAACCACTGACGAGTCTGCTGCCAGCTCAGATGCAAAAGCCGCTAAAACCCTACTTTATTGTTCAGAAGGCAGCCCAGCTGGTTTCGATCCCGCACAGTACACCGCCGGCACCGATTTTGATGCGAGTGCTTATCCTATCTATAACGGTTTGGTACAGTTTAAAAGAGATGGGACTGAAATTCAGCCAGGACTCGCTGAAAGCTGGGATATTAGCGAAGATGGTAAGACTTACACCTTTAATCTACGTAAAGGCGTCAAGTTCGGTAAAACCGATTATTTCACACCAAGTCGCGATTTCAACGCAGACGATCTGATTTTTACATTAAAACGTCTCACCAACCCAGACTTTGAATTTAACAAAGCTTACCCTGCAGAGTTTCCCTATTCAGTTGGCATGGGATTACCTGATATCATCTCAAATATCGAAAAGGTCGACGACTATACTGTCAAAGTCACGCTTAACGAAGTCAATGCCCCATTTTTACAAAACCTAGCGATGCCATTTGCTTATATCAACTCTGCTGAATATGCAGATCAGTTGATGGCCTCTGGTAATGAGCCTGATATCAATAACAAACCTGTTGGTACTGGGCCTTTCGTCTTTACGTCCTATCAAAAAGACGCGCAAATCCGTTATACCAAAAACCCAGACTATTGGGACAAAGATAACATCTACATCGACAACCTTGTGTTTGTTATTACTAAAGATTCAGCCGTTCGTGCGCAAAAAGTTCAAGCGGGTGAATGTCATGTATCGGCATATCCAAAACCTGCCGAAATTGAATCGGTCAAAAAATCTGGTAAAGCCACCGTTCTTGATCAACCAGGTTTTAACGTCGGTTATGTCGGCTATAACGTTGAAAAGCCGAAGCTAAGTGATCTTAAAGTACGTCAAGCACTGGATATGGCGATCAATAAAGACGCAATCATCAATGCTGTCTATCAAAGCGAAGGTCTCAAGGCAACCAACCCAATGCCGCCTACGCAGTGGGGTTATGACGACTCTTTAAAAGATGCACCTTATGATGTTGAAAAAGCAAAAGCGCTGATTAAAGAAGCTGGCGCGGACAATATGAACATCAACTTATGGTACATGCCTGTTCAACGTCCATATAACCCTAATGCCAAACTCATGGCTGAAATGCTCCAAGCAGATTGGGCGAAGATTGGCGTCAATGCCAAACTGGTTACTTATGAGTGGGGCGAATACCTAAAACGCGCGGCAAAAGGCGAGCCTGATGTGATCTTGGCAGGTTGGACGGGGGATAATGGTGATCCGGATAACTGGTTGGGCTCATTACTGTCTTGTGACGCGGTCGGTGGTAATAACTACTCACGTTGGTGTAATAAAGACTTTGATAATTTAGTCATGAAAGGACGTCAGGTCACCAATCAAGATGAACGTATGGATGACTATGTACAAGCTCAGCAGATCTTCAAAGAGCAGCTTCCTTGGACGACTATGGCGCATTCGGTAGTCACCGTATTCACTGCACCAAACGTTGTGGATTTCAAAATCAGTCCACTTGGTGCTGTACGCTTCGATGGCGTGAACGTTGAATAACCTTAGCTAATTACGTCCGGTACGACATGCACTATTATTTGATTTGTATTCGGCTGGCTCAGAATCTCTGTTCCAGCCGTATTTATATGGGTTGATTGCTTTTTGACTCACATACTTTTCATTTGAGCAACTTTCACTTGAGTACTTTTGATTTAAGTGCTTGGTCATTTAAGGGCATGGTCACGGACGACCTCATTCATTGCTACTACTCCACTCATTGAATCACAACTATTGAGCAGCCCATGCTACTTTATATTCTGCGCCGTATCGCCATTCTTATTCCTGTCTATCTTGGCCTCACGCTATCGACTTTTACTCTGATCCGTCTCGTACCAGGCGATGCAGTCGAGATCATGATGGGTGAGCGTATGGTGGATCCAGAGCTACATGCTCGCGCCCTAGAAAGACTGGGATTAGACAAACCCCTTATCGTTCAATACTGGGATTACTTGACGGGTATATTGACGGGTGACTTTGGTCAATCCTTTCGTACTCGCTCTCCTGTGTTACAAGACTTTTTTGCGCACTTCGTTCCAACGTTAGAGTTGGCGCTATGTGCGATTGTCATTGCTAGTGTGATTGGTGTGAGCTTGGGTATCTTTGCCGCGCTACGCCGTGGTACTTGGATTGACTATACTCTGATGTCAGGGGCGCTGGCAGGATACTCGATGCCGATCTACTTACTAGGCCCTATTCTGACAGGTATATTCGCTCACTATCTTGGCCTTTTACCCGTTGCTGGTGTGATCTCTGTCGCACAGTTCTTGGATGTCCATCCCTTGTACGGCTCATGGTTGCTTGGCTCTCTCACATCAGGGGAACCGGGCGCTTTTTGGAATGTGGTCAAACACTTTATCTTGCCATCGATTGCCTTATCGACCATTCCACTCGCGATGATCGCGCGGATGACACGCTCTGCGATGTTGGAAGTGTTGGATGAAGACTATGTGCGTACGGCTCGCGCCAAGGGCTTATCGCCACGCCGCGTGATCATGGTACACGTGATGCGTAACGCGCTAATCACTGTCGTCACTGTGGTTGGCTTACAAATGGCAACCTTGCTTGCAGGCGCGATTATTACCGAGACTATCTTTAGCTGGCCGGGTGTTGGTAATTGGCTTCTCGATGGCTTTTTCACTCGTGATTACCCCATTGTGCAAAACGGCATTTTGTTGGTCGCCACTGCCTTGATTTTGGTCAGTTTATTTATTGATATTTTGTATGGTCTGATCAATCCGCGTATTCGACATACCTCTTAATGTTGCAATGTCACATTGATAAATACTCATATGATAAATAGTGATGATTGGCGCTGAAGTGATGTTTTAGCAATGCTTAGTACTTTTTTAGGAACAAAATTCTAAAAAATGTCACTGCGCTAGCCACTATAGGAACTGCTCATGAAGCCTTCTGTTCTCCCCTCTGATGTCAATCTGATGGCTGCCACACCGCCATCGTCTTGGCAGCTATTTTTATCGACCTTTTGCCGAAACAAGGGCGCGGTGTTGGGTTTTATTATTCTCATGCTAATGGTTATTGTTGCCATACTCGCGCCCGCAATTGCCCCCCATGACCCTTACGAGTTGTTTACGGGTCAAGAGCAGCTGCCGCCAGCCTTTTTAAGTGGTGGTGATGCGATGTTTTGGCTAGGCACGGATGATGCTGGACGAGATACCTTGTCTCGGGTGATGTATGGCGCGCGTTACTCTCTGTTTATCGGTCTGAGCGCGACGACCCTTGCGATGTTGGTCGGCATCTCTTTAGGACTTAGTGCTGCCTTTTGGCCCAAAGTTTGGGGCAAAGCGGTCATGCTGGTCAATGATATTTTGATGTCATACCCAAGCTTACTACTAGCGATCATCATTGCCGCTATCTTAGGGCCCTCTATGACCAATACGATTATTACGATTGCACTGGTCTGTACGCCGCCTTTTATTCGTCTGACTCGCGCCACCGCGATGGTGGAGTTGCAACGTGAGTACTTTATCGCTTCGCAGGTGATGGGTGCTGGTGTGCTGCGTTTATTATTTATCACGATTCTACCCAACTGCATGGCACCGCTCATCGTACAAGCAACGATGATTTTTTCCTCTGCTATTTTAGAAGCGGGTGCGATTGGTTTCTTAGGCTTTGGGGTACAGCCACCTGATGCTGAATGGGGCGCGATGCTCGGTACGGCTCGTCAATACATTCAAAGTAACGTTTGGCTCGCTATTTGGCCAGGTGTCGCTATCTTCTTGGCTGCATTGTCGATTAACTTGACGGGTGATGGCCTGCGTGACGCGCTCGATCCCAAATTAAAGCAGGTGACCTAAGATGACTGATACTTTAATTAAAACGCCTACCGCTCATACTTCTATGAATGGTGCATCAACAACAGACGCGCCGCTGTTATTGGACATCGAAAATCTGTCGGTCACTTTTGGTCAAGGAAAGCGTGCCTTTCGTGCTGTCGATGATGTGTCTTTAAAAATCACACAAGGTGAAGTCATCGCTGTCGTTGGTGAATCCGGCTCAGGTAAGTCAGTCACGATGATGGCGCTAATGGGGCTACTGCCGCCGTCTGCCACCGTCCGCGCAAAGCGTGTGATGTTTGATAATAAAGATATGATCAGTATGCCTGCCAAAGAAAAACGCGGCATCATTGGCAAAGACATCTCCATGATCTTTCAAAACGCGATGTCTTGCCTCAATCCAAGCTTTACCGTTGAGATGCAGTTAGGTGAAGTACTGCGCAAGCATTTAGGCTTGCGCGGTTCGGCAGTACAGGCACGCATATTAGAGCTGTTAGAGTTGGTCGAAATGCCTGACGCCAAAAACCGACTCAAAGTGTATCCACATCAACTCTCAGGCGGTATGAGCCAGCGCGTTATGATTGCGATGGCGCTTGCGTGTGAACCAAAACTGCTCATCGCCGATGAACCGACCACCGCACTTGATGTCACCGTACAAGCGCAGATTATGGACTTGCTCGGTCGATTGCAACGCGAAAAACAAATGGCGATGGTTTTGATTACCCATGATTTGGGCCTTGTTGCACAAAACTCGCGTGATGTCGCGGTCATGTATGCTGGACAAGTGGTTGAAACCAGTACCGTGCCAGAGGTTTTCCAACATCCTGCACACCCTTATACAGAGGCCCTTTTACAAGCCATTCCTGAGCTGGCTATCGGACAAGAACGATTAAATAGCTTGCCTGGGGTCGTACCAAGTCAATATGATCGCCCAAGCGGGTGCTTATTATCTCCTCGCTGCCCATATAAAGAGCCTGCTTGTGACGTGCCGCCGCCTATTTTGGACACACCAAATGGCAAAGTGCGCTGCATTTATGCCGATCCTACTGCTCGCACCCCTATCTCTCACGCTGCTATTTTGGAGTCACAAGTATGAGTAATAAAGTGGTTTTAAAAGCAGACAATCTACATAAGCACTATCCGGTATCACAAGGATTGGGCAAACCAAAAGCGCACGTCAAAGCGCTGAACGGTATCTCTTTTGAGCTTGAGGCTGGCAAGACATTGGCAGTCGTTGGTGAATCTGGCTGCGGCAAATCTACCCTTGCCCGCCAGCTGACACTCATTGAGCAGCCGACGCAGGGCGAGCTTTTTATCAACGATGAAGGCACCACTGGCTATAGTAGAAAGGCGCTCAAAAACTTACGTACCGAAATTCAAATGGTCTTCCAAAACCCTTATGGTAGCTTGAATCCGCGCCATACTATCGCCTATCAATTGACAGAGCCGTTGAATATTCATACCAACCTGTCGAAAGAAGAAAAGCGTGACAAAATCAATGAGATGATGAGAAACGTGGGTCTACGTCCTGAACATGCTGGGCGTTTCCCACATATGTTTTCGGGTGGTCAGCGCCAGCGGATTGCCCTTGCCCGTGCCATGATGCTCAATCCAAAAATTGTCGTCGCTGATGAGCCGACCTCCGCGCTCGACGTATCGATTCAGGCGCAGGTCTTAAATCTGTTTATGGATTTGCAGGATGAGTATCGTACCGCTTACGTCTTTATCTCACACAACTTGTCAGTCGTACGTCATGTCGCTGATGATGTGATGGTGATGTATTTGGGTCAAGCGGTCGAGCACGGGCCCAAAGAAGCGATCTATAATGCGCCAAAACATCCGTATACCATCGCATTACTGGCGGCCGCACCAACAGTAAATGGCCAAAAGAAAGATTTGACGCTACAAGGTGAGCTACCAAGCCCGCTTAATCCGCCAAGCGGGTGCGCTCTACATAAACGCTGTCCATATGCGACCTCGCAGTGCAGCGAAATCGAGCCACAACTGCGCGAATGGGATGGTCGATTGGTGGCTTGTCTGCGCTTGGAAGAGATATACGGGTAATGTGACTAGTAGTTAATCAATATTTACTACGCCGCGGCATTTAGGAAATTGGATACAACCAAAAAAGGTCTGACTTTGATTCTGGCCTTTTTTTGCTACTCTCTTAATCATCTCGCCGTTGCATCTTGGGCAGATTGGCGCTTGATCGATATTAGCGTCATGATCTGTCGCTTTAAGTATCTCAGGTTTATTCACTTTTGGCTCAGATTCTACAATCTCAAACGGCGTCATAAACAGTTTATTGGCCATGTCATGCGACATACTGGTAGGCGGTGTGATGGTCTGCTGAGTATTCAAACTATCGATCGGTAACTCGCTAGATTCAATCTCAGTTTGACCAGACCATCGATGCACTTCTCTACTCTTTAGGATAGTTCTATCAACGGTTTCTTTTATTATAGACTCAGGTGTAGGGTTATCAGTATTCTTGCTAGCATTGCTATGCTTGTCTTTTAGATAGGCTTTGTGTTGGCGATTGGTGCGCCATGACTTGCTAAATTTATTGCTCTCGATCTGCTCGACGATAGATGTGACCTCGTCTTCGGTGAGTATTTTATCTTGCTTCTTCTTCACATAAGATACCATACCACCTGTTAACACGTGTTCGGGTAGCTCATCACGGGTTTTTAGCTCGCACTCACCGATAAAAGCAATCATCGAATGAAAGTAGCTCAGCTCCAAGTCTAATAAATCAGCGAGCGTCTTTATGTGCAAGTAGTTCTGACGCAATGGATTTTGGAATTTGAATTTACTTCCATTTTGGAAAACTTGTGTCCACTGCTTTTGCTTCTCGCTACCGTATATCCAACCTTTATAGTTTTTGGTTTCAATCACAAAGATGCCGTATACGGAGACGATAACATGATCGATTTGCGTACTACCACCATTGGCTAATGGCAAAGTGACATTGTTTAGACGGTGATAGATGTCTTTTTCAAGCTTGAGCCACATGGCGACGTTGATGACGGTTTCACCGAGGAAACCTTTAAAGCTAGATTTTAGGGACATGGTGGATTTCTCAAAGCATGGCTTATTAGGTTGACATCTACTAAACAAAAGATTTAAGCCCATATAAGATATTTATAAATATGATTACACCAATGACAATTTTCATGAAGCTTGTACTTTCTTGTTTTGCTTCTGCAAAATTCTGCTGAATTGAAGCTGTAACGAAGGCTATATCGGTTGAAGTAGGCTTATAGCTGTTGAAGGTGACTTCATTAGCTAAGCTTGGAATGTCATCAATAAGCTCAGTCACTTGTGGCCGAAGGTGCTTCTCATATCCTTTCCAAGGATTATCACTCTCATAAAGTTTTCGTACGCCATAATACATATCTTCTTCAAAATAACTGTCTTGAATCCATTGATCGTAATAAGCTGGGTCCCAAAATTTGGCAGGAAGTACAGTAACCTCAGCTGTTTCATCACTGATTAAAATAGGGAATGAGCTTTGTAAAATACCATTGGGTAAATGTAACCGCCAAACGAATATACTGGTAGACTTTAATGGTAAAGGCGTGATGCTATTAGGAATGTCAAAACCATGCATTCTAGTATGTTCGTCAGTTATGTGCTCGGCATACTTTGATATTTCTATATCATCCGTATCAGGAATGGTATTTTTAAAAGTATAAAGTTCATGTGCAATTTCTGCTAGATAAGAAACTGGTGTTCGCCCTGTTGGATCGTATAAGACTTCAGCAGGACAAGAATATGTCTGATCAAAAGACCATAGCATTTTATTTGCTTGGACGACATGAGCCCATACTACTTTGCCTGTTTTATATAGCTTAGCCAATTGATTCATTTGTTCATACAAGACGTCGTCTTTCATCCATTTTGGAGGCATCATTTGTAAGTAAGCTAAATCCGCTCGATCTAAATTAGCAAATTCAATCTCCCTGTCAAACTTCAACTCCATAGTGGATACGGGTGGCAAAGGCTGGTTGAAATCAGTATTGCTTAATATAGTAGATGGAACTAGCTCCAACACACTTTGCCAAATTGTTTGGTCTTGTAATGCCCCATCGTCACTAGCTATTATCAATGCTTGGTAAATCACTTGCTTAGGAACGAAAAAATCACACAAATCTTGGATATCACTATCAAAATCGACAAACATGTTTTCAGCCAGTGCGGCCTGATCTCCTATACAATGATCGCTTGCATCAGAGTACCAAACTGGGACTTCTCTACGAGCTCGCCCAATGACTTCACCTAAATAATAGCTCAATATCTCAATAGTCGAGCTATTGTGCAGCGGGTATTCTAAAGAAAAGATTCGATGTTCTGTAAATTCAGGCAGTCTATTTTTAACCGTTAGCAACCAATCATCAACTCGCTTAAGACTGTTTATCGAATAATCAAGATTACAGTTACGAAGCTCTCTTTCATATTTAAAGTCCTGATGTCTGGTCAAACCATCTAACTCATCAGGATTCGCCTGTTCTGACCTATCGGAGAAAAAATCATCTAACGTTAAGAGCACGTTTACCGTTTCAACAGTCGGTTGATTAGACGTAAGGAATGGCTTTTGCGAGTTAATAGAAGTCGTGCAACTTGTCATGATTTTATCATCTTAGAAAATATTGAATTTTAGTTTATGTCGTTTAATAGTTAGCTACCGATGACTACCTGTCTACTAAATGTTTCTTCTTCCATTGCACATAATTAAAGTTGTCTTTAGCAATGTCTATATGCCAATCATAAGGAAATAAGTCTGATTGTATTTCTTGTGGAATACTATTTTTATGTATAAAACACCGATTAACTAATAACTCTTTCGCAGCTGGTACCGATACTGGTATTTCATCATTATATTGCTGATAATGTTGTTTATAGCTTTCAGCACTTGAAAGATCTTCTTCTCCATCTACGTTGAATTTCCATTCTTTTTCTGTCTCGTAGTTTCTAACAAAGTCTGTTCGCCAGCGCGAATTATGTCCCCAGCCATGAGATAAGTCATGACATAATCGGTTATCTCTATGATTGGTGAAATACATATCACTTTTTTCAGCCAAGCTTTTATCTACGCATGGATGATTGTAGATAATTACTCCACCCCTCGAAAACTGTAATGCACCAAACATAATAGTCGGATACAGCTGCTCTTTGATAATTATTTGCTCATGCTCACCTACTCTTACTACGTCATCAACATAATATATTTCATGGTAAAAAGGATGATAGTAAGGTTGGTCTATAGATGACACTTGCATCCCTATCTCTGTAAAAAAAGAACGATATTCAGCTACTGTTAATTCCCCTCGATTCAATAACCACAATAGATGATCATTACAAACGCTGAGAGCAAAAAGACTCCATAGTTTAGATGTCAGCCTTTCATGGATGTCAACCTCGTTACATTCTTCTATACGCTCTTTTACGAAAGTAAAGTTTAGCTTATTATTCTTAATACTTAATTTAGTAAATACTGATTTGAGTAGACCATCTTCTGTATTCTTTATAGGCTCTTCTATGTCTGTAGATATTACTTTAGTTAAATTAGCATCATAATTTTTTAAAGCCTCGCAGTCTTTTAGTATGCGTCTAATATCCTCAATATGTGCAGCTAAGACTTCTTGATAGACATCTTTCCCTTCATAATTTGCTAAGTCGAGATATAGAGCTACACTCATAATTTTACCCAAAAAAAAGATAGACTGAACGCATTCAGTCTATCTTATATGTGCTGTCTTACAAACGGTTTTTAGTTCAAAATTACACCAAACTATTCACCGCTTCAACCACAGCGTCAGTCGTAATACCAAACTCTTTATACAAGTCACTTGCAGGTGCAGATTCGCCATAAGTGGTCATCCCGATGACTTTGCCATCGAGACCGACAAACTTATACCAGTAGTCTACGTGCGCCGCTTCTACTGCGACGCGGGCGCGGATGGTGGCAGGCAATACCGCTTCGCGATAGCTAGCATCTTGCTCAACGAAAATCTCGGCACATGGCATAGACACCACACGGACGCCAATACCATTTTCGCTAAGCGTCTTGTGCGCTTGCATCGCTAGGCCAACTTCTGAACCGGTTGCGATGATGATGGCTTGTAGCTCGCCTTGCTCTTTCGCCAGTACATAACCACCTTTGGTGATGTTCGCGACTTGCTCGCTATCACGTGCTTGATGTGGCAAGCTTTGACGGCTAAAGATCAATGCTGATGGGTTATTTTCTGATTTGATTGCTTCTACCCAAGCGCTTGCAGATTCGGTAGCATCACAAGGGCGCCATGTACGTAGGTTTGGCGTGGTACGTAGGCTCGTCAATTGCTCAACTGGCTGATGCGTTGGGCCGTCTTCACCCAGACCGATAGAGTCATGCGTATAGACGTGGATGACGCGCTGCTTCATCAGTGCGCCCATGCGTACCGCGTTACGTGCATATTCCATAAACATCAGGAACGTCGCTACGTAAGGGATAAAGCCGCCATGCAATGCAATACCATTGGCAATCGCGGTCATACCGAACTCGCGCACACCATAATAGATATAGTTGCCATCGCTGTCTTTCTCGATGCCTTTAGCGCCTTTGAATAACGTGAGGTTTGAGCCCGCTAAATCTGCTGAGCCGCCTAGTAGTTCTGGCAGTAATGGCTGCAAGCTGTTGATCGCGTTTTGGCTGGCTTTACGACTAGCAACATCACCGCCCGCTTCTTGCGTTTGCTGAATGTACGCTTGCGCTTGGCTAGCAAAGTCAGCAGGCAACTCACCATTTAGACGACGTGACAATTCTGCGGCAAGCTCTGGATAGGCTTTTTTATATGCTGCAAAGTCAGCATCCCAGTTCTTTTGCTGCACATCGCCTTTGGCTTTGGCATCCCACGCTTCATAGATTTCATCGTCTAGCTCAAATGGGGCATGTTTCCAAGACAGCGCATCACGAGTCAAGGCAATTTCATCATCACCAAGTGGCGCGCCATGACTGGCCGCAAGACCTTGTTTGTTCGGGCTACCAGCACCGATAGTCGTTTTGCAAATAATTAGGCTTGGCTTAGCAGTCTCTGCAATTGCTTGCTCAGTTGCTTGCGTAATGGCATCAGTATCATGACCATCAACTTTGATCACTTGCCAGCCGTACGACTCAAAGCGAGCTTCGGTATCATCAGTGAACCAACCTTCAACATTACCATCGATTGAGATGCCATTGTCATCATAGAAGAATACCAATTTGCCAAGACCTAATGTGCCAGCGAGCGAGCACACTTCATGACTGATACCTTCCATCAAGCAGCCATCGCCTAAGAACGCATAGGTATGATGATCAACGATATTATGACCGTCACGGTTGAACTGCGCTGCGAGTGTCTTCTCTGCAATCGCAAAACCAACAGCATTGGCAATACCTTGTCCTAGAGGACCAGTCGTCGTCTCAACACCAGGGGTATAGCCATACTCAGGGTGACCTGGGGTTTTTGAATGCAGCTGACGAAAGCCTTTTAGGTCATCAACGCTGACATCATAACCTGATAAATGTAGCAATGAATAAATAAGCATAGAGCCATGACCGTTTGACAGTACAAAGCGGTCACGGTTGTGCCAATTAGGATCAGCTGGATTGTGCTTCAAAAATTTGCGCCACAAAACCTCGGCAATATCAGCCATACCCATTGGCGCACCCGGATGTCCAGAGTTGGCTTTTTGAACCGCGTCAAACGACAGTACACGGATGGCATTGGCTAGTTTACGTTCGCTAATTGGAGCTGGCATAGAGTGTCCTAATATTCGAATGAGTCGTATAAAGATAAGAGGAGAGTTTACTCAGAGGATGATCCACCAAAAACGCGGCGTGCGTCCTCAGTGGATAGGGTATAAAATAAAAATGCAATATTAACATATTTGCTATGAGCCTAGCCAAAAATGCGGTGACAATACCGTTTCTATTTAGCAATGACTCACATCAGTTTTGTTAAACGATAGACAGTCATAGATTTTAATTTAAGCTATCAGTAACAAGCTGCAAGTGACCTAAGTGACCTAAGTGACCTAAGTGACAAGCAGCTCATTACTTATAGTCCATTTATTAAACTGAAATAGTCTCAGCACCGCCCATAAATGGACGCAATACTTCTGGAATCGTAATGCTACCATCAGCGTTTTGATGATTTTCCATCACTGCTAGTAGCGTACGACCAACCGCCAATCCTGAACCGTTCAAAGTATGAGCTAAGCTGGTTTGCTTGCCATCTTTGACACGCGTACCCATACGGCGCGCTTGGAAATCGCCACAGTTAGAGCAGCTAGAGATTTCGCGGTAGGTATCTTGGCTTGGTAGCCATACTTCGATGTCATAGGTCTTTTGTGCGGCAAAACCCATATCGCCCGTACATAGCTGTACCGTGCGGTATGGCAACTCAAGCTGCTGCAAGATATATTCGGCCTGCCCTGTCATTGCCTCTAGCAAGTCATCAGACTGATCGCTGGTGCCAACATTGACCATTTCGACTTTTTCAAACTGATGCTGGCGGATCAGACCACGGGTATCACGACCGTGCGAGCCCGCTTCACTACGGAAACATGGCGTATGCGCGGTGAATTTTAGCGGTAGCTCTTTGATATCCAAACGCTCTCCGCGTACCAAGTTGGTCATCGGCACTTCTGCAGTCGGAATCAGATAAAAATCCATCTCATCGTTATTCGTGTGATTGCTTAGCTTAAACAAATCCTCTTCAAACTTAGGCAGCTGACCCGTTCCTTTTAGACTATCGCTATTGACAATATAAGGCACATAGGTCTCAAGATAGCCGTATTTCATGGTATGGGTGTTGAGCATAAACTGGATCAGTGCACGATGCAGCTGCGCCAATTGGCCTTTTAGCACGTTAAAACGGCTACCTGTCAGTTTGGTTGCGGCCTCAAAGTCGAGCATGCCAAGCGTCTCACCGATATGCGTGTGATCTTGAATCTCAAAATCAAACGTACGCGGCGTGCCCCACTTACGCACTTCTACGTTATCGTCTTCTGACGTACCCACTGGTACATCTGCCGCTGGAATATTTGGAATCTGCAGCGCCGCTTGAGTGATGCGCTCTTGCAGAGTACGTAGCTCGTCTTCAGCAGCTTTGATCTCACCGCTAACGCTTTGCATTTCAGCCAATAGCTCACTGGCATCTTCGCCTGATTTTTTTAGAGCGCCGACTTGCTTAGCCCCAGCGTTACGGCGCGATTGCCATTCTTCTGTTTTGACTTGCAATGACTTACGCTCGGATTCAATCGACTGCCAAAACTCCATATCAAGCGTATAGCCACGAGTGGCCAGTTGTTGCTGTAAATCGCTTAAATCGCCGCGTAAGAGTTTTGGATCAATCATAATCGTTGCCTGTAACACTAAGAGTGAATAAGAAGTTTAAACATTATTAGTATGATTATTGGTCAGCTTATACTTATTGCAAAGCTTCATAACTCAATAACTACCTTGCCATGCTGCCATATTTTTTATCAAACCATATGGGTGCCGCTATCATACCAAGACCCAGCAGATTTGACCATGCTTTGAGCTTTTTTGAGCGCTTTTAGCGTGATTTTGGGCTACTACTTTCATTATTCATAGCCAGTCATACTTACCCGAAATGCATATCCTATATGTTCAACTTACTTTAATAAGGATCATCTACCTTTATTAAAGCCATTAATATCGCCGCTATCAGTGAACAGATCCGCTTATATGTTTCATTTAAGAGTACTTTTCGGTAAGATAAGCGCATACCTTTATTTACCTACAGCCAAGTAGTAAATCATGACTTGGCTTTGGCGATGTAAACCCAAAACTTTTAACATAAGCATCTGAGAAACCTTTATGGCCCTGTATCCTTACACGCTCCAACCTGTCGCCTTAAACCTAACTGAAGCTGAATTCCTTCAAGCCCAATATGAACTGTTTGCCAGTGCCAGCCCCTCTTTTGGTCTGTCAAGCTTTAAGACCAAAGAATGGATCATTATGGCTGTGGTTGTGGTACTGGCTATTGCAGGACTGATCTTTGTAACAGGCTACTCAACCATCATTTTTTGGTTGATGCTCGTTGGTGTGGTGATTTATCTATTGGCGCGTACTTTAGGCTTTAGATGGTATGTAAAAAGAGAGTTTGAAAAACAAATTGCTGATCAAGAGATGCCAGATGAAATGCGTCAAATGAAGCTAGGTGTACAAAAACATGGTCTGGTCATGGCAATGCCAAGCAACCAGCCTGAGATGATGAAAAACTCGCAAATGCGCGGTATGCAAATGCGTGCAGGTGCGACCCAGCAAGCGGTTATTCCGTGGACTGCTATCAAGAGCTGGGACGAGACTGACGACTATATCTTTATGATGTTTGAGATGAAAGGCCAGCAAGGTAGCCAAATTCTTCCGAAACGTTTGCAAGCGCAAAAATTCCCTATCGATACGGTACGTCAACATCTACAAGAAGTGGTTCCGGTCAAAGGCTTAAATCCTGAAAACTTGCAGCCGCCAGTATAACGGTTATCAGCTCTCTCTATCGTTTAGAAAAACAATAGAAAAAGCTAATTATAGTTTTATAAAATAAATCGTAAAAGTGAATTTATTATATTTAACTTACTAATGATAGTTTGCTATTATTATAAGCATCAAAGGAAGAGCTAGAGCTTATATAGATATTAATAAAAGTTAAGATATTTTTATTTTTATGCTAATTAACTACTACTCGTCTTTCTTCAATTTTATATAACAACACTCACACTATAAGGACAATATTATGAGTAATACTAATAACGCTACTAACCAGATCGGTTTAGAAAAAGCTGACATGAGCGAAGTTATCGCTCAATTAAACAATCTGCTATCAACGTACCATGTGTTTTACTTAAATGTACGTGGCTATCATTGGAATGTAAAAGGTGAGCACTTCTTTACTTTGCATCCAAAGTTTGAAGAATTATACACATCGCTACAGTTACAGATTGATGAGATCGCTGAGCGTATTTTAACGCTGGGTGGTACACCACTTCACGCTTACAGCGATTTTGCACAACACACGAGCATCAGCGAAGACAAAAACGTCAAAGATGGTACATCTTGCGTTAAAGGCGTAGTAACTGGTTTACAAGCGCTCATTGCCGAGCAGCGTCAAGTATCGTCATTAGCAGCAGAAAGCGACGATCAGGGTACCGCTGATCTGGTTGATGAATACGTACAAGAGCAAGAAAAGCTGGTATGGATGTACAATGCCTTTTTGGGTTAATACTTTACTAAGCTGATCACACTTAGCTTAAATAAATCCAAATAACAGTAAAACTTAGAACCATAAAAAAGCACCCAGCTGGGTGCTTTTTTATGCTCAGCGATCTGTAACAGATTGATTTACTGTTGAATCCATTGACGCATCTTTTCACGCTCAGCAGGTGTTGCTTGTAGCCAAATCTGCATAAATGAATCTAAGGTATTGGTAGAGGTATTCACACTCGTGGTTTGCTTGATATTGGTCGTACCAACATTAGTATTGTTTGGCATTGCTGCTGGTTGATCTAATGCTGCTATCGCACGTTGGTTTTGTAATTCTGCATCGCCCGCCCCACCAAACACACCACCTAGCGCCTTACCAAGTCCTGAAAGCAGTCCACCTTGATTACCAGCCATACCCTGTTGACTTGCGATAACTGTATTGTTCTGCTGAATAGCGAGTGTTGGCTGCTTAGCATAATCTTTAGCGGCTTCGTAATCTTCTGGCTGGTTCGGCATCGTCAAACGATACGTTTGGTTATCTGCCAATTCCGCCGTCACGCTGACGTTACCTGAACGCAGGTAATCATGCTCATCACGCTGCAAGTTATATAAGCGGTCATACTTAGCAGTGATAGCGTGTTGACCTGGCTCAAGGGTAAACTTTTTAGTTAGTGGTTGAAATAGACTTTGCTGAACTTCTTGTCCATTGATGGCAGTCACTTTGATATGGTCATCAACCAATAGCGTCACAGCGGCTTGTGACATCACAGAGACTGAGGTCGCACCCACAAACAACAGTCCAATAGTCAATTTTTTTAGCAAAGAAGCATTCGATTTCATAGGTTATTCCATTAATAGTGAAAGCAGGTTGGATAAAAAGTTCGTATTCTTACTGTTATTTGTATTTTTGCTGCTAAAAGTCTTACAATTAAAAATTTTACGACTAAAAATCAAGTGGCATCGTATGTTGGTCTTGATCCGTCGTCACATTGTCTACTTGCGTCTCTTGGGCTATATCAGCCAGCTCTGCTGCAAGCGTTTGCTCATCAATGGTACGCAGCGCGTCACTGATCACCGCTTTTGATATATTACTGCGGCCAAGGTTAGAAAACATTGGCTGTATATAATTGAGCACTTCCATCATTGCACCGATACGATGTGGCCCTTCAGTCAATAAATGATTAATAATTCGATCATCAAACTGCCAGCCGCGCCGACGCAAAATGGACTGAAGCAGTGCTTGACGGTCTGCTAAATCATGACCAGTAGGCACCTTAAAAGCTGGTGCTTGTGCTAGGCGCGTTAATAAATCTCTCAATTGAAACGGTAAGTCGCCAGCCGGCTTATTGGCTGCAAATAAAAGCTGGCGCTGCCCTTCGCGGCTACGATTGATTAGATGAAACAGCGCTTCTTGCCACTGACTACTTTGCTCAAGCACTTCTAAATCATCGATAGCGATCAGATCAAAGTTTTCTAAAGAAGATAATACATGGACGTCGGTATGGATCAATTCATTGAGCGACAAGCAAATGGCTGATTTGTCCATTTCAATAAATGACTCACAAATAGCGGAGAGCAAGTGAGACTTACCCGTCGCAGGGCTACCAAACAGGTATAACTGACCAATCAGGCCGACATGTAATTGCCGCACTGCATCAATAATAGACATCCAACCAGGACCGGCAAAGTCACTAAGACTTGCATCATGCTTAATGTCCAGATTGAGACTTAGCTGTGCTTCTGCCATGGATCATCAACTCGTGTTGCGTAGTGCAATATAAAAGTGCAGTAGAAAAAGGAATAAATTGCTATTCAGTACTATCCATACTACCTGATAAAAATATGTGCAGTGGATATATAGCTTTTTTATGATGGATGAATTGCCCTAATTAGGCTAATCTTGATAAAAAATATAGCAACGGCTGATACGATCAACACTGCGACTATATATAACATATTTGCAAAATGACTGACAAGTCTTTTACCTACTAAGCCTGATCAACCATTTGCTTTTTTCTTCCCATTTGTACGCTATCCGCTCACTATATTCAATAATAAAATATTTACTTCTTCTCAAACAGTAGCAATTGCTTACGACCTTTATAAAAATCTGTCGTAAGATAATACGCATATAGGTGGCGGAACAATACATTTAAGACAGCAGAGACTGGTAGCGCAATTAACATACCCACAAAACCCAATAGACTGGCGCCTGCTAATACCGCAAAGATAACCCATAATGGTGATAAACCAATTTTATCACCTAATAGTAGCGGCTGCAGAATATAACCTTCTGCAGCTTGCCCGACCAAAAACGCCCCAACAACCAATAACAAATAGGTCCAATCCAACCCAAACTGAAACAAGCAAGCGATGATAGCGGCCACAAATCCAATGCCAAAACCCAAGTAAGGTACAAAGCTTGCAATACCCGCTACCATACCGATGATAAGTCCAAGCTCTAGACCAATAAGCTGCAGCTGTATTGCATAAATAGCACCCAGTAGCACCATCACCAACAGCTGGCCTTTAATAAACGCCATTAAAGCCTGATCGCACTCTTTGGCGATGCCAATGACTTGTTTGCAGTATGCTCCTGGTATCGCCATCTTCCACGTCTGTAAACGCTGATCCCAATTGAACAAAAAATAAAACGTTAAAATTGGCACCAACACGATCAGTCCTGCACTGTTAATAAAGTTCATACTTGAAGTCAGTACTTGGCTCATCATGGTACTGGCATCAGCAAACTTATAATTCGTTTGCATATACTCGACCAGCGTCTCAGAAAAATCCTTCGACTCTAAGACAGGCAATTGAAAACGAGTATTACTGTTGAACCACTCTCGTACCACTTGATTATACCAACTAGATATCTTAGGTAGATACTCCCAAGCGGCTTGCAGCTGATGCCACAATGTCGGTACCAACCACCAGAGCAACAGCGCCATCCCTACAGTGATGGTAGAGTACACAATAATAATTGCGATCCAACGTTTGAGATGTTTTGACAATCGCTTTACCAAAGGATTGAACAAGTAGGCCAGCATAAAAGCAAATATAAACGGCACAATGACTGGTATCATCAGGTAGAGAAGGAATAGCGCCACAACCAAAACGACGACGATAAATAAACGTCTGAAAAAAGGGTCGATTGGTTGGTTTATCATGATAAGTAATCCTATATGTGGGCTGATTTGAGATAGTGACAAAAATTGCGGTACTTGAGCCGTCAGGAGTCGTAAATCTAGTGTTTTATTATCGCAGAGTACAACAAAAAATCAGTCATTTTTTGTTTCTTAATCGCTTATTTGCCATTTAATGCAAAACTTAGCCAAATATCGGTAAGTTGCTTTGCGAGTGTGGTCAGTTTTTGGGTATAATGCGCGCACTATCTTTAAACTTTGCCTTTAAACTTTATCTCGCTGATTGTAGCGTGATTGACTCCCTTACTTTTTAATTCCAATTATCTATCCCCAACTGTGAGATGACTATGAGTGACAAGCCTTCTTTAAGCTACAAAGACGCCGGCGTTGATATCGATGCAGGCGATGCTTTGGTTCAGCGAATCAAGTCCGTTGCAAAAGCCACTACTCGTCCTGAAGTCGTGGGTGGACTTGGCGGTTTTGGTGCGTTATGCCGTATCCCAACAGGCTACACTTCTCCGTTATTGGTGTCTGGTACTGATGGTGTGGGCACCAAACTAAAATTGGCATTACAGCTCAATCGTCACGATACCATCGGTATTGATTTGGTCGCGATGTGTGTCAATGATTTGTTGGTTTGCGGTGCAGAGCCACTATTTTTCTTAGATTATTACGCAACAGGCAAGCTTGATGTTGATGTAGCTGCGACTGTGGTCACTGGTATCGGCGATGGTTGTAAACTTGCCAACTGCGCGCTTATCGGTGGTGAAACTGCTGAAATGCCAGGTATGTATCAAGACGACGATTATGACCTCGCTGGATTCTGCGTGGGCGTGGTTGAAGAAAGCGAGGTCGTGACTGGTGACAACGTTACCGAAGGCGATGTTCTGATTGCACTTGCCTCAAGTGGGGCACACTCAAACGGCTACTCACTAGTGCGTAAAGTCATCGAAGTTAGCGGTGTTGACGTGGCTACTAGCGATGAGCAACTAGATGGTCAACCTATTCAAGATGCCTTGATGGCCCCTACTCGTATCTATGTCAAAGCAATCAAGGCATTGCAGGATACCCTTGGTAGCTCAGCGCTTCATGCCATGTCACACATCACAGGTGGCGGTCTCACTGACAACTTGCCACGAGTGCTCCCTGATGACCTAGCGGCTAGCATCGATACCAGCAGCTGGCAGTTCTCAGAGTTATTCACTTGGTTACAGACCCAAGGCAATATTGAGCAAAGTGAGATGTACCGCACCTTTAACTGCGGCGTTGGTTTTGTCATCGTGGTGCCTAAAGACAAAGCTGAAGCAACGATCAAGACGTTGACTGACGCTGGTGAAAACGCTTGGCAACTTGGCGAAATGGTCAAACGTGAAGCCGATGCCGTGGTATACCGTTAATGTCAATTGATCAGACAAGCCAACCTGTCAAACCATTACGCATTGCGGTTTTGGTATCAGGAAGTGGCAGTAATCTACAAGTCCTCATAGACGCCATGCAAGCAGGTGCGCTACCGATTGAAATCGTTGGTGTCATTAGTAATCGCGACGACGCTTATGCCGTCACCCGCGCCAAAGACTCAGGCATCGAGGTCGCCGTACTCTCGCACGTAGAGAGCGGCAAGCGCATGGGCATCAAAACCTTTGAAAAGCACGCCACCGCACAGCTTGAAGCGTGGCAGCCTGACTTGGTCGTTTTGGCAGGCTTTATGCGGGTATTGAGTGCAGACTTTATTGATAACGCGCCTGCACCGATGATTAACCTGCACCCATCGCTACTTCCCGCTTATAAAGGGCTAGATACGCATACCCGTGTACTCTGCTCAGGTGAGCGTGAGCACGGCTGTAGTATCCATGTGGTCACCGCCGAGCTGGATGCAGGACAAGTGTTAAGCCAAGGGGTCTTGCTTATTCGTCATACCGACACGCCTGATAGTTTGCAAAAGCGCGTACAAGTGCTGGAGCATCAACTATTGCCGTGGACGATATTACAAATCGCTATTGGCGGCGTGTCATTAACGCCAAGTGAGCAAGCCTCTAGCATCTTGCCGGCCCTGCCCTTACGTCTATTGATTGACGCTTAGTTGTTTTAAGATATTAGAGCGTGCGCCTAATTCAAGTGTTTATGACTAAATGGGCTAAAAATGGCTAAATCTTTGGCAAACGGTGTCAAATAGCTGGTCAATATCTTGATATTACCTGCGTTATTTTCCTTGTTTGCCTATGATTTATCTCATTTTTATCACCATTTTTAAAATAGGGACACGCCCTATTTTCAACCGCACAAAAAACCCAGCTATTAAGTAGCTGGGTTTTTCTTTTTAGTCTTTAACAGTTTTACGTATTATTCTCTGTTATTTTCCAAATACGTGTACTGCTTTGATGTTGACAAACTCTTTAATACCAAAGCCGCCGTGCTCGCGACCATAGCCTGAGTTCTTCACACCACCAAATGGCAGTGCAGGATTGGCAAGACCGTAACCATTGATATAGACCATACCAGTATCGAATTGCTCACTGGCTAAGCGAATGGCTTTTTCTTCATCTTTTGAGAAGATAGCGCCGCCTAGGCCGTAACGACTGTCATTTGCAATGCGCATTGCATCGTCGTCATCTTTGGCGCGAATCAATGACGCCACTGGGCCAAACAATTCATCGTCGTAGGCAGGTTGACCTTTCTCGACATTTTCTAAGATAGTTGCTGGATAGAAACTGCCTTTACCTTCTGGTACTTTACCGCCAACAGCAATCGTTGCACCTTTTGCTACGCTTTGTTCTACTTGCTCATGCAACTGATCTCGTAAGTCTGCACGCGCCAATGGACCGATGTCTGAGCTGTCATCCATTGGGTCGCCAGATTTTGTACCTTCAAATTTTTCTACGATACGCTTGCGGAATTCATCATACACGCTATCGACCACGATGAAGCGTTTCGCTGCTACGCAAGTTTCACCGTTATTGACTAAACGGGCTTGGGTACAGGTCTCTACAGCGGTTTCTATATCGGCGTCTTCTAGTACGATAAAGGCGTCATTTGAACCGAGCTCTAGTACTGATTTTTTGATTGCTTTGGCCGCTTGTTGACCAACGATACGACCAGCAGCATCACTACCTGTGAGCGTTACGCCACGTACTTTGTCATTTTCAATCAATTTTTCTGATTGGTCATGGTCAATCAAAATTGTACGGAATAAATCATTTGGCAGTTCAGACTCGTGGAATATTTTTTCGATCAATAAGCCAGAACCTGTGACGTTTGCTGCATGCTTAAGTAGCACGCTGTTACCTGCCATCAAGTTAGCAATGGCATAGCGAAAGACTTGGTACGCTGGGAAATTCCATGGCTGCATACCATAGATAACACCGATTGGCTGATAAGTCACGATACCTTTTTTCATGCTTTCGATATCTCGCTCATCATCGGCAAGCGCAGCAACACCATTTTCAGCAGTGTAATCACAAATTGCTTTACATAGATCAACTTCTTGCTGGCTTTGCCCATAGAGCTTACCGCGCTCTTCGGTCATAAGGCGAGAAAGCTCTTCTTTATATTCCATCAGCTTGTCACCGATAGATTGAATGATACGGCCACGCTCTTCATGGCTCACCGTACGCCACTCTAAAAATGCATTATGTGACGCATCAACGATTTTGTTAACTTCGTCGTTGGTCATATAGTCATAATTTTTAATGTCTTCACCCGTTGCTGGGTTAACAGTAGTAATATCTGACATGTAGATGTCCTTATTATTTGATTTTATATATTCAGTATTATTGGCACTTTTAATTGTTTGGTATTGCGTTGATAGGATAACTCAATAAATGAATCGATAAGTCGTTTTCTATCTGTGCTTATCATAACAAGGTATTTGGCGAAGAGTTTTACAATATATTGTGAAGTGTGTTGAAGATGTTAACAGTGTAACCCTCTTATTAAGAATAGCTAAATATTGAATAAGACTACATAGCAACACTAAACAAAAAAACCAGCCTAGTGGCTGGTTTGGTTCGTTGAATATACCAAATATAGGTTAAACAATAATATTCAAAATGAGTTGATTACTTACTATAAGATACTTACTACTTTGTAAAAAGTCTCATTAAAACAAGTGATTAATGACAGGTATTTCTTGTGGTGGATTTTCTTCCTCAGCCACTACTTGCCGTGCCACATGCATGATTAATTGACGCAACCAACGGTGAGCAGGATGGTGCTGTAGCAATGGTGACCATGCCATGGTCAGCTCAAACTCAGGAATAAAAAAAGGCGGTTCTTCCATAATAATACTGTCGTTATTAGCCTGCATACGAGCCACACGGGTTGGCAATGTCGCTATCAAGTCTTTATTTGCGGCAAGCATGGCTGGCATCTGATAATGACGAGTGAAGACGCTAATTTGGCGTTTTTGGCCCAAACGTTGCAATGCCTGATCAATAGATCCTAGGCCACCTGATTTTTCTGGATTAACCCCAAATCCCACGCCCATCCCTGTTTTAGATACCCAAACATGTTGCGCTTTTAGGTAGTTTTTCAGATTAAAGCGGTTGGCATAAGGGCTTTCAGACGATAGCAGGCAACTAAACGTATCACGCCATACCAATACTTGATGAAAGCTCTGTGGTATCTCATTAAAACGATTAATCGCCAAATCAACACGTCCCTGCTCCATGTCTCGATAAGAGACATCTGAGGGTGTCAAAAAATCCAAAATGACGTTGGGTGCTTCCGAACGTAGTGCCTTCACTAGCCTCGGTACCAAAGTCGCCTCAGCATAATCTGATGTCATGATTCGAAAAACACGAGAGGTACTATAAGGACGGAATTCGGTACGCGGCTCTAGTACTTGAGTCAAATCTGCAAGTATCTCACGGATGCGTGGCTGCAACTCAAGGGCGCGCTCAGTCGGTGTCATCCCTTCAGAGGAGCGCACAAGCAATGGATCATTAAATAACTTACGCAAACGGCGCAAGATATTGCTCATGGCAGGCTGGGTGATACCAAGCTGCTCAGCTGCGCGAGTGACGTTTTTTTCTCGTAGCAACACATCTAGATGGACTAATAAATTTAAATCAACCCGCTGCAAATTCATATGTATTTCTCTTAGCTTTTAAAAGATAAGCACCACGGCATGCTTGGTGTTATCAGTACTGAAATTGTGATTTTCGATCTAGGACCGCATAATTTTGCGAATTTTTATTGGTTTTACCGCAAAAGATACTCAGCACAACTCAATTTCATCACCATAAGATACTGTTATAACTACATTATAACCTATAAAAATACTAAAGATAAGTATCATAAATTAGATAAATCTTGGTAAGGCAGTTATAGTGAGTTCCATAAAGGATTTGCGGTACAGACTACAAACCTGAGTTTTACGAACGGGTTATCGTCCAAAAAACAACCTAGTTAAATAGCATAGTAACGGTTTATCTCGACAGTGAAACACTACCAAGTGTCAGTATAATTGTAACATCTCTTGTTGCTAATTATGACAACGCTGTTTATTAAATGCTCAAACACCTTTGATAGACATGGACAAGCTGAATCAACACTATACATCAGTAATTATTTGTCAACTGCTGAGTTCAGCAATCTTCTTGTATTCATGCACAGGTTTGTTTAGGGTAAAGAAGACCTTTACGAGGTATTGATAGCACCACTACCAAATTTATTGATAACGCAAATTATTACTTTAACGCTCAATTTATTATTTTTTACACCCTACCAAGGAGACTATAGATGTCAACTGCATATAAATCAGCGATCGACCTAGTACGTGAATTAAAGCAAAAGCACGGCAACTGGCAGAACATTAGCGAGACTGATGCCGCACGTATGATGTCACAAAACCGTTTTAAAACGGGCTTGGATATCGCAAAGTATACTGCAAAAATCATGCGTCAAGACATGGAAGATTATGACAATGATACGTCTCAGTATACACAGTCTCTAGGTGCATGGCATGGTTTTGTGGCACAGCAAACCATGTATGCTAAGAAAAAGTACTTCGGTACGACCTCTAAAACTTATATCTATCTTTCAGGTTGGATGGTAGCGGCGTTACGCTCCGAGTTTGGCCCATTACCTGACCAATCTATGCACGAAAAAACATCAGTACCTAAGCTAATCGAAGAAATCTACACGTTTTTGCGTCAAGCTGACGCTAAAGTATTGAACGACTACTTCCGTGAGCTAAATGCTGCTGAAGAAGCGGGTCAAGACACCTCAGCTATCCTAGAAAAAATCGAAAACTTTGATTCACATGTTGTGCCAATCATCGCTGATATCGATGCAGGTTTCGGTAACGAAGAAGCGACTTACTTGCTAACCAAGCAAATGATCGAAGCTGGTGCTTGTGCCATTCAGATCGAAAACCAAGTATCTGATGTGAAGCAGTGTGGTCACCAAGCGGGTAAAGTGACTGTACCGCACGAAGACTTTATCGCCAAACTAAACGCCATCCGCTATGCATTCTTAGAGCTTGGTGTCGAAGACGGTGTTATCGTTGCTCGTACTGACTCTGAAGGCGCATCGTTGACGCAAAAAATCCCAGTATCAAACGAACCAGGTGATCTTGCTTCTAAGTACATCGACTTCCTTGAAGTTGAAGAGATTGAAATCGACGAAGCAAAAGAAAATGACATGCTGCTCAAACGTGATGGCAAATTGGTACGCCCAGTACGCCTAGCAAACGGTCTGTACCAATTCCGCGAAGACACCAACATCGACCGCGTTGTACTTGACTGTGTAACAGCTCTTGAAAACGGTGCTGACTTACTATGGATTGAGACGCCAACGCCAGATGTTGCGCACATCAAATCAATGGTTGACCGTATCAAAGAGCAACAGCCTAAAGCCAAGCTTGTATACAACAACAGCCCATCATTCAACTGGACGCTTAACTTCCGTAAGCAAGTCATCGCGAAATGGGAAGAAGAAGGTAAAGACATCTCTGCATACAATAAAGATGACTTGATGAGTGCTGACTACGATGGTACTGAGCTTGATGCAGCAGCTGACGTTGCCGCTAAGAACTTCCAACGTGATGCGTCACGTGAAGCTGGTGTATTCCATCATCTAATCACGCTACCGACTTACCACACGACTGCTCTTAGCGTTCATGAACTTGCTAAAGGTTACTTCGGTGAAGAAGGCATGCTTGCTTATGCAGCTGGCGTACAACGTAAAGAAATCCGCGAAGGCATCTCTTGTGTTAAGCACCAAGCAATGGCTGGTTCTGACCTTGGCGATGACCACAAAGAAATCTTCTCAGGTGACAACGCACTAAAAGCTGGTGGTGGCAAAAACACGATGAACCAGTTCTAATAAACCCTAGACTAGCAGTACGTACTTAAAAAACCGCCCTATATCATGTAGGGCGGTTTTTTATTGCGGTTTAAATAATCAGAGAGTGGTAGACTAATAATTATCAAGCAAAACCGTCAATCAAAGCCATCAGTCAGAATTATTAGGAGCCAATATGCAAGAGATAGAGCTGAAGTTTTTGGTACCAGAGTCACGTCTAAAGGGTTTAATGCGGCAAGTAAAAGTTAAATCTTCCCAAGTGACGCAACTGGCTGCACATTACTACGATACTCCTGACCAGCAGCTTGCACAGGCAGGTATCGGTCTGCGTATTCGCAAAGAAGGCGATACTTGGGTACAAACCATCAAAGCTGGTGGCGATGGCATTGCCGCTCGTTTGGAGCACAACGCTGTGTTAGATGACAAGCAAGTGCAGGAAATGCTTGATAATAACGAGCTGATACCTGATTTGACGATATATGAAGACACTCCAATCGCTGAGGCACTGGCTGACTTTAAACTCGAAAAGTTAGCAAAAAACCTGACCCGACTGTACGTCACTGACGTCGAGCGCACCACGCGCTTACTGACAGAAGATAATGGTGACGAAACTGATAGTTGTATCGAGATGGCTTACGATCATGGAGAAATTGTCCATGGTACTGATGACTCTCAGCGAAAAACCATTCAGGAGATAGAGTTCGAGTTGGTGTCAGGAGATTTAGATTTTTTGTTTACGACAGCCAAAACATGGTGCAAACGCTACAAGCTGTGTCTATCTACCGTGACCAAAGCTGAGAACGGTGGCTTGCTCATCAATGAACAGAACCACAGTCCAGCGGTTGGCGCTGACCTAAGCCCACTGGATGTGAACAAAGACAGTAGCATGCCCGCCTTTATACGTGCGGTCGTACACAACTGTTTATTGCAGATACTGCCAAATAGCAGTGCTATCGTCGCTGGAAGCATTGATCACGAGCATATTTTGCAAACACGCATCGGTATTGATCGTATGCAAGCTGCATTAACCGCATTTGCTGAATTCTCTGATGAGATTAACCCTGAATGGCTAACGATACTAAAGCAAACCTCGACCTTGCTTGACAATTATTACCAACTCGCTCATATCAAAGCCTATATCGAGCCTGAGCTACAGGCACTCGGAGCCCCTGCTGTTGATTGGACGACAGATATCGAGAACATAAAAATCACACCGATCAATACACTGCAAGCCAATGACTTTCAGCTAACCTTGCTAGAGCTGATTGCCTTTACCATGAGTGACCCTAGTATTGAGCCTCAAACGGATAAACTTGCTCTCGACAAGCTAGCAAAAATTCTATCGAAACAATATAACAAGTGCCTCAAAGCAGATAAAGAAACTGATGAAGTAAGCAGTACCGAGATTGTGAGCAATGATGTAAATGTTGATACGGATATCTCTGAGGATAATCAAGACGAAGCGCTACTATGCGATCACCTAAAAGCGTTACGCTATATAAGTGAGTTCTCTGCGCCTTTGTTAAGTAAGAAAAAAGCCAAGAAGAAAACCAAGCGTTGGTTAAAGCGTCTGATAAAAGCGCACATAGCGTTAGAGCAACGCAATGATGACAATCAATATCAACAGTTTTACGCGCTAAAATCGACCACAGATATTAATGCACTATATGGTGCAGGTTGGTTTGCTGCCATGCTCACCGATGACCCAATTTATATCGAAACGCGTTTGGCTAAATTTAAAGACAGCTCAACATTTTGGTAAAACGTATTACTCGGTAAAGATACCTCGATAAAGATACCTCGGTAAAAATACATCGCTTAGTAAAAAGGACAGCTTTTATCAATAAAGCTGTCCTTTTTTATAGATAAACCATTTTATTTTTTTCTCTGATCTTATCGTTCAATATTTATACCTTTCACTACCATCCTTAGCCGTCATCGGATTTTTTGGCTCAAATACCGATAAATAAATATGCTATAGAAATATAGAAATAATAAGCACAATTAATCTTAGTTAATCTGCAACGATCATTACCGGCATACCCTCTTCGACTTGCTCAAATAATTCCACGATATCTGTATTACGCATACGTATACAGCCATGTGAAAGCGGTATACCCATCGGCTCAGTATCTGGTGTGCCGTGGATATAGATGTAGCGCTCATAAGTATCACAGCCGCCTTGACTGTTGCTACCTTTATTCGAGCCTTCTTCCAAACCGCTCAACCAAAGAATACGGCTCAGTATCCAATCACGCTTGGGATGTAACGTGCTAAGAGCGGCATCATACACCTCGCCAGTCGGCACACGGCCCACAAACACAGCATTCATAGGCTCACTGCCGCCTATTTTTTTTGCAATGATATGCTGACCAAGTGGCGTGCAACCACTATCTTGCTGACTACCGAAGCCATTTTTTGCCGTAGAGACGGTATATTCAGTGACCTCAGCTTGCTGCTTATGCATTGTTAATGTCTGCTTAGCAATATTAATCACTAGATGTTTATTAAAAGTTTCATTATTCGTCATAAATGCTTCCCGCTATCAATCATCCATAAGATAACTGTTAAGGTAATTAGTAAAACTGATTCAAAATTTCTATTATCAAGGGATTGTGTCAATGCTTTTGGCACCGTAATATAGAGGCACACTTTTTGATGCTAGCAGATTATGACGACTATTTCACCGACACGTGTGTCGATGTATGATTTTTTATATCATGATACCAAGCCTATGCTGCCACTTTTGGCTGATGCCGCACAGCTCTCATTGCCACAAGCGAGGCTGGCGATGGATGCCAGTCTACAAGCTATTGTGAGCGCGCTTCTTGCCTATCAGCAGCAACATCAAGAACAAGCACTCAGCAAAAGACTATTTGGACGTGCTGCTGTCAAAGAGTTACGACAATACAACTCCATGAATTTTGCGACTCTTAAGGCGACGTTATATCACCGAAACGATGCAGCAGATGCCGTTTTTAATAACAGCGCCCGTGTGATAAAAATCAGTGATCATATTGCTGAAGATATTCATGCAAAAACGCAGCAAGTTCAAATCTTACTCACCTCTTTGTGCGTGATTGTCCTTCGAGAATTGGCTATCTTGGCAGAATACAGTCAACTCGATAGTGACGAGATGAATAAATGGTTTGCCCTACAGCCACAGTTTTTGTCCGCAGCACGCTTTAACAATGTACAAACGCAAGCAGTGCCTACTCTTGAGTCAGAGCGTGCTAACAGCGAGCCGGCCACACTGACAGAGTCTGTAGAAGACAAAGAGTCTTTGGAAAATCATGCGCAGAGTGTAGAACTCAAGCTATTACACGCTGAGCAGTTATCAAGCACCCCGCCACCTTTTGATAGCCACTGGTACGAGTTGACAGGGTTCGAGCCTAAAAACCATGAACCTGTACAAGACATGCAATTGGCAACGGGTAATTACTTAAAAGCTATTGGACGCTCACCGGAGAACTTGCCGCAGGGTCGTCATAACGACATGCTAGTATTTGAAGAGATGCATGCTATTGCCTTGCCACATCAGCGCTGGTTACTGCAGTTGGCAAAAATCTCTGACATCTATCTCAGCAGAAACCGTCTGCGTATCAATTCTGAACCGACCACCCCGCCAAAGCCGCCGTTGGTAAGCTTAGGATTGATCGGTGGCAATAATGACAACACGCCAGCGACAACGAGCGAAAAGCCGATAGAATATGACGCTTCCACACCGCTTTGGAAAAACCCTGTCATTCTTATTATTATACTTGTCATCGGTGTACTGGGGGCGCTCGCTACGCTCAAATATCAATCGCAAAAGTCTGATGGCGTCGTGCTCGCCACCGAAGAAATATTAGCCCAAGATATCACTGATGAGCGGCAGCAACAAGATGTCGCTATTGTGAGAGTGGACGATGAAGAGTCTGATACGGCAGAGACAGCACAAGCTCAATAAAGACATGTGCTTTCAATAAACTAATGTTCAAAACAGAGTCTTGATATAGTCACTGCACTACAAAAGAGTTATGTTTTGGATGAATATCATAAAACAATTTAGATAAGTCATTTTCCATCCAATCTTGGCGTAAAAACTTCACTTGAGCCCACTTTTTCTCGATGGGATTTAAGTCAGGACTATAAGGTGGTAAGAATAGAAGCCTGTGACCATGCCTGTTAAGCAGCTTTTGAACGCGCTTATGAAAGGCTGCATTATCCATAACGATCACACATTTTCTCTTAAGCTTTGGTATCAGCGTGAACTTGCACCAGTGATAGAAAATCTTTTTATTAATGTTGGTCTTTAAGCAATCGAGTGCAAACAGCGTTTTGCCATATAGTGCACCAATGACGTTGGTTCGATCTTTGGCTTGCCAATTGTAACTGCCAATGCAGGGGCTACCAATGGGTGCATAACCACAAGGACGCATCGTTTCACTCTCAAACCCACTTTCGTCCATATAGACAATAGCAAAGCCTTGAGCAATGTAGTGGTTAAGCTTGGCTAGATAAGTCGCTCTTTTCACAGGACAGGCTTTGGGATGCTCAAGTGTCTTTTTTTTTGCTAACACCAATACGCTTTAAGGCTTTACTGATGCCTGTTGGGCTACAATTAAAACGCTGTGCTCGCTCATAGTGATAATCGTCAGGGTGGTCTTTGACATCTTGAGCTAAGGCTTCATCCTCTATTTTGTAGGGCTTAATATATCGAGTGGTTTTACTATGAAGACGCTTTTTCCACTTCTGGATAGTCGTTGGACTGATATCATAGAAAACAGCAGCTTCAGCAAAGGTCATGCCCTCATCTAAGCTTTTTAAGACTTGTTTGCGATAATCTAGGGAGTAAGTCATGGTTATTTATTGTGGTAATCGTTTAGTTGATTTATTTTATAACATTTTTGTGGTCATCTGACTATAGAAACGCATCAGCCATAAAAAAAGAGGCGCTATTTATATAGGCCTCTTTTTTATTGCTGTTGAGCTAAATACTTAGTTAACTATGTATAATCGAAACGCTTATTTAGACAAATCGCGACCACGGCTAGCTTCGATAGCCAAACGCAGACCATTTAGACGGATAAAACCTTCTGCGTCTTTTTGATCGTAAGCACCTGCATCATCTTCGAAAGTTGCAATTTTTTCGTCAAATAACGAATCATCTGACTTGCGACCGACGACGCTCACAGCACCTTTGTATAATTTTACACGTACCGTACCGTTGACGTATTCTTGTGATTTGTCAATCAATGCCTGTAGCATCATACGCTCAGGGCTGAACCAATAGCCATTGTAGATGATTTTTGCATAGCGTGGCATGAGCTCATCTTTTAGGTGGGCAGCTTCACGATCAAGCGTTAGTGACTCGATACCGCGATGGGCTTTTAGCATAATTGTGCCAGCTGGCGTCTCGTAGCAACCACGTGACTTCATGCCAACATAACGGTTCTCAACGATATCTAAACGGCCGATACCATGTTTACCGCCGATTTCATTCAGCTTAATCATGACTTCATAAGGCTTTAGGGCTTCGCCATCGATAGCAACGATATCGCCTTTCTTGTATTCTAGTTCTAGATATTGCGCTTCATCAGGCGCGTCTTCTGGACTGACAGACCAGCGCCACATGTCTTCTTCTGCTTCAGTGTACGGCTCTTCTAGAACGCCACCTTCATAAGAGATATGTAGCAAGTTGGCATCCATTGAATAAGGAGATTTTTTCTTATTGCCTGCATAATCAATAGCGATGTCATGCTCTTTGGCATATTGCATTAAGCTTTCACGGCTTGATAAATCCCACTCACGCCAAGGAGCAATCGTTACCACGTCTGGTGACAAAGCGACAGCACCTAGCTCAAAACGAACTTGGTCATTCCCTTTACCAGTTGCGCCATGACTGATGGCATCGGCATTGTGTTCTTTAGCAATCTCAACCAAACGCTTGGCAATCAGTGGACGTGCAATCGATGTGCCAAGTAAGTACTCACCTTCATAAATGGCATTGGCACGGAACATCGGGAATACGTAATCACGGGCAAACTCTTCGCGCAAATCTTCGATATGGATGTGCTTGATACCCATTGCTTGAGCTTTGGCTCTTGCTGGCTCAACTTCTTCGCCTTGACCGATATCAGCGGTAAAGGTGATCACTTCCGCATCATAGGTTTCTTGCAGCCATTTAGCGATGATTGAGGTATCAAGACCACCTGAGTATGCCAATACGATTTTATTAATATTTTTTGGATCAAGTTGAGCCATGAAAAACTCCTGTTATGAGAATTTAGTTTTAGTAAACGCGCTAAGATCAAATCGTAAGCAAGTTAAAAAGAAATTACCTGCTCAGTGTACATCATATTTACTATAGGCAAAAGTCTAACTGCCATAAGGCGTGTGCTTTTGGCTTAAATCTTAAAAAGGGTTAAATAGTACTCAATGAATTATGTACAGATATTTCGCCTTATATTTAGTCAACTGGGTAAATCTGTTATGATAGTCGCACAGTATTATCCTCTTTTTTTCCTTTATTTGACGATATAGAGCGCTTTGACACTATGACTGATTCGATTAGAGAATTAACCATCCTTCAGCCAGATGATTGGCATATTCACTTGCGCGACGATCAGGCTTTGAGCACCACTGTGCCACACGCAGCAGGTAGCTTTAACCGTGTGATCTGTATGCCAAACCTTGTGCCACCAGTCAAAAATGCACATGATGCGCAGGCCTATCGCGCGCGTATCATGAAAACTTTGGCAGCAAGCGATTTAAGTCTTGAGCGAAAATCAGCCTTTGATCCACGTATGACTCTGTACTTAACGGACAATACCACCGCTCAAGATATCGAATTGGCCGCTCAGTCAGGCATCGTACAAGCGGTCAAACTTTATCCTGCTGGAGCGACCACCAACTCTGCCGATGGTGTTACCAATATCAATGCCTGTGTCGATGTATTTGAAGCACTAGAAAAGCACAATTTACCACTATTGATACATGGTGAAGTGACGCAAGACCATATAGATATCTTTGATCGCGAAAAACGCTTTTTAGATGAAGTGCTGGCGCAAATCATCGTCAAATTTCCAACATTAAAAATCGTGGTAGAGCATATAACGACCAGCGATGCAGCAGATTTTGTATTGGCTCAAGGCAACCATGTTGCTGCTACTATTACGCCGCAGCATTTAATGTTTAATCGCAACCATCTATTAGTTGGTGGTATCAAACCGCACTTTTATTGCTTACCTATCTTGAAGCGTGAAAGCCATCAAAAAGTCCTGTTGGATGTGGCCACGAGTGGTAATCCAAAATTCTTCTTGGGTACCGACTCTGCGCCACATGC
Source organism: Psychrobacter sp. PSP (assembly GCF_024085615.1). Lineage (NCBI taxonomy): Bacteria > Pseudomonadati > Pseudomonadota > Gammaproteobacteria > Moraxellales > Moraxellaceae > Psychrobacter > Psychrobacter sp. PSP. Next base: position 276,571 of record NZ_JABLTF010000015.1, read on the forward strand.
TACCGACAAGAAAGAAGCCGCTTGCGGCTGTGCTGGTTGCTATAGTTCAGCAACTGCCCTGCCGTTATATGCCACTGCGTTTGATAGCGTTGGCAAAATAGATAAGCTAGAAGGCTTTGCCAGTCGCTTTGGCGCGCAGTTCTACGGTCTACCTCTAAACGAGAGTACCATTACGCTTGTCAACACGCCTATGCAAGTACCAAACGACTACCCTTACTTTGATGGTGCATCATTAACGCCGCTCATGGCAGGTGAAACGTTACCTTGGTCGCTTAAGATTTAGTAGCCACACAGCCTAGCACTAACAAAGCAACCTATTATTTTTTCTATAATGCCAATGATACCTTTGTACTAAACCTCATTAGTGCAAAGGCGTTATCGATGTTATGAAATAATGATGTGCAATTCCATATACCAGCACGACTGATAAAAGTGATTGAACTTGATATGACCAATCAAAATACAGCAACCTTGCCTGACGCAGATGTCTCAAATTCCACGGATGACGACCTGAACGTAATTCCAAGTGCTGCTACTGAAGACAAGGGCGACGATGAGCAAACACCCTTGAGTCTAAAAGACCGATTTCGTAAGTTTTTGCCTGTCGTCGTCGATGTCGAGACAGCGGGTTTTAACTCTCAGACTGATGCGCTATTAGAAATCGCCTGTATCCCTGTACTACTTGATGAGCATGGCGTATTTTACCCAGGTGAGGCATTCAATGCGCATATTGAACCGTTTGAAGGGGCGAATTTAGAGCCCAGTGCCCTTGCCTTTACTGGCATCGATCCTAACAACCTAATGCGCAAAGCCATTGCTGAAGATGAAAAAACGGCCCTTCGCCGTATCTTCAAAGGCTTAAAAGAAGTACGCCGCGAAGAAGAGTGCCGTCAATGTGTTCTGATTGGACACAACGCGCATTTCGATTTGGCATTTCTAAATGCAGCTGTGCTACGTACCAATAGTAAGAATCACAATCCTTTTCACAATTTTTCAGTGTTTGATACCGTGACTTTGTCTGCACTGGCATTTGGACAAACTGTACTAGCACGGGCATGTAAGGCAGCAGGACTCGAGTTTGATGGTAAAAATGCTCACTCAGCACTGTATGACACTCAAAAGACAGCCGAGCTGTTCTGTCACATACTCAATAATTATCCTATGCTCGCTAATGCGATGCACAATGAAGAAGCTACAGAAGCATCAGCTGATAACGATAGTGAATAAGTCACATATCATATATTGCCAATCATACATAATAGTGCTATTTGTAATATTTGATGACTTTGACATCTTGATTTGATAATCAATAGGGATATGATTGATATCACGATAAGCAGATGGAATTATTTTGTATAATAATAAATGTCATATTTTTGGACGACTAATATGACTACTTATGATGAATGTCGCGCCTAAGCGATGCAGTTATATCCTATAGATAGTTCAAGTTGCTCACTTTGCCTTGTTAGCGAATACTATCGAGGCCTAATAGGAGGGACTTTATTATGGATCCACAACTTAAGTTATGGGGAACCATCCTAGGCTATATGTTGCTCGCTTTAACTATTAGTGTTTGTACTTCCCTATGGATTCGGTATCATTTAAAGCGCAATGATCTCCATCCTCGCCGTGCAATTAAAAAAAGATATTTAATTTTAAAAAGACGTAGAAAAAGGCTTGACAGGAAACGCAGACGCTACTAAAATACGCACCACTTCAGCATAAATGGTGAAAGCAGTTGAAGTGTTGTTACTAGTCCCCATCGTCTAGAGGCCTAGGACACCGCCCTTTCACGGCGGTAACGGGGGTTCGAATCCCCCTGGGGACGCCACTATTTGGCGTCACTTGTTAGCATCCAATAAGACTAACAATGGTACCACCGAAACCCCAACTCATAATATGTTATGAGTTGGGGTTTTTTATGTCTGCTCTTTCTTAATATCCAAGCTAGTTGTTTAATTAGAAAAAGCCAGCATTGAATCAATGCTGGCTTTTTCTTGTTTGTCTGCTCAACTAGATATAATTAGTATTTAGCTCGATGAGCAATCGTATGAACATACTTAAAATCATAAGAGAATTAACGCCTATAACTATATTATTTATCGATTACAGTATTAGCCATAGCAATGTGGCAGCTATCATCAAGCCGAGTACCGTCTGAATTAAAAAGAATGCTTGGTGTTGACCAACGACCTTACTCAACGTCACCCCTAGCGTACTGTATTTGACAGGAGGCGTATCAACGTTACCTGTTCTCGTTTGCTCTTCATAGTAGCCCTGCAATATGTCCAAGAACTTCTGCCACTCATTAGAATCCCACTCATACGGCTTAAATGGCATTAACTTTTTAAGTTCAGGCTCTTTAGTCATCCAACGCTCAAGGGTAATTGAACGTAATGACCAACTGGCAAAACGACGTTTGGTAATCTCAGAAAAATCTAAAACCTTCAATTCTTTATGTCGATCATCTATCAACAAACGATTTTTTAGGTTGGTTAGTGCCTGCTCTGAGCCTTCGACACACTGCAAAAAGTAGCCATTGCCATAGCAAAGAATACCCGTGATATTATCTATTTGATTGCGTTCGACCGAGGTCTCTGAGATGTCATTAAGCGTGCTAGGACTTGAAAGACCAGTAGAGGTAATCCGGCTTATATATACAAGCTGGCAGAGATCTGTCGTTACTGGATTTGTTGAATCGTTGATTGTTGACAATCAGCTTCTCCCTATTATCAGGTAAATGTCGCTAAAACAATCATACTAACTTCAGAAAATATAGAGACAACATAACTAAGCGTAATAAATCGGCCTGATATATTATTGATTTTATAAGTTTTTATATTAATTGTATTAAGTTAGTTACATCATAGTTTAGATTGGTCATCAAAGCAACCTTTTATTAATTAATAGTCTTGCTTATATACAAAAAACATGTTTTAAATATATATTAAATTAATATATATTAACTTTTATTGAATCTAAAACTTGCCGTGAAATTGATGCGATATTGACAGTCATTACCTTGAGCTATCTGATATAAATACGAAGCAAATCTATAAATTTGATTAATGTGAGAATTGGATATCAAGAATTGCTGCCAGTAATATAGCATCATCAGGATACGTAAGCTTGATGTTTTGTCGACTACCCGGCACCAAACGTATAGGTAGCTCTAAGTGCTCAAAAGCACTGGCTTCGTCTGTAATACTGAGCTGATGTTCAGATACATAGCGTAGGACGCGTTTCAGCTGACCTAAACGAAAAACTTGCGGGGTTTGGGCTTGCCATATGTTGCTACGGTCAATAGTGCATTTCGCATAAGGAATGAGTCTATCTTCCTCAGTAGGTGTGATTTTCTGATAGGAGCTCTTCAACGTATCGGCCACCGGTGTCGCTAAGATAGCACCATAAGGCTCCCTCATCGCCGCTTTAATAACTTGATCGATATCCACACTCGGTACAGCGGGACGTGCCGCATCATGAATGAGTACTAAATCCGTATCATCGGCGCCTGACTCACTGATGGCCTCTACCCCTGCCTGCACTGATTGCCAACGCTCGGCCCCACCAACTGCGTAATATATAGGAAGCTCAAACTCTAGCTCCTGCGCTGTGCTGTCGTCTGCTGCTACGACCAATAGGCATTTATTAATATAATCGCTATGACCAAGCCTAGCCACGCTGTGCTGCAACAAAGTCTGCTCTTGTAGCGTTGTGTACTGTTTGGCAATGGATGCACCAAAACGGCTGCCGCGACCAGCTGCGACGATCATGGCGTGTATATTAGGGGTTTTATTCATAGTGTGATACTCATGGTTGAACCCATGACGATATATTTAAAGAGAGATAGTGAAAATGATAAGAATGACGGATGGCTTTATAATAAATGATAATGCTTGATATCACATCATACAGACCGATAGCTATAGCTTAATAGCTACTATGCGTCGTTGGTGCAGTTGATACTTGGACAAAAGTTTCATTTGGTTTGATTAAGCCCAAATCTAAGCGAGCGTGCTCTTCTACCGCCTCAAGTCCAGTTTTTAGATCTTGCACATCGGTACGTAATAGATTGTTTGCTGCCACTTGGTTATCATTTAAGCGTTGTTGCTCTTCAATTTGAGCCGTCAACTTGTTATGTTCAAAATGGCCATTTTCCCCCAGCCAATACTGATATTGCAATCCCAAAAGCACTGCAACGGCTAGAGCAAGTAGTATAAATTGGCTAAAATATTTCATAAGGTGACAACGCCAAACAACATAGAAAAAATGATATAAGAGTTTTAAGATGATTAGGCGATACACAAATGATTATATATCGCCTAGATTCAATGATAAGTTCGGCTTTTGAGCTTAGACTTTTTGACGTATATTACGCGTTAAAAAGCCAAGTCAGTCTGTTAACCACGTAGACCGATAAACTCTTCACGGCCACGGTAGCTTGCACGTACTTGCTGCTCGATGCGTAGCAATTGGTTGTACTTAGCAACGCGGTCTGAGCGGCATAGTGAGCCTGTTTTGATCTGACCGGCAGCGGTACCAACTGCTAAATCTGCAATGGTGCTGTCTTCGGTTTCGCCTGAACGATGCGAGATGATGGTTGCATAGCCATTTTTCTTCGCCATATAAATCGCATCTAGCGTTTCTGACAATGTACCGATTTGGTTGAACTTAATCAAAATGGCATTGGCAATATGCTTATCGATACCTTCTTGCAAGATTGTAGGATTGGTCACAAATAGATCATCACCGACCAACTGGACTTTATCACCAATCTGCTCGGTCAGATACTTCCAACCATCCCAATCTGACTCATCAAGACCGTCTTCGATAGAGATAATAGGATACTGACGCGTGAGCCCAACGAGATAGTCTGAGAACCCTTGGCTATCGAAAGCTTTGTTGCCTTCGCCTGCCAATACGTATTGACCGTTCTTGTAAAACTCACTAGCCGCACAGTCTAGCGCAAGATGAATATCTTCACCCGCTTTGTAGCCGACTTGTTCGATCGCCTGCATAATAACCGTGATGGCTTCTTCGTTGCTACGTAGATTTGGTGCAAAACCACCTTCATCACCAACAGCGGTATTTAAGCCTTGTGATTTCAATACAGACTTTAAGCTGTGGAAAATCTCTGTACCAGCACGTAGCGCTTCTGAAAAGCTGGTAAAGCCAACTGGCTCAATCATAAACTCTTGAATATCAACGGTATTGTCCGCGTGCTCGCCACCATTTAGGATGTTCATCATTGGCACAGGCATGGTCAATGACGTCTGATTACGCAAGTTAGCAATATACTGATGCAATGGCAGATTCTGTGACTTGGCAGCCGCTTTGGCCGTCGCAAGTGACACCGCTAGCATGGCATTCGCACCAAGGCTCTCTTTGTTTTCTGTGCCGTCTAGCGCAATCATGGCATCATCAATACCCTGCTGCTCAGTCACATCTTTATCAATCAAAGCACTGCGAATCTGACTGTTGACGTTGGAAACGGCTTTTTTGACGCCTTTACCCATATAGCGAGATTTGTCGCCATCACGTAACTCAAGCGCTTCACGTGAGCCTGTGGATGCGCCACTTGGCGCCGCAGCACGGCCGACAGTGCCATCAGCTAAGATCACATCAGCTTCGATAGTTGGGTTGCCGCGCGAGTCTAAAATTTCACGAGCGCGAATGTCTTTAATTGCGGTGACGTTGTTGGTTTCTTCAGCGTACATAATGTCTGTTAATTCCTTTGGTCATGCCAAGTTTGTGAGATAAATAACGGCAGCTAGCATACAAAAAAGATAAAGCAAAATATCGTATAGCTCATATACCTAGAATCCCTTCAAGCCTTTCTGCCATATGGCTGTATTTGCATATGAAGAAAGGCTTATTGAACAGATTAACGGTTGGCTATCGTGCTTGGCATCATAGCATATATTTTATCAAACTTCCCTTATCTTACACTGACTTGCGGTCATAAATATCATCATAGATAGGTATATCTCAAATACTCGTTTGGTCTGCGTTGATGAAATATCATTGCTAATACAGCAATTATTATTTCGCTAAACGCGTTTCATTGGTGTGCGGGGCAGATACCGTATTCTCAAGCGCAGCCTCTGTCTTAAATCGTGTCAAGCGTAATGCATTCATCAAAACTGAGATAGAGCTGAGTGCCATCGCTGCTGCTGCAATCATCGGATTTAAGAAGCCCAAAGCGGCAAGCGGGATACCAAGGCAGTTATAAATGAAAGCAAAAAACAGATTTTGTTTAATATTGCGTAGCGTTGCTTGGGCAATCTTCTGCGCCGCATCAATATGCATGAGCGACTCGCCCATTAGACGGGCAGAAGCGCTGTGCTGCGCGACATCTGTTCCCTCAAACATTGCAAAGCTGGCATCGGCAGTGGCCATCGCTGGCGCATCATTGACCCCGTCTCCTGCCATCGCCACCTTATGACCAGCAGTTTGCAGCCGTGCAATTTGACTGGCCTTATCGCGTGGACTCATTTTGCCGTAAGCTTTTTCAATACCCAGCTGCCCTGCCACATGATCGACGACCGACTGCTTATCACCACTCATCAAGATCACATTAATACCCGCATTTTGTAGCGCAGTGATTGCTTGCGGGGTATCCGCTTTCAAGTCATCTGCTAAGGCAAATGCGCCTAGTGGCTCATCATTGATACTAATGGCAACGGTACTGGCAATTTGCCATACTTTTGGCATCAGCTTAGGTAACGTCATATTAGCAAATTCAGCCGTCCCGACGTTTACTCGTCCAAGTCCTTCGATGTTTGCCTGTATACCAGATCCTTTTATCACACTGATATCAGTCACATCGAACAAAGACAGCTGACGCTCTTTAGCCGCGTTGGTCAAAGCAGTTGCCAATGGATGACTGGCATGTGCTTCGACACTGGCGGCGATCTGCAAGACATCATTAACAGCGATCGACTTATCCATCATGACATGATCGACGATAGTGGGTCTGCCAATGGTCAGCGTGCCTGTCTTATCGAGCACCACCGTGTCAATATTCCCTGCCGCCTCGAGACTTTGCGCGTCTTTGAACCACACGCCATGACGCGCCGCAACCCCCATACCCGCCATGATAGCTGCTGGCGTGGCCAAACCAAGGGCACAAGGGCATGCAATGACCAATACTGATACGGCGTGCATCAAGGCAGTATCGACCATACCAGTCAGCCACCATGTTAGGCCAAAAGTAACCAACGCAATAGTGACCACGATTGGCACAAACACAGCAGTCACTCTATCCGCCAATCTTGCCAAGTTAGCTTTTGAGCCTTGCGCATCACTCAATGCTTGTACCATATCGCCCAGCTTGGTGTCACTACCCTTGGCACTGACGCGATAGAGCAAACTACCATTCTCCACCAAAGCACCTGCCAGTAATCCATCGCCCACTTCTTTTTTAAGGGCAATTGACTCACCTGTTAAGTGACTCTCCACGCACCAGCCGCTACCATCTGTGACGATGCCATCGGTCGCGATACGGCTACCTTGCTTGGCACGTAGGATGTCACCTACTTGTACATCAGACAGTGCAATAGAGTGAAAATCACCATTTGGCTGCTGCTGCTCGACTTCATCAGGCGTTAATGACAATAATAAATCAATGCTGTTGAGGCTATGCTTCTTGGTACGTTCCTCTAAGTATTTACCAGTCCGCACAAACGCAATGACCATCACCCCTGCTTCAAAATATACGGCTGGGCTATTACTAGCACCGTGTCCGCCCATGTGTCCACTTTGCAAGAGGCTCCCCAAAGTGCCATCGCCATGAGTAAGCCACAGATAAGCCGAATATGCCCATATCGTCACGGTACCAATCACCACCAGTACATCCATATTGGCAAGACCGCCTTTGATGGATGCCCATGCGCTCTTATAGAATGGTAACGCAAAGCCAAACTGTACAATCGTCGCTAAAATAAACTGAATCCAAATGGGCGGCATCCACGCCATCCCAGCACCCACCAACATGCCTGCCATACCCACCAAAAATGGCACCAAACACAACCATAAACCAATCAATCGCCATGGATATTGGGTGGCTGTGTCTTCATCTGTTTTTGCAAATAAACTGTCGCTGGCCTGTAGATTGGCAACAAAACCCGTCTTGTTTACCCATTCTGTGACCTGTTCTGGCGTCGTTTGCGTCGGATCATAATCTACATTTGCCGTCTCACCAGCAAAATTCACACTCACTTCATACACCGAAGGCTTTTTATTCAGCACCTTTTCGATTCGTGAAGCACAGGCCTGACACGTCATGCCATCAATCGCCAATTGCAGATGCGCACGTTGCGGTGCAAGTGGCGTATTTGATTGAATGTCAGTCTCGACATCGTAGGATCCATCACTAGTGGTACGGGTAGTATCATTCATAAAAATAACTCTTTATAGCGTCTATATACTCATAGAAGCCATAATAAAATATCAGTGGATTGACAAAAAAATCAAATGAAACAAGTAAAACACGATAACAATCAGTATGAATACGCTGTTTAGGCTACCCAGTTATTATAGACAGACATATTGCAATATATTCAGGTAGCACCTATTAGATGGTCACAACCATCATCTATTCAAGTAAGCCTCAATCATTTAGTAAATAGCAGCAAACTAGGACAGCCATGGACGTAATCTATAGTCAGAATTTTTAACCATTAAAAAACCAGCTAACATGCCAGTAATAACATGGTAGCTGGTTTTGTAGATAGATGACGACATTTATGAATTAGCGACAGTCGCCTCAAATCCAGCCTCATCAATGGCCGAAGCAATCGCTTCTGCACTGGTTTTGCTATCATCAAAGGTGACCGTCGCTAGATTGTCAGCTAGATCAACGGTGATCGTATCTAAACCGTCGATGTCGGCAGTAGCAGTATGTACACTTGCCACACAGCCGCTGCAAGTCATGCCATCAATTTGAATAATACGTGTTTGGCTTGCCATGGTTAGCTCCTTATTTTTATTAGTGAAAAGTAGCCTTGATAGCTGTTCTTCAATATTTACTTCTCAAAACCTATCAAAGTACCACTAAACAAGCATAAGCCCTATCATCAGCGACAGCAAGACACTTTGGTTGTTACTTTATTAACGAGATGCTATTAACAAGACAGGAACTTCTTAATAAAAACCTGAACGCTACTCATTGCTTATGTAGCATTCAGATCGTCCATATATCTTAGTCTCTATGATGCGGATTTTGCGGCGCATCGATAGGAAATGGCTGAGTCACATAATCAACCATACTAATCGCCGCCGTCAAAGCATGAATACTCGTATCCGTATCATCATAACTGACCGTTGCAACATCATGCACAGGATCTAGATCGATAGCAGTCACGCCTGAGATATTCTTAAGAGCGGTCATTACACTATCTAGACCATCTTCATCGTCGATATTTTCTATACTGACTTGTGCGGTTTGAATCGCCATTGCATCACCCTCTTATCATTTATAATATCAATGAGTATCTAATGTCTCAAAGCCTTTGACCAAATCATCAATTTGCTTAAGCTGACGCAAAAACGGCTCTAGCTGGCTCATGCGCAGCGCACATGGCCCATCACATTTCGCCGTTTCTGGATTTGGGTGCGCCTCTAAGAAAAGCCCTGCCAATCCTGTCGCCATACCAGCACGTGCCAGTGTCGTAATCTGCTCACGGCGCCCACCTGCACTGTCACTACGCGCGCCTGGCTGCTGCAAGCTATGTGTCACGTCAAAGAATACGGGGATATCCATCTGCTTCATGGTATCAAATCCGAGCATATCAACGACTAAGTTGTTATAACCAAAGGCGCTGCCACGCTCACAAAGTATCAGCTTATCATTACCGCCTTCTAGACACTTATTGACAATATGTCGCATCTCATGCGGCGCCAAAAACTGTGCCTTTTTGATATTAATAATCGCGTTTGTCTTTGCCATCGCATGAACCAAGTCCGTCTGACGTGACAAAAAAGCTGGCAACTGGATAATATCAGCAACTTCAGCGACTGGTGCTGCTTGATGAGGTTCATGTACATCAGTGATAATCGGTACTTGGAATTTTTCTTTGATTTGCCCGAGCCAATCGATACCTTGCGCGAGTCCCGGCCCTCGGTATGAATGCAGGCTTGAGCGGTTGGCTTTATCAAAACTCGCTTTAAACACATAGCCGATACCCAAGCGCTCACATATCTCAACGTATTGCTCAGCAATCTCAAACGCCAACTCTTTAGATTCTAAGACGTTCATCCCACCAAATAATACAAAGGGTTGATCATTACCAATGTTGATCGTCTTATTATTAGGCGTGTTAAGTGCAATGTGTGATTGCGCCGTTAATAGGTTTTCCATTTAGCCACTACCTCTTATTTTGTTATTAATATCTCCATCCCATATTGTAACCGATAGCCTGATTAAAAAAAGTATGCAAGCGTAATTAGAGATTATTAATGAGGATATTGACTCGTTAATAACAACAAACAACCTGAGTTGAGCAAAAAAAAGACCAATCCGAAGATCAGTCTTTTTTATAATAAATACTTTTACTTTACACTACATTATATAGAGTTACTCTATTATGAAGACTATTTTGCTTCGCTATGGTTCTTCGCCGCTTTGACAAAACTATTAAACAGTGGATGACCACCGCGTGGTGAGCTAGTAAATTCAGGATGGAACTGTACAGCAACAAACCATGGATGCTCGCTAATCTCTACCGACTCTACCAAATGCTGCTTGGCAGAATAACCAGATATAGTCATACCCGCTTGCTCTAATGGCTCAATATAACGGTTATTCATCTCATAACGATGGCGATGGCGCTCAGTGATATTGTTAGCACCATAAATCTGAGCAAGCTTGCTACCAGAAACCAGCTCTGCTTGCTGCGCGCCTAGGCGCATGGTACCGCCGAGGTCTGAGTCATCGCTACGAATCTGTAGCTCGCCGCGCTCATCTAACCATTCGGTGATAAGCCCAATGATAGGCTCAGCTGTCTTACGATCAAACTCAGAAGAGTTGGCATTGATATTCAGTACATTGCGCGCATACTCTATCACGGCCAGCTGCATACCAAGGCAAATACCTAGATACGGCACATTATTTTCACGAGCATAGGTGATGGCTTTTATTTTACCCATCGTACCGCGCTCACCAAAACCGCCTGGTACTAAGATAGCATTGGCTTCTTTTAGCTGCGCTAGTAGAGTGTCGTCATCTTCTAAACGCTCAGCATCGATGTAGTCGATTTTGACATCGACTTTATGCGTGATACCTGCGTGTAGCAATGCTTCGTTGATCGACTTATAAGCATCTGGTAGCTCAACGTATTTGCCAACCATCGCAACTGTCACTGTTCCTTCAGGATTTAGCTGGGCTTCAACCACTTTATCCCAATCGCTCAAATCCGCTTCGGGCACATCAAGACCGAAACGCTCACAGATGAGATCATCAAGGTCTTGCTCATGTAGCGTGCGCGGGATCTGATAGATACTTTGTGCATCTTCACACATGATAACGGCACGCTCTTCGACATTGGTAAACAGCGCAATCTTGCGGCGGTTGTCTTGCGAGATATGGTGGTCAGAGCGGCAGATCAAGATATCTGGCTGCAGACCGATAGAACGTAACTCTTTTACCGAATGCTGGGTAGGTTTGGTTTTGGTTTCACCTGCACTAGCGATATAAGGCACCAGCGTTAGATGCATGAGCATAGCGCGATTGCGCCCCAGCTCTACTTGCATCTGACGGACAGCTTCCATAAAAGGAAGGGATTCGATATCACCGACGGTACCGCCAATCTCAATAATAGCAATATCATATCCTTCGCCGCTCGCGAGGATTTTGTTTTTGATTTCATCGGTAATATGCGGAATAACCTGTACCGTACCGCCAAGGTATTCACCGCGACGTTCTTTATTTAAAACATTTTGATAAATACGGCCACTGGTGAAGTTATTACTTTTACTCATTTTTGAGTGACGTAAAAAACGCTCATAATAACCCAAATCCAAATCTGTCTCTGCGCCATCTTCGGTGACGAACACCTCACCATGCTGAAACGGACTCATCGTACCTGGATCGACGTTGATATACGGATCCATTTTGGTCATCGTCACGCTCACGCCACGTGCTTCAAGGACTGCGGCAAGAGAGGCTGCGGTAATACCTTTTCCTAGTGAGGACACTACCCCACCGGTCACAAATATAAACTTGGTCATAGTACTCTGTCGGTAATTGGTAAAGAAGGATTTTACTAAAAATACGCTACAAAATATAGGGCAAAAGCGCAAACTCTTTAAAACACTCAGTTTTTAACGCTTAATTGTCATAAGTGCGTAATCATCGTAAATACGTAGCTATTATAACCCACTGCGGCTTTAAAAAGGTCACAACAAAAAAACTCACCCCGAAGGATGAGTTTTTTATAATACGTTTTCTAATGTTTAGATTAGAATTTGTATTCAATACCCGTACCTACAATCAAGTCATCTTTGTTATTGTCACGGCTGATTTGCCCTGCATAAATATGACCCGTGGTCGCTTTATTGAATGCATATTCTCCACCAACTGCGATTTCATTTACATCAGCATCTTTTACGCCTTTTTCGTCAGTGGTATTAACATACTGTGCTTTAACTGCCCAAGGTGTTGCACCAACTTTATATTTACCACTAATTAGCCAAGATTTTTCATCTTCACTGGCTTTGTTAACGCGGTTGTTGTTAACGATGCTATAATTATCGTAGTATTGGCTTTGTTGGTATAGAGCACCTAAAGTTAAGCCCGAAACCATATTCATTTTGCCCATATCTAAACCAGCAACCAAACGCCACGTATTATCAATCACGCCAGTATTTACATTGTTAGCACCCATGTCTTTGTCATAAGCACCGGCTAGATAAACACCATTTTTGTCATAGGCTAATAAAGCAGAATAACCGTTATCTTTTACTTTTCTATCACGATAGACTGCAGGCTTCGTACCAGATTCTGCGGAAACGAGAATATCACCGTCGGCATCAGTTTCTGATAATGCGGTAGCTGCCATAAAACTCACTGGCATACCGACAATAACAGGTGATTGATAGGCCACCATATTGTTAGCACGGTATTCACCTGAAACACCCGCATTTTTAATATCAAATAAGCTATCATTAAACACGTCAACTTTGTTTTGTGCAAGTTTCAATGGGGTATCATGGCGTCCCGCTAGTACAGTACCTAAAGTGTTGTGGGCTAAGCCTACATAAGTATTACGTGATCTAAACTGTTGGCTATCGTCATCAACATCAATACCATATTCCAATTGATAGACTAATTTAGTGGTATCAGTAAGATCATCTTCACCTTTAAAACCAATACGTGATTGATTAGAGTTAAGTTTAAATGTATCTTCATCTGTCTTGTTAGCTGCATCGTAGTCTGTACTAACATAATCTAAGGTTAAAAATGCTTTACCATATACAGTTGGCGCAGCATGGGCAGCAGAAACTGAAAGTGCAGCGACGGCTGTGGCTAAAAGTAATTTTTTCAAAGGATATCTCCACTTTACGATTTGAGTGATAAATGGTCTAAGATCATTAGATATATAATGGCAAGGTCCTATACCTTCGAAACCATATATATAGCGAGCCATAAGAACTGCTTAGACATAACTTTACCAAGCAAATATTACAGTAAGATGAAAAAACCAAAGTTTACACAAATGTTATTATTAATTTTACGGATTCTGTTATTTAAGACACGCTGTTGTTCAAGACACAGTATTGATTACAAAACAAAAAAACCCACCCCGAAGGATGAGTTTTTTATTTAGATTCTAATGGTTAGATTAGAATAAGTACTCTAGACCACCACCGATAGCGAGTACGTCAATATCACCACGTAAGTCGATTTCATTAACATTGCCGTCTTCGTCTCTCGAACCAAAACGACCATTGTTTAATTCCGCTGAATTTAGACCAGCATAGGCATGAGCGATCATATTATTTTTAAACGCATATTTGCCACCTACAACGACTTGATTTGAGTCATTATTCTCAAGACCACTGATATTGTCGGTTTTGTCATACTGAATATAAACAGAGGCTGGACGGGCAAAATTCGAAAGACCCATTTCAGCACTCACCACTAAACCGTCCTCTGTTGCAGTAGTAGTACCGGCATAGTCAGCTTCTTGATATAGAACGCCTAACTTTACAGGAGCTGCGATATATTTACCTAAATCGACGCTAGCACTGCCACGGATAATATCACCACTAACACTCATGTCTTGCTCATAAGCAATACCAGCGGTAATGCCTGTACCTGGATCAAACATCAATGAGGCACCATAGCCTGCGTCACGACCACTCTCAGATATAAAGTCTTCATCAGCACCATACATCAGCGCAAGCGCTAATGGTAGATCGTTGTATTTAGGAGCAAACCAGATGATAGAGTTGTTGATACGGTTACCAACGGTCGGGGTCAAAATATTAGCAAAGCTGTCGTTGTTGTTCAGAGTACTAGAGCCAAGATTATCCCAATAACCTTCATTAACTGATACGTTATTGATATAGTCAATGACTGTGTAGTTACGACCAAAACGGAACTGACCGAAATCTTTGTTGACTAGACCAAGATAAGTGTCACGGCTTTTGAAGCCAATGTTATCGCTACCACTATCATCAACTTTAACGCCGTACTCTAATTGGTAAATTACGTCAGTGTTGGCCGTTATCGCTTCAGAGCCTCTGAAGCCTAAACGTGAAATATTAGAATTAACTTGTAATGAACCGTTGTCTTCATTAATTCTGTTATTATTATCCATATTCTGACCATCAATTTCAGCATTAACGTAATCAGTAGTAACGAATACTTTACCATAAACGGTAGGTGCTGCCTGTGCGGCAGATACAGATAGGGCTGCGATTGCTGTAGCTAAAAGTAACTTTTTCATGGGGTATCTCCACTTTACAATTGTAGTAATGAGCAAGCCATTATTAGCTGGCGCCCATAATGGTATCGTCACAAATCCTCAAAGATATAATGTGTAACTGGCTACCAAGTTTAGTCAGAAACAAGTATGGCGAATTTCTATTACAGTTAAGATAAAAAACCATGACTCACATAACTGGGATTAAAAACGTAACTGCCATGTAAACTTAAGTCTTATGCGTCCTACTGCGTAACATCCGTTACCAAACTCATACTTCGAGTACAAGCATAACAACTTTGACATAATTTGCAACATATTTTTTCGCTTTTTCGATACCCCCAGTATCAAATGACAAGTCACCTATAAAATCCAAATAGCTACAAAAAAAAGCACTATCTACTCAAGCAGATAGCGCTTTTATTGATTAATATCATTACTTATAGTATTAAAATATTTTAATAAAAACAAAATAATTGCCCAAGAAATAGCGCTATCCATTGATAAATAAATAGCGCTTATGAAGAATCGACCAACGTATTTATGACATATTTAGCGTTACAAACGAGCAAGATTAGATACTACACCTTAGACTTCAGCATACGCTAAAATACCCATTGCTAAGCCGGCCTCTCTAAGCATTGGCTTTTAGATCAAGGCGCGCTTGATGCAACAATGGTTCAGTATAGCCGCTAGGTTGCGCGCGTCCTTTAAAGACCAAATCACAGGCTGCTTTAAATGCATAAGAGTTATCAAAGTTATCTGCCATTGGCTGGTAATCACTATCGCCTGCATTTTGCTCATCGACGACTTTTGCCATACGTTTCATTGTGTCCATCACTTGCTGCTCGCTTACCACATCATGATGTAACCAATTGGCAATATGCTGGCTAGAGATACGTAAGGTAGCACGATCTTCCATCAAGCCAACATCATTGATATCAGGTACTTTGGAACAGCCTACGCCTTGGTTTACCCAACGTACCACATACCCTAAGATACCTTGAGCATTATTTTCAAGCTCTTGCTGCTTCTCTTCTTCTGTCCAATTGGTATTTTTTGCCAATGGAATGGTCAAAATATCATCTAAGCTCGCACGCTCACGTGATTTAAGCGTATCTTGTACATCGGCCACGCTAACTTGATGATAGTGTATGCTGTGCAAGGTAGCGCCCGTTGGTGAGGGTACCCAAGCCGTACTGGCACCAGATTTCGGATGAGCCGCTTTGGTGTCCATCATCTCTTTCATCTCATCAGGTTTTGCCCACATACCTTTACCAATTTGAGCATGACCTTGCAGACCAGTCTCTAGACCGATATCAACGTTCCACTGCTCATACGCAGGTAGCCATGCTTGCGACTTCATGTCGCCTTTTGGCACGAACGGACCGGCATTCATACTGGTATGCATCTCATCACCCGTACGATCTAAGAAACCTGTATTAATAAAGATAACACGCTCTTTTGCTTGGCGAATCGCTTCTTTCAGATTGACTGTGGTACGGCGCTCTTCGTCCATGATACCGATTTTGAGCGTATTACGCTCTAGACCCAATAAGTCCTCTGATGCGTTGAACAAATCATTGGCCATTTTAACTTCTTCAGGGCCATGCATTTTTGGCTTCACAATATACATAGAGCCTTGGCGTGAGTTTGATAGCTCGTTTTTGCCTTTGATATCATTGAGTGATAATAATGGTGTGATTAAACCATCCATTAAGCCTTCAAATATTTGCTCTTGGCCATTGCCTAAATCAACCAAAATTGCGGGGTTCTGCATGAGATGACCCACGTTACGAATCAAGAGTAGCGAACGACCTGGCAAAATCAGCTTACCGCCATCAGGTGTATTATATTCACGATCTGGGTTTTGTTTGCGAGTACGGGTTTTGCCACCTTTTTCAAAGGTCTCTTGTAGATCGCCGTTCATCAAGCCAAGCCAATTGCGATAGACTTCCACTTTTTCTTCTGCATCTACAGCAGCGACCGAATCTTCACAATCTTGAATCGCAGTCATGGCTGACTCAAGTAGCACGTCTTTGATATTTGCTGGGTCATCTTTGCCAACTGGATGATTACTATCGATCTGAATCTCAGCATGCAAGCCATTGTTTTTGAGCAAAATACCAGAGGGGCTATCTGCCTCGCCGACATAACCGACGAACTTAGCCGTATCTTTTAGCTCGGTACTGCTATCACCCTGTACGACTTCAAGCTTGCCATCGATCACTTTAAAACTGGTCACATCATTGTAAGAGCCTGATGCTAGTGTGAAATGCTCATCTAAAAATGCTTTGGCATAAGCGACAACAGCAGCACCGCGAGTAGGATTATAGCTACCACCCGCTTCTTGACCATTGTCACTACTGATAACATCGGTGCCATACAACGCATCATATAGGCTACCCCAACGTGCGTTGGTCGCATTTAATGCATAACGAGCGTTACGTACTGGTACGACCAGCTGCGGCCCTGCGATGTGCGCGATTTCGTCATCGACATTTTCTGTACTGACCGTAAAGTCATCACCTTCTGGCAGCAGATAACCAATCTCTTGCAAGAATGTCTTATAAGCTGGATAATCGATTTCGCCATCTTTTGCAGGGTGTTGTAGGTGCCACTCATCAATCTGTGCTTGAATCTTGTCTCGAGTTTCTAGCAACGCTTTATTACGTGGCGTAAATTCCTTGATAACCTTCTCAAAACCTGACCAATAACTGTCTGAATCAACACCAACTTTTGGCAGCACTTCGTTTTCAATAAAGTCATACAACTGTTGGTCGATGGCAAGAATGCCTTTTTGAATGCGATTGGCGTTAGAAGACTGGCCCATGTCGTTATCCTTATCTATTGGTGAGTATTGGTAATACTAAATTGCTACAGCGACTATTTGAGACTCGTTATTTTTATCAACAATTATTTATACAATGAAAGATATCATTGCTACCTACGACAACCTATGGTATTTAATGCTGATAAATAATTATTCATTAAAGAGTTTTTCATCAGCCCTAAAATAGACTGTATAAATCTTCTGTTTTGATACAAGAATTGTCATTGGTATAATGCTTGCCATTCTCTACTAAGTGCTATTGATAGCAAGACACTGTGACTAAAGAGCAAAATCCCATCCTACTATCAAATAATAAAATAAACAAGCAAACGCCATTTAGAAAATAAATATTGGGGTTGTATAATAATGATATCGTATAAGATGTAAGCCTCACAGACCATGAATACTATCTAGAAATTAATGAATGCTCAGTTGAGACTAAACTGTAAGTAATCATTACCATCTATAGTTATATAGTGAAACCATTATAAAAATGGTATAGCAAGATTAAACGCTATTTTTCGTAGCCTCTGGAGACGCAGTCACAGCAAGCAAGAAAAGTAGCATTTAATCGAGCGCGTTTTCTATGCTGTATCAATTTTATTGAGGTTCTACTATACTTAAATACTGTCCATGATCTAGACAACTTACTTAGCCGTAGTAACTGTAGCCCATTATTTTGAAAGCATCTATAAATTAGCTGCTTTAAACTCTCATTTATAAAAAAGCCCTTTTAGATTATGACTATAAACCAGCCCGACCTCTCGTCCTTACAATCATCAGCGCATGGTACTGATCACTACGATATTCATAAGGATAACCTCGAAAAAGAAGCGCCCCTTTCACCAGTAAATGTCGTTGACGAAAGCAGTATGGACGTAGGGGAAGACAGTGTCGATATCACTCACCTGCGCACACCTATAAAAGTTGATCTATCCCCTATTTATAATTTTTTGGGGGCGCGCACGACGCAAGCTTGGGTCGATGCGGCTATAGATAACCTACCATTTATCATTCAGGATCATGCCAATTGCGAAAAAAAAGCCGCTGGCACTGCGATGAATTTGATATTTCGGTATGAGTTCTCTTATGATTTGCAACGTAAATTGGCACAGCTCATACGTGAAGAGATGCTACATTACGAGCAGGTGCTTGGCATCATGAACGAACGCGGCCAGGACTGGAAGTATTTGAGTGCAGGTCGCTATGCCAAGGGTATGCTGAAACATAAGCGTACTTATGAGCCAGCAGCGATGGTCGATGTACTGATCATTGGGGCGTTCATTGAAGCGCGCTCTTGTGAACGTTTTGCAGCGTTGGCGGAAGTCATTGATGATGCGCGTTTAGCAAAATACTATCGCTATCTACTAAAGTCAGAGAGCCGCCATTTTGAAGATTACCTTGCGCTTGCCCAGTCATTATCAGATGATAATATCGATGAGCGCGTTGCGTTTTTTAAAGAAGTAGAAGCAGAATTAATAGACAGTCCTGATGCGGAGCTACGCTTTCATAGTGGTACGCCTGCTTAATAGACAGGCATCATTCATTTGTACTTTGAAATCTATAGGTTATAGACACAAAAAAGGCATTACCGTTATTCGGGTTATATTTGAACAACGGTAATGCCTCTTTATTTATGCTGATTATTTTCTGACGATCAGCGATACTTTTATGGATCAGAGATACTGGTATATAAATAGTATTACTTATCATCTTCCATCAATGGGCTGTCGTACTGCTTGGCACTCTTAGCCACATTATGCGGATCATGATCGCCTGCTGCTTTGTCTGCTGCCGCTGGATTTACTTTTTGTAGAGCGTCGTCTGGTACGATACCGTTGTTGTCATCTGCATCTTTTAGACTATACTCATCAGTGACGGGCTTGTCATTTGGCATATTTGTCTTACTCCCTATTATAACTATTCATCCAATATTGTAAGCGCCTTTAACTGTTATCTAAATAATATAGATATCAGTCGATAATTACGCAAATATCATAGTCTTCTGCTCAGCTTTCTATTGTCGGTCTAATCTTTATCATCAGGATTTAAGGTGCGAGTCTGAGCATTATCAACATTAGCATAGCGATTCATGTTGTTAATTTTTTGGCTATCAGGCCCTTCGCTTGCAACGGTGCTTTCATTGATATTATCATCAAAACCATTACCTGGTTGATCGCGGCGGTCGGGCTGGCGCGCTGGGTTGTCACCATCATTGACGTGCTCAGACTCCACTACACCCTCTTCAAAAGTGTCGGTACCTTTATTTTCATTGACGTTTTCTTCGAGCTCCTCATGGTTTTTCACCGTTTGAGCACTGTCTAAAGTTTCATGCGTGTCCGTTTCTGCGATTCGAGTTTTACTTAAAGCAGGATCTCTGGTTTCCATTGTTTTGTCCTTATTATAATTATTGTTCGTATCGATAACATATTGTGCTTATCATTTGTTAGTCGTCTTGACTTAGATCATAAGCATTTAGGTCCGATACGTTTTTGCCACCCGCAGGCAGATTTTCTTCTTTGCGCGGGTCGACATAGACCTCGTCTGTCTCCTGTGAGGCTTGTTCCGGCCCATCTATATTTGGCTGGTACTTTCGGCCTTCGTAGCTGCCTTGAGGATTTTCTTGCGTCGTAACGGCGGGATCCTCTACAAGGAATTTTTCTTCAGTATTGTTTTTTTCTGGCATGGTCATGGCGTCTCCCTCGCATTATTTATTATCGTTATCTGATTAGTGCTTTGGACGTATGCTGCAAACACACTCTTATTTGTCAGTGCGTAGGTCATCCTCAATGAACGCTGTTTGCTCTTCTTCACTTAGTGATTCAGGCGCATCGACTTTTTTATTGTCTTTTAGATTTTTCTCAATCTCTTGACCGTTTGCTTGCTCTGCTGCTTTTTTGATGTCTGAGGTATCATTGTTCGTCGTACTCATGATGTATTTCCTATTTTTATTGTTGACTGAATTTAGAATTTCTCCGGTGCGGCATCATTATGTACTCAGCCACTTTTAGTCAGTTGCTTTTGTTCAGTTACTTTTAGATAGATGAGTGATGAGGTTTTTGATAAAAATAATAAACTGCACCAGAACTGATGTTAATTATAGGTAGGATACTGTGAGATTCACCAGTGTACTGCCGTATCAATATGTGAATAAATGTGAGGTTACAACACAGTTTGTAACTTTTACAGCGCATTAACCAGAAAAACCAAGCACTGGTATGTACCAATACTTGGTTAAATAGTGTTTGACTAAATAGTGCTTGGTCAAATGATGAAGATAGCACTCAATCAGTTAGCTGGACTCTTCAACACCATTAATCACTTTCAATAAGTGTTCTTGAGCAACGTGTGGCGTCTCCCCTGCTGCTGGCTGAAGCTGCTGCCAAACGCCTGTGCCATCCAGTGTCCACGCTTGCGTGTTGTCTTGTAAGTAATTGATCAAACCATCTTGATATATCTGCTTAAAAAGCTTCTTATTTTCGATTGGAAAGGCCACCTCAACGCGGTGGAACAGGTTACGATCCATCCAGTCTGCGCTGCCACAATACAAACGCTCATCCCCATTATTATAGAAATAATAAATACGGGTATGCTCCAAAAATCGGCCAATAATAGAGCGTACAGTGATGTTTTCAGATAGGCCTTTTACTTGCGGACGCAAGCAACACATAGAGCGCAGGATCAGCTCAATTTTGACGCCTACCTGCGACGCATCATACAATTTGTCAATCAGGCGACGCTCAGTGAGCGCATTGGCTTTGACGATAATATGAGCGCGCTTGCCTGTTTTAGCATGGGCAATCTCATCATCGATAAAGCTCATTAGTTTTTCGTGCAACGTAAAAGGGGCATGTAGCAGTTTTTTGAGATTGGCAGGTTTGCCCATACCAGTGAGCTCTTGAAATATCTTATGCACATCTTCTGAGATATCAGGATCGGCACTGAATAAACCATAATCTGTATAGACCTTGGCATTGGCCGCATGATAGTTGCCTGTGCCTAGGTGGACATAGCGGCGGATTCGATCTTCTTCACGGCGCACGATGAGCATGAGCTTGGCATGGGTCTTGTAGCCGACGATGCCATAAACCACAACCGCACCTGCTTCTTGTAAATAGTTGGCGACAGCAATATTGGAAGCTTCATCGAAACGCGCACGCAACTCAATGACGGCAGTGACTTCTTTGCCATTTCGAGCGGCAGCGGCAAGCGCTTTGACGATCTCTGAGTTGGTACCTGAGCGGTATAATGTCTGCTTGATCGCCAACACTTTGGGATCGCTAGCTGCCTGCCAAAGCAGATTAATAATGGGTAAAAATGCATGAAACGGATGATGCACCAGTACATCGCTTTTACGCATAGCGGCAAACATACTGGATGATTTATCTGATTTATCCATATCTCGGCGAAAGGCTTTTGGCACGGCATAAGTAAATGGCTGATAACGCAGTCCCGGAATATTAAAATCAAACAATAAGCGCGTCAGATTCACAGGGCCATTGACACGATACAGCTGATTGTCATGCAACTCAAACTCATTGAGCAGATACTCACTGATGTGCGCTGGGCAGTCGGTTGTGACCTCAAGACGGACTTTGTCACCGAAACGGCGGTTTTCAAGCTCGCCCTCGAGTGCCTTGGCGATATCTTCTACATCATCCGCCAGATCTAAATCTGCATTACGCGTGAGCCTGAACTGATGACAACCCGTCACACTCATACCAGGGAACAGCTCACCGATATGCTCATGAATGATGGCTGATAGCATCACATGATGCTCTTTACCACCCGTTAGCTCATCTGGCAGACGAATCACACGCGGCAGACTGCGCGGCGCTGGTACAATCGCCAAGTTGATGTCGCGACCAAAAGCATCTTTGCCTTCTAATGTGGCAATAAAGTTCAGGCTTTTATTGACCAATCGCGGGAATGGATGCGCAGGATCAATGCTTATCGGCGTCAATACTGGCACGACTTGCTCGGTAAAATAACGCTTCATCCAAGCAGACTGCTCGGCATTGAGCTCATCACGTTTTAGGTAGCGGATATCCTCGAGCGCAAGAGCGGGCAAAATATCTTCATTCAGAATGCGATATTGCTCATTGATAGCGTCGTGAGTGATCGCAGAGATCTCGTTTAACACCTCGCTTGGGCGCATACCATGCGCACTGGTCGATACGTCACCGATATTGAGCTTTTGCATGATACCTGCAACACGAATCTCAAAGAATTCATCGAGATTCGATGAAAAAATAATGAGAAAAAACAAGCGCTCAAGCAGTGGGTGACGAGGACTGGCTGCCTGCGCCAATACACGCAGATGAAACTGTAATAAAGACAAATCTCGATTGATATAACTGCTGGGTGAATAGCTGCCGTCTTCTGAGCGTTGCCAGTCGATGTCGGTCAGATCATTATAGTTACTGCTTACGCTCATATTTTTATCAACGTTTTCGTTGCCATCTTCACTCACACTATTAACGTCGATAATCTCGTTCATATCACCGCTGTTCTGATTATTATTTATCTCTACCACGTTACTACTCCTTTTGCGTTATCGATGCGCCGTCGTCTTTATACTATCGTCTTAAAGGTTATTAACTATAGTCGGTTCACTATAAAATCGATACAATAAGATTAAACGCTATTTTTCTTGCTTGCTGTGACTATGTCTCCAGAGGCTGCGAAAAATAGCGTTTAATCAAATGAATTTATTATCCTGTATCGTTTTTATTTAGACTTAACTATATTATTCTTTCCCGTTATTCTTGTTGTTAAGGCTTCTTTTAAAAGATTAAGACGCTTGCGGTAATACGGCGTTTTTCATGCGTTTTTTGATAATACGTTGCTTGTTGCGCAAGCCTCTGTCACCTTGATTGTCTTCGTAATACTTCGGATTGGTAAGCATCCCAATGAGGAGCGCTGATTCGTCTCGGTTCAGATTGGCCGCAGATTTATCAAAATAATGGTGCGCGGCGGCATCGATACCATAGATACCATTACCAAATTCTGCCACATTAAGATAAGCGGTCAAGATACGCTCCTTGTCCCACAGTGTTTCTATCATGACAGTAATGACAGCTTCTTCTGCCTTACGTACATAAGAGCGATGCGAGGTCAAAAACAGGTTTTTTGCCAGCTGTTGGGTGATGGTTGAACCACCAGCGGACATTTTGCCCGTTTCTTCATTTTTCTTTTGTGCCGCTTTGATACCGTCGATATCGAAGCCATTGTGCTGGCTAAACGTGGAATCTTCACTCACGATCGCTGCTTGTTTGACAGACTTGGCGATGGCATCGTACTCAGCCCATGTCTGCGTAACGGTACCGCCCGTTAGACGATGGGTTAACATAAACATGCTATTGTTGATTGGCTGTGTTTTCCAAATTAACAGTAGTCCGGTGACTAGAATATGAAATGCCACAACCAATAATACAATTGCCAACAACAGACGTTTTATGAACTTACCAAAACTTGTCATGCGTGATATCCGAGTGATTAAAAAAGTAATAAGCTGAGAGAAAATGAATAATCTTAGACAGGAACTCATCTTACCTAATCTCACAATCGCTGTCATTATTTACACCACTTCTTTATGATGTAATAATGAACCAACTATTTTTTACTTTTTATCAAAATAGCCTAATAATCAGCATTTTTTGGCATACTTTAAGCTCAGAGATCTCACCATGCATAATAATAGTATAGAAGTATTACGAGCGCGTGTTATTGCCGCAAGCCCAAACCTCAATACTACTGAGAATAGCAATCAATGGTGGCTACTAGGGACCTCTGGCTGTCATTTATGTGATATCGCTGAGCAAATACTTGCACAGTTTCAGTCGGTACAACCAATCACTTACCAAAATGTCGATATTGCAGACTTTGATGAGGCGCTTATGATGGATTTTGCCACGTCTATCCCTGTGATTTTGACTCCATCACAGCGATTAAATTATCCGTTTTCAGTGATGGATTTGCAGCAACTGCTTACGTCATAACATCAAACCGTCTATACATTATTTGTAGTGAGGATCCTATGATAAATCTAGAAAAAATGACCGATATTGAAGATCTGCGCCGTGTCGCTGAGCGTAAAGTGCCGCGTATGTTCTATGACTATGTCGATTCAGGCTCGTGGACTGAGACCACCTATCGTAATAACGAGACTGACTTTGACCGTATCAAGCTGCGCCAGCGCGTATTGGTCGATATGGATAACCGCAGTCTGGCAACGAGTATGATCGGTGAGCCAGTCAAGATGCCTGTAGCCATCGCCCCAACGGGATTTACCGGCATGATGTGGGCAGATGGTGAGATACATGCCGCACGCGCCGCTGAAAAATTCGGCGTGCCCTTTTCACTCTCAACCATGAGCATTTGCTCTATCGAAGATGTCGCCACTCATACTAGTAAGCCGTTTTGGTTTCAGCTCTATGTCATGCGCGATCAAGACTTTATGGCCAATCTGATTCGCCGTGCCAGAGATGCCAATTGCTCAGCACTTATCTTGACCGCCGACTTACAAGTGCTTGGACAACGTCACAAAGACATCAAAAATGGTCTATCCGCACCGCCCAAACCCACATTAACCAATATCATCAACCTCATGACCAAGCCGCAATGGTGTATGAATATGCTGGGCACCAAACGTCGCACGTTTGGTAATATCGTCGGTCATGCACAAAATGTTGAGGATCTGTCATCACTCTCTGCTTGGACGGCAGAGCAATTCGATCCACGTCTGAGCTGGGACGATGTAGCGCGTATCAAAGACATGTGGGGCGGTAAACTTATCATAAAAGGTATCATGGAGCCTGAAGATGCTATTATGGCGGCTCGCAGTGGCGCGGATGCCCTAGTCGTCTCAAACCATGGCGGTCGTCAGTTGGATGGCGCGTTATCTTCTATCTCTGCCCTCGCAGACATCGTACAGGCAGTCCATGCCGAAAACAGCGACATCGAGGTGTGGCTCGATAGCGGGATTCGCTCAGGTCAAGATGTACTAAAGGCTATCGCATTGGGCGCAAAAGGCACGATGATCGGTCGCGCTTTTCTCTACGGATTGGGAGCGTATGGTGAAGACGGGGTGCGCCGCGCGCTTGAGATTATCTATAAAGAGTGTGATATATCTATGGCATTCTGTGGTCATACCGATATCAATACTGTCACGGATAATATCTTGGTAAAAGGCACGTATGAAAACCTCAAAGTGGGTCGTTTTTAGAGCGGCTTAATGTCTAGCGATCGACGTTTAAAACTGGCTATACATAACATAATTTGCTCATACCCTTTATACTGTCTCTATAACTTTTTGATGACAGTTAGCCTTTATGACCATTCAACAATTATTAAAAACAGCGCCCGTCACTACCCTGCTATTAGCCAGCTTTATCGGGCTATTTGTCATGCAGCTAGTCACGGGCGTCGATGCCAATAACCCGTCAACTGAAGCGTTAGTTAAATGGGGTGCCAACGCCTTACCCTTAACGATGATGGATGATCCATGGCGCTTGGTGAGTAGTGCGTTTTTGCACATTGGTCTCATGCATCTCCTATTTAACGGCTTTGCCATGTATTTTTTTGGGCAGATTGCCGAGCCGATATTTGGCTCAGCCAAGTTTTTGGCATTGTTTTTACTAGCAGCCATCGGTGGTAACTTGCTCAATAACTATGTCACATGGCAAAGTATCATAGAAGGAACAGGACAGCCCGGCCTATCAGCGGGAGCTTCTGGTGGTATCATGGGTATCGGTGCGGCGTTACTGATCGCTGCCCTGTTTAAAATATCGGTCAATGGCATGGTACTCAATCTCAAGAGCTTGATCATCATCATGGCGATTAATTTGGTTTATGGCTTTGCCGTACCGGGTATCGATAATGCCGGTCACATCGGCGGCGCGATTACTGGCTTGCTTATCGCCTTGCCTATTGCTCTCGTTTATCGTAAGCGAGAGCTGGCACAGCAAGCAGCTATGGCGCAAGCTCAGCAAGCTTATCAAAACGCGGTCCAAGCGAGCTATGCAAGCAATCATCAGCCAAGCTATCAAACGAGCTTACACGATAATCAGCGCGGTAATCCGCCGCTTACCAATATATTTGCTGATAATAATATCCAACCCCCTGTAGACTTAAACAACACCGCGGATACTGCCGATTTCGACCAAAGTGGTGGCTATATAAATAACTACCCCATAAATAACTACCCCACTTATATTGATCCCAAGAAATTTGCGCCAGGGCCTGTTAACGTGAGCATAATCTGGCAACTATTGCCATGGCTTGCGATGCTGATTATTAGTATTGGCTTTGTCTGGTGGTGGCAAGATATTCATCAGCAAATCCTACAAGTGCTAAAAGCCATTGAGTAAATGCGCGTATTTATCTATCATTGCTAAATAACTACCAATAACAGCCGAATTATTTAGACCATTTATTCTTATTCGCTTTTTGCTCGTTTTTTACCTGATCTTACTACCCCGTTATTTATACTCACTTACGAGACCCAATTATGTTAAAACTTGCAGCGCAACCTCACTTCTCTACGCGAGCCATGCTGAGCACGTTAACTGCTACGGCATTACTCAGTGTGTCTAGCCTGTCTAGTGCCATCCCTTTTCTTAATAAAAACCTACCGACTGACAAAGACGCCGAATTGAGCGTTGGGGTCAATGTCATGGCGGTAAAATCCGCCTATGATCTCGAAGACAGCACTGAAGTGCGTGTGCTACCGGGCATTTTTTATGACAATAATAGGATCTATGCGCGCGGTGCTCAAGCGGGTGCGTACTTGATCAATGATGGTGTCAATCAGCTCTCTGCTTACGCGCAGCTCGCAGGGAATTCGTTTGATCCTGATGATGCTAATGGTGCCCTGCAAGGTCTCGATGAGCGTAAACTATCTGCAGAAGCAGGTATAAGCTACCAGCGTCGCACGCCTATCGGTGCGTTTCGTGGTCAGTTTGCGACCGATGTGTTGGACGAAAGTGGCGGTAATACTGGTCGCTTAACTTACCTTGCCAAAATTACTAGAAACAAGCTGACGGTCTATCCAAGCATCGGCTTTGAGTATCATGACGCGGCCTACAATGAATACTACTATGGCGTCAGTGAAGAAGAGTCAGCGGAGACAGGCGTTGCCGCTTATAAATCTAACTCGAGCTTGAATCCGTATGTCAGCGTTAGTGCCAACTACGACTTTAACGATAAATGGGCAGGGTTTGCCAATCAAAGCGTGAGCTATGTACCTAATGAGCAATACGATAGCCCAATGGTTGACTCGCGTACTGATGCTACGACCACGCTTGGATTGCTTTATAAGTTTTAATTGAGATTAGATTTTTGATATGAAAAAGCCGAGCATTTTGCTTGGCTTTTTTGTAGGTAGTTTAGATAAAAACATATTTTGAGTTTTAAGAAATCAGAGAAATTTAGTTTAGTTGTTCGAATAAGATTACTTTTACTGACTCTAGCTAGCCTTTGCGGATCGACATTTTATAAAAATCACTTCGCCCTGTTTTTTTTACTACTGCTTGACGAACAAAATCATCATACGTGTCATTTGTCATTATAAACCCATTTGGCTTCCAATTTATTACTCTAGGCCATATTGGTGGTGCAGCGTAAACAGTTTGAGAGACTTTGAAGAATTTTTGGTTCACTTTAATTTCAGAAACGTCAATTCGATTTTCATCTTTTATCTTGCCATCAGAATTATCTGAAATGTAAAATTCTGTTTTATGACCTTGCAAAGATTTTGAATACTCTACTTCGTTATGAAGACTCTCTATATATAGGGCACTATCTGGATTTGCTGTGTATATATTAGCTCGACAATTCAGTAACTGAAGATAGTTAAAAGCATCTATATCATACCTATTTTTAAGCTGAACCCACCCTTTTATATTAGCAATACTATAAACATCTTTATCATAGGCCAACATAAGAATTCTAGGAGTAAGAGGTAAAATAAATAGTGCTCCTGATGACTGTAATCCAAAAGACCTAAATTGCACTTTTTTATTGAGAAAATACCATCGATTTGTGAGTACTGCTGGATGGTCTGAGGTTATGAAATCAGTTTTAGTATTGTTCTTTAAAATACAAACCTTTAAGTCATGAATTAAATGCCTATTTTTTAAGATCGACTGTATTACTTTGTGAACAACTTTTTTAACTTCCATTTTAATGTCAATAGAAAGCAAGGTTTTTATATCTTGTTCAGTTGATTCAGCAGTAGACTTAGCGAACTCCTCAGTTCTTGCACGTTGAAGTAGCCAAAATTCTATGAGAAATAGCTTGTCATTGTCTGTCAGAACGTGATTTATGTTTTCAAGATTGCGAACTATTTCAGAGAACTGACCTTCAATCGGCTGTAACGCTTTTTCCAATGCAAGATCTTCACCATAGAAATAGTTCCTCGAACATTGATTTTTTATAGGTGCATTTTTAATTAGCTTTTTTCTGTCCAAGTTATAAACACAGATGGCCGCTTTTGATTCATCTATGGAGAAATTTTTTAGATAACACTGAGGTACATAATGTTGGTTCTTATTGGAAGCCATTTTTTGCCTCATTGAATGTAATTTTGATATTGAGAGTAAACTTAATACGATAATAAGTAAATCGTATTATCTCTATAGCAAATGAAACAACTAATAGTTAAAAGTAGTATCAGATCCAAAATCGAAAACAAAAAAAAGACCTTGCCATACGACAAGGTCTTTTTACTATTCTAAAAAACTATTAGATAGCTTACTTAGGATGTACCATATCAGCAGGAATGACCCACTCATCAAACTGCGCTTCAGTTAATAGCTCCAGCTCAACCGCCACCTGCTTCAACGTTTTGTTTTCTTTATAAGCCGTCTTAGCGATTTTTGCCGCGTTTTCATAACCAACATGACGGTTCAATGACGTCACTAGCATCAATGAGTTATGCAAGAAGTCATCGATTTTTTCTTTGACTGGCTCGATACCAACCGCACAGTTTTCGTTGAAACTGTTGCACGCATCGCCCAGTAGCTTGATAGACTGTAATAGGTTAAAGGCGATCACTGGCTTATACACGTTTAGCTCAAAGTTACCTGACGCGCCCGCCATGCTGATAGTCGTATCGTTACCCATGACCTGAGCGACAACCATAGTCATTGCTTCTGACTGCGTTGGGTTTACTTTGCCTGGCATGATAGAAGAGCCTGGCTCATTTTCAGGAATCGTCAACTCACCCAAACCACAACGAGGACCTGATGCCAACCAACGTACGTCGTTAGCGATTTTGTTTAAGCTAGCGGCTAGTGTTTTGAGTGCGCCTGATGCAAATACTTCTGCATCACGAGCGGCTAGTGCTTCAAATTTATTTGGGGATGTGACAAATGGCAAGCCCGTCAAAGTCGCTAGTTGCTCAGCTGCTTTTACTGCATAGTCAGGATGGGCGTTTAGACCAGTACCAACCGCAGTACCGCCTAGTGGCAATTCATATAGACCTTGTAGCGCATTGTCGATGCGAGTCAATGCATGGTCAAGTTGGCTGACATAACCGCTGAACTCTTGACCTAAGGTCAAAGGTGTAGCGTCCTGCAAATGTGTACGACCAATTTTAACAATGCTATCGAATTCTTTGGACTTTTTATCTAAGGTATCGCGTAGTGCTTTTACCGCTGGAATCAATAAGCTGTTGATTTGACGCGCAGCCGCCACACGAATCGCCGTTGGGAAGCTGTCGTTGGTAGACTGTGCATGGTTCACATGGTCATTTGGGTGAATTGGCGTGTAGCTGCCACGCTCAGAACCCGCGATTTCGTTAGCACGGTTGGCCAGCACTTCGTTCATGTTCATGTTTGACTGCGTACCAGAACCGGTCTGCCATACCACGAGCGGGAACTGATCGGTAAGACCACCATTGATGATTTCATCTGCCGCTTGTACGATAAGGTCGCGCTTGTCGCCTTCGATACGCTCTAGGCTTGCATTGGTAATCGCAGCGGCTTTTTTGACCAGTGCCATCGCTTCAATCATTGGACGCGGCAATGTCTCGCCACCGATTTTGAAGTTTTCGCGGCTACGCTGTGTTTGCGCTCCCCAATAGGCATCAGCTGGGACTTCTACGTTACCCATGGTGTCTTTCTCAAGTCGTGTTGCCTGATTCTGTGTCGACATAACTACCCTCTTTGATGGTTTGTTGTTTTATGACTGCTCTAAAAAATGCAACATCCGCTGCACATAAAGGAGAATACGATATAAAGTGGCGTTATGATAGCATGACTAGGACGTGTTGAATATTCACAAATCGCTTTGGTCAATGCCTAAAAACGAATCTCTAAAAGCGCCCCTCATCAATCTGATATGTCATTGGATAAGATACCTATGCACTCTGAAACCATGCCCACTGAGTCAAAAATGCTTAACTCACAAGAACCTACGCTAAGTAATCCACCCAGACGGCACTTTACTCGCCAGCGTCGTCAATTAAGTGATGGCGCGCGTAGAAATTTGGCGCAAGCAGCGAGCTTGCATTTGAGCAAATTACAGCAGCGGCTATCAAAAAATGCGCGTATTGGGCTATATTATGATGGATTTGGCGAGCTACCCACTCAGCCACTGCTGGATTGGTGCATATGCTTAGGCTATTCTCCTTATTTACCTGTCGTTGGTTCTCTCGGACGTACTAGTAATGGCAGTGATAATAAACGGTTGCGTTTTGTGCCTGTTTACCACTCAAAACTCGTCAACCTCCCCACTCGCATTCATCAGCTCGGAATGAAACAAAATCATAGCCGCGCTCTATTATGGGCGTCAGAATTAGACGTTATTATCTGTCCTTTAGTCGCGGTAGATAAACACGGTAATCGTATGGGCATGGGTGGCGGTTTTTATGATACGACGCTTGGCAAAAGCTATCGCTCAGGGGTCAAGAAACCATTAAAAATTGGCTGGTGTTATGACTTTCAAGTGGTTGAACAATTAGCGCGTCAGCCGTGGGATGTGCCATTAGATGGCTTAATTACGCCAAACGGCATAAGGTGGTTTTAATGAAAGACGATAAACAATTTGAAAAAGTCTCTAGCGCTGCTGATTCCAGTGCAGACCGTGTGGATGAATATTTGCAAAGGTTAGGTAGCGATGACGCTAGAGAGCAACGTTACTACAGTCAAGAGCAACCGTTTAGCGCTGATGAGATGACACGATTAGTCAATGAAGTACGCTTAAATGAGCTGCTCGCGCAAAGTGATGCGTTTTTGAGCAGTTTGAATGGTGAGATTAAGGATTTTGATGAAGATTGTTAAAAATATAGGCAGTTTGAGCAATTAATAGAAACGAAAAAAGGCGAGTATAGTAACTCTTTATGCTAGTTGCTATACCCACCTTTTATATCAAACCCAATCATTCAAATCATTTACTAAAGCACCATCGCCGCAATCCAGCCAAATGCCAGTAGCGGAATATTGTAGTGAATAAAGGTTGGCACCACACTGTCTTTGATATGGTCGTGCTGTCCATCGATGTTAAGACCCGATGTGGGACCCAATGTCGAATCTGACGCAGGAGAACCGGCATCACCCAGCGCGCCAGCTGTACCGATAATTGCAACCGTTGCTAATGGCGAAAACTCTAAAGAGATACATAGCGGCACATAGATCGCGGCCAAAATAGGAATGGTCGAGAAGGACGAGCCGATACCCATAGTCACAATCAAACCGATCAAGAGCATGATAAATGCTGCCATCGCTTTATTACCACCGAACAGTGACGCCGCCCCATCAACGAGTGGCTGAATCTGCTCTGTCGCTTTCATGACTTCAGCAAAACCTTGCGCGGTAATCATAATAAAGCCAATCATCGC
The DNA here is from genome assembly GCF_024085615.1 of Psychrobacter sp. PSP. Taxonomy (NCBI): domain Bacteria; kingdom Pseudomonadati; phylum Pseudomonadota; class Gammaproteobacteria; order Moraxellales; family Moraxellaceae; genus Psychrobacter; species Psychrobacter sp. PSP. The sequence continues at coordinate 309,176 of NZ_JABLTF010000015.1, forward strand.
CATCAATTTGATACCATCATTAAAGACACCATCAGCATCACGCCATTTCACCACGCCTGTCGCCATAAACACGCCAAAGCCAAATATCGAGCCAAGTAGTAGCGAATCAGTGTATAGCTGCACGACGAAAGCCGTCACGATAGCAGCCAATGCAACCAGCGTCTTTAGCTTGCTTTGCGACTGAGCGCCAGCGGCTGTTTTACTTAATGCATCGCCTTCTACGACGGCATCATGCGCTTGCTGATCTATCGCAATCTGCTGATACTCGCGCGGCTTACGGTAACTGATAAATACCGCGACCAGCAGACCAATGAGCATGCCAAGCGCAGGAATTGCCATGGCTTTCACCACAGAAATATTGGCAACATCAATGCCCGCTTCACCGACGTTTTTTAGCATAATTTGATTGAGGTAAATATCACCGAACCCATACGGTATAAACATATAAGTGGTGACAAGGCCAAAGGTAATCAGACAGGCAATCAGGCGGCGATCTATCTGCATACGGTTGAACGCCAAAAGCAGCGGCGGTACCAGCAGTGGAATAAAGGCAATATGAATAGGGATTAGGTTTTGGCTAAAGCAGCTCATGGTAATGAGGCCTGCAAACAGCATATATTTAATCATGCCACTCGTGCCCGCAGCATCAATGCGTCTAATCACCGCCCCTGCCAATGACTGCGGCAATCCCGAGTGCGCGATCGCCACGGCAAACGCCCCTAGCAAGGCATACGATAGCGCAATCTGTGCGCCATTACGGATACCTTCTTGAAAAGCATTGAGCGTATCGGTAATACCCAGACCTGCTAACAATCCACCTGCTAGCGCCCCGATTAATAAACTGAGCACCACGTGCACGCGCGAAAGTGACAGTCCTAGCATAATAATAACTGCCAGCAGTACCGCATTGATGGCCATGTATTGCCCCTTGCTCTTTATAACTTGGTCTCATTGAGACCGATGAATAGTAACACTGATGAATATCGCTGTGCTGTCTAAAACGTCTTAATGTCGGCTCGTTTCTCAGACGCGTTTTTAGACGGGCGCCAGTTTACCTTATTTTGGATATAAAGCCCATGCATAGAACCGAATTAGACACCCGCATCTCACACACGCTCTCGCTATCTAATGGTGAGATTTTACTTATTTAATGCAGACACAGCATTTTTAATCCAACTTTTTAATCCAATAACCGCATTGAAACGTCGGTGTTTGTCGCACTATTTAACAAAGATAACTGTGCATCTTTGCCAATGAGACTTGCAATTTTATCTGTGGACACCATTTATCTAGACATGAACCACGAACTTGACTTTACAAGTCCGGGGAAAGAGGAAAAATATATGAGTGAACATAAAATTACCCAAGACAATATCGACATTGATGTCGACGCTTCATCTACTGCTACAAACAACAATGAGGCAGAGGCCTTGTCGAATGCAGCACAAAAAGCGGCGTCAACCAATGAGACAGACACTGGTCTTGATAACACTGACTCTAATAATAAAGATGTAAACGACAACCAAGATGAAAGCTACTTGCCACTCTTGGCATTGCGAGATGTGGTTGTCTACCCGCACATGCAGATTGCCTTGTTTGTGGGACGTGCGCCATCGGTGAAAGCCGTTGAGCTGGCACAAGCTGAGTATGGCAACAAAGTACTGGTCGTCGCCCAAAAAGACTCATTGACCGAAGACATTGATCAAGACAACTTGTATCAATACGGTACGGTGTGCCGCATCGTCAGCACCATGCCGCACGATAGCGATGAGAACTGCATCAAAGTACTCATCGAAGGTCAATATCGCGCCCGTGTCGACAATATCGAAAGTCATGACGACTTATTGATGGCGAGATTTGAGCGTGCTGATCTTGATGTCAGCATGGATGAGAGCCAGAAGAAAAACACTATTCAGGCGTTGACCACCCTGTTTGAAGGCTATGCGGATGCGCGTCTGCGTAATGCCCGTGAGCTAACTCGCGTGGCCAAACGCATCGATGATTTGCTTGAACTGGTTTATTTCATCTCAACCCGCGTGTCAATGGATTTGGATGTTAAACAGTCGTTCTTAGAAGAAAATAATATCAAAACGCATATCAACACCTTGACGGAATATCTGGTCAAGCAAAGTGCTGAGCAAAATATCGAGCAAGATATTCAAGATGCGGTCCGTCAGCAGATGGAAGACAATCAGCGCGAGTACTTCTTAAATGAGAAGATGAAAGCGATCAAAAACGAGCTATCAGATCTCAATGATGGCGCGTTTGATGGCGAAGATGATGTCGCTGAGCTAGAGCAGCGTCTAGAAGATGCTGACTTGCCAGACGATGTGCGCAAAAAAGCGGAGCAAGAGTTTAAAAAGCTTAAAATGATGCCACCTGCATCAAGCGAATCGTCAGTGGTACGCAACTACATTGAGTGGATTTTGGATACGCCGTGGAATGCGACGACCAAAGTCTCAATCAATCTAGACAAGGCAAAAACGGTCTTAGACGAAGATCACTATGGCTTACAAGATGTCAAAGATCGCATCTTAGAATATCTCGCCGTACAATCACGCGTGAAAAAACTGCGTGGCCCGATTCTATGTCTCGTCGGTCCTCCAGGTGTTGGTAAAACCTCGTTGGGTGAGTCGATTGCGCGCGCAACGGGTCGTAAATTTGTCCGTATGGCACTAGGCGGCGTACGTGATGAAGCGGAAATCCGCGGTCATCGCCGTACTTATATCGGTGCGATGCCGGGTAAAATCGTGCAGTCACTGGCAAAAGTCGAAGTGAAAAACCCACTATTCTTATTGGATGAAATCGATAAGATGGCGCAAGACTTCCGCGGCGATCCAGCATCAGCATTGCTTGAAGTATTAGACCCATCACAGAACGACACCTTTAACGACCATTATTTAGATATGGACTTAGATTTGTCGCAAGTGATGTTTATCTGTACGGCTAACAGCATGGATATTCCACCTGCGCTACTTGACCGTATGGAAGTCATTCGTCTGCCGGGTTATACCGAAGAAGAAAAGGTCAACATCGCACAGAAATACCTCGTACCAAAAGCGATCAAGAATAACGGTCTCAAAGAAGGCGAGATTGAGATTGTTGAAGCGGCCCTACACAGTATCGTACGAAGCTATACCCGTGAAGCAGGTGTACGTAACCTTGAGCGTGAAGTCAATAAAATCTGCCGCAAAGTCGTTCGCGATTCGGTTGAAACTCATGGCGCGCGCGCTCCGAAAAAAGCGGAACGTCAGCTAGTGACCGTCGATGACAAGAACATCGATGATTATCTAGGTGTGCACCAGTATGACTACGGTCTGGCGGAAGAAGAGCCTGAGATTGGTCGTGTCACTGGTCTTGCGTGGACACAAGTGGGCGGCGAGCTGCTTACTATTGAAGCGGTCGCTATGAAAGGTAAAGGTGAGCTTAGCTTCACCGGCTCACTTGGCGATGTGATGAAAGAGTCGATTCGTGCGGCGATGAGTGTGGTGCGTGCTCGCGGTGACAGTCTTGGCATTGACTATGAGACAGTCAAAACCACAGATATCCATGTGCACATGCCAGAAGGCGCCACGCCAAAAGACGGTCCTTCTGCTGGTGGTGCATTGACGACTGCACTGGTCTCTGCCTTGACAGGTATTGCCATTCGTCCAGATATCGCCATGACAGGTGAGATTACCTTGCGCGGCAAAATCCTACGTATCGGTGGTCTCAAAGAGAAGCTACTGGCAGCGCATCGCGGCGGCATCAAGCATGTCCTGATTCCAGAGAGTAACGAGCGCGACCTAGCTGATATCCCCGACAATGTCAAAGAAGGCTTGACTATTCAGCCAGTTGCGACGATTGAAGAGATTTTAAAGGTTGCTTTGGTAGATATGCCAAAACCGCTCAAGCCTGCAAAAGTGACGGTTGATAAAACGGCAGGCAAAGCGCTACACAACTAATTGAGTATTCGTTAGTCAATGCTTAAAAAATAAGAGCCGCTCATCACTATGATGGGCGGCTTTTTTTTGGCAATAATAAACAACAATCTCTCTAGAACCTTGTGATATATTTTAGACAAATGTCTATTTATTGGAAATTATAATGTCAAATAATTTACGGATGCCTTTAGCGATAATAAGCGCCTTATTACCTCTCGCCCTACTAGGTTGCCAAACAAACAGCTTCAATCATTCAGCGCAAACCAGTACCGTCATTGACGATAAAAACTGGTCAGCGGCTACCCTCAAACCCAGACTGTTTCAAACCATCACAGGCTATAACTGGCAATTAACACAGGTTAGTAATGATAAAGGCAAACTCACACGCCTCAACCTTCAGCCGCCCCTAACGATGGACGTTCGCCCAGACCTGTTAACTTTTGATGACGGCTGTTATCGATACATCGTGTCCTTTGATATGTGGCTGCCTCTACCTTATCCTTATACACAAGCATCAATACAAGATACAACTAAATCACCAGTCACGGCTGCTGACTGCACTGCGATATATCAAGCAACTACCCAAGATTGGCGCGGTAATACAATCATCCCTAGCGATACAGCATATCTATTAAACGCAACTTTTAAGCCTTATGCAGGAACGAATTTTACATTTGTTCCCGCGCTGCCTCAGTCAGTACGTGCTACCAAAACCTTAGAAAAACAGCTGGCTTTAAGAACGGATAAGGGCAAAACCCTAATCTTTACGGGCACGCCTAAACCTGAACGCCCCGTAGCTGGCATACTACTCACCAATGAATTATTAGAGGGCTATCGTTGGCAACTATTACAAGTGACGGACCAAACAGGCGCCGTCATGAGCGAATTTACGCAGACAGAAAAGCCCATCACCCTTTCCTACGGTTTGGATAACTATGGTGACGATGAAAGTGACGAAAAAAATGGTTTTGAGTCAGGTATATATGGTCAAAGCTTTGGTATCTCTGTTGGCTGCAACGGCGTTAGTGGGCCTTACACCCTCTCTATCAATCAAAATTTACTCACTGGCGGTTTTCCTTCCACAATGATGAGCTGCGGTGACACTATTGATGACATTGAGTCACGGCTTCGACATATGATGGCCTATAGCACGAGTCGACTGATCTTAACGCACGCGGATAATAAGGCAACTATAGCGCAGTCAGAGCAAAGCTATTTACTCACCCAAACGCTAGATTCTGGCGAGACATTAATTTGGAAAAATGAGCCAAAGAAAATCCCTTAATACACTTTCAAACCCATACGTTACTTACATTTATTAACCGATTGTTGCGCATTTAATGAATAACTATAGGGTTTGCTTGGCTATACTGACGATGATGTTAACGAATATCGATACGCGCTCTAACAGAACAATAAATACAGATATTTGTAACTTTAACTACGTTCTAAATAATGAATAAAATAACTGGAGATAATAATGAATAAGACAATGCTTGCAAGTGCCCTACTATGCGGATCAGCGTTAGCCATGACTGGTTGCCAAACGGTCGAAGGTCAAATGCAAACAGGCAATCCTGTCAATCAGCCAGCACTAAAATCTACCATCAAAGCAGTGAGCGGTGATAAGAACGAAGTCGGACAGATGTTCCTGCGTCCTGTCGATGGCGGTGTACAAGTCTACGGTAAGCTCATGAATCTACAGCCGGGCCAAACGGTTGCACTACATATTCATGAGACAGGTAGCTGTGCTGATATGGGTAAAGCGGCAGGCGGTCACTTCAATCCTGACAACAAACCACATTCTAATCCCGATGATATGAATGGTCATGCAGGTGACCTACCTAACCTGACAGCCAATGAAGATGGCGTCGCTACTATCAACTATGTGAACAAAAAAATCACGGCCGATAAAGCAGGTAAGTATAGCGTGAATCGCCGCGCCTTTATCGTACATTCTGGCGCTGACGATTACACCAGCCAACCATCAGGCGCATCAGGTGACCGTGTTGCTTGCGGTATTATCGAGATGAACTAATACTATATATATTAGCCATAAAAAACCTCTTAACTATTGTATACGGTTAAGAGGTTTTTTTATGACCGGTAGAAAAGTGGTTACTCTTCTACCCACTCGCCTTTACGCCAGTACACACCCCAACGGGTGGCCTTGCCGTTTTTCTCAGAGCCGATGTACTGCTCTTTTTTCTTACGTGACCAACGTAATATAGTTGGGTTACCCTCAGGATCTTCATCTGGCCCTGCAAACAGATATTGGAACTTGTCTTCCATCTTGTCTTTTATTTCACGTAGCTCAGCGAGCTTGGGCGCACGAGTCTCGCGCACCTTTGGAAATTTAGAGGCCGCAAGGAACATGCCAGCCGCCCCTTCACGCAAGATGAAGTAATCATCATGCTTGGTCGATTTTAGCTCTGGTAGATGAATAGGATCCATACGCGGCGGTGCTGCTTCGCCTGTTTTTAGCACCTTGCGGGTGTTGTCGCAGTTCTGACAAGCAAAGTATGGGCCAAAGCGACCTGTCTTTAGCTCCATCTGACCATCACACTTGTCACAGTCGATGGTTGGCGCATCTGAGCCTGGTACTTCAAACTTACCTTCTTCTAGAATATAACCGTCACAATCAGGGTTATTACCGCAGATGTGTAGCTTGAGACCACCATCGACGATATAACCATTCATGGCGGTGCCGCATTTCGGACAGCGTTTTTTCTCCATCAAATCTTTGACTTCTGCCGCTTCGTCATCACCTTCTGCATCATCTAAGTTGGCAAACGCTTCGACTGGCATTAGATTTTTGGTGCCTTTACAGCGCTCTTTCGGCGGCAAGTTATAGCCAGTACAACCCAAAAATACGCCTGTTGACCCTGTACGCAGCTGCATCGGACGATCACAGATATCACAATGGACATCTGGCACGTCGGTTGGATCATTCGGACGCATGCCATCTTTGCCTTTGGCATGCTCAAGGGTGGTTTTGAACTCACCATAGAAATTATCGAGCACGTCTTTCCAATCTTGCTCACCCTCGGCGACATGATCGAGCTTGTCTTCAAGCGCAGCAGTAAAGGTATAATCCATCAAATCTGGGAAGCTTGCGGTCAATCTATCGGTGACGATATCGCCCATTTTTTCGGCAAACAAGCGCTTGTTTTCGAGCTTGACATAGCCGCGGTCTTGAATGGTGGAGATAATTGAGGCATAAGTCGAGGGACGACCAATACCTTTTTTCTCAAGCTCTTTGACAAGGCTTGCCTCAGTATAGCGCGGTGGCGGCTTGGTAAAGTGTTGGCTCGGATCGAGCTTATCTAGGGTGAGCTTATCGCCTTTTTTGACATCAGGGAGCAGCGTATCATCAGTTTTGGCCGGCGGCATAACACGAGTATAGCCATCAAAAGTCATCGTACGGCCGCGCGCTTTTAGCTCGACATTACCCGCCTCTACCAAAAGATTGACTGATAGATATTTGGCAGGCAACATCTGACACGCCACAAACTGCCGCCAGATTAGCTCGTATAGACGTATGGCATCACGCTCAACGCCTTTCATTTGCGTTGACTTTAAGTTGACATTAGAAGGACGAATCGCTTCATGCGCCTCTTGTGCGCCTTGCTTATTGCCATAAAAATTTGGCTTTTCTGGTACGTATTTTGCGCCATAGCTGTCTTCGATATGACCACGGACAGCCGCGAGCGCATCACCAGACAAGAACGTCGAGTCGGTACGCATATAAGTGATGTGACCCGCCTCATATAGACGCTGCGCCAAAATCATGGTCTTTTTAACAGAAAATCCCAAACGTGTACTGGCGGCTTGCTGCAAAGTCGAGGTGATAAAAGGCGCACTTGGACGTGACTGGGTTGGCTTCTCTTCACGCTCTTTAACGATAAAATCGCTTGCCTTGAGTATCTCAAGCACTTTATCGGTTTGCTCTTTATTGCCAAGCTTTAGCGTTTTACCGCCTTGTTTGGTCGCCTCTAAACGGATACCGATTTGCTCCGCATCTGAGGCTTTTTTGGTTTTATCATGAGCGACATGTGTATCTGCATGGATTTGCCAGTATTCTTCTGGAATGAACGCGCGAATTTCATGCTCACGCTCAACGACCAAGCGCATAGCGACTGACTGCACACGGCCTGCTGATAGTCCGCGAGCAATCTTTTGCCATAATAGTGGCGATATCATAAAGCCAACGACACGGTCCAAGAATCTGCGCGCTTGCTGAGCATTGACGCGATCGATATCAAGCTTTGAGGGTTGTTTAAAGGCATTTTGGATGGCTGATTTGGTAATCTCATTAAAGACCACACGTTGATACTTGCTATCAGGGCCGCCGATAACTTCTTTTAGATGCCAAGCGATCGCCTCCCCTTCTCTATCCATATCCGTTGCCAGATAGATTTTGTCAGCGTCTTTGGCCAGTGCTTTGAGCTCTTTGATGACCTTGGTTTTGTTTGGCAATACTTCATAGACCGCCGCCCAGTCGTGTTCTGGATCTACGCCCATACGGCGTACCAGTGCTTGCTGTGCTTTTTCTTCTTTTGTCAGGTTGTCATCTTTTTTGGTCGTGGTTGCTTTTTTTGCGCTTTTATTTGCACTAACTGGTAAATCACGGACATGACCGATGCTCGAGCGTACGATAAAATCATCGCCAAGATATTTATTAATGGTTTTTGCTTTGGCTGGTGATTCTACAATCACCAAAGACTTGCCCTTTGGGCTGTCAGCAGCTGATGCTGCGGTTTTTTTGGTTGTGGTTTTTGCCATATTTGACGACACCATAATATAAGTGATTAAAAGTATAAGTAGATTGAAAGTAACATTACAGTCAGCAGCGGAGTAATTTATGGGTGCTGATGATCAGGGGTTAGCCATGACCCAGCTATTTATAGTAATAGTAGCTGCTGATAAAAAAGGTTATAAAACAAATTATAACCATAAAATAAAGATATAGTTATAAAGACGTTACACTGCTAAGCGTTAAACTGTCAACTTTAAATAAATTGAATATAAAAAACTGCTTGTATATAGGCTGTTAATGGAGACAAAAAAGCGCTTTACTAGCCTTTCACGTCTTTTTGCATTTGTATCGCCCATTTCTCAAGATTGGCTTTGAGCACTAACAGATCTGCCTCAATCCGTTGCTGATGATACGTGGGATTAGAGTTTGGGCGCACGTAAGCAATGTCTTCCCAATAGATGATAATGCTATTTGCCTTGGTCATCAGCCCTTTAACAAACGGCTCAATGCTCACTGGTAGCTCTAATGGCGCTTTGTCCAAGCTAAAATCGGTTTTTTTCACCGTCACATTATTGCTGCTTTGCGTAGAGCGAATGGCACTTGGAATATGGAGTGTTTTTGCATCATCGCTGGTATCAACAAAACTACTATCTGGTCGCCATTGTCCATCGATCACTTGATAGCGTGTGTGCGGCAGTTTGGTCTCTTCTAATATCAGACAATACTGTCCAAGCATACCGCGGCCATATTCATTATCACGACCTTTGATCCAATCAGGGCAAGCAACGAGCTTTGGATTAAGCTGCAAACGGCGTGCGGTCATACGCAGCTTGTCTAAACGCTGATCGATACCATTCGGTTTGAGCGCCATCATACTCCCTAAGACGAATAGTACAATGATAACGCCAATCAATGTTCCCATGATGCTCTGGCCTTTTAACTAAATAAAAATGATGCTAAACAATATCAATATAACTGCCACGGCTGATAACCGCTGTCTACGCTAACAGTAAAAATAACGGCTTTATAAATAACTATCCTATAAATCGTTAACGTGAACTGGCTGCTACTCACATGACAGATAACGATATAGCAAGACTTATAATGAGCTCGAACCCGCAAAAATCAAGCACTGCCACTCAACTACTATTCAAAAACTGGCTATATGGCTCACTCTTTATTTGTCAGTTATACTGTTAAATCAGACATTTAGCGTGCCTAATCATCAGTAGCATAGCCACATACAAAAACCAGATACAAAAAGTGGTCGGCGTAAAAAAGTGCTATGATAAACCATAATTTTAAACGCGCGCAGGTTTATTATGAATTATCTTATTAAGTCAAACTCGTCAAGCGCTTATATCGCTAGCAAGCTGACAGGTAAACTCCTGAGCAACACTGTCATAAGCTTATCATTACTTGGCGCAATCGTGCTAACAGTGTCAGGCTGTGCCACCACCCAAAGCCTGACCCCGCAGCAATGTCAAAGCAGTAACTGGCAAGAAGTCGGTTATGCCGATGGTCTACAAGGTCGTTCAGGGGCTTACTTCGGGCATTATACCAACAGCTGCGCCAGTGTTGGCGGCGCAAGTCCCAATCGCATACAGTGGGAGCAAGGACGACAGCAAGGTCTCAAAAACTACTGTACCGAACTGAATGCTTATAAGCTCGGTCGCGAAGGCTATGACTGGCAGCCAGTCTGTCCATTAGAAGGTATTGAGAAATTAGAAGAAGCTTACTCTCAAGGACGCTACTACTATATCCGTCAGCGCGATCTGGATTACTTGCGCTCGCCTTATCCGTTTGGTTACGGACATCTGGGCTTTGGCTACCGTCCATTTGGCTATGGCTGGTAAAAAGAAAACCTCAGTGATGACTTAATTTGAGGTTTAAGTCGTCACTGAGGTCGGAGAGAAGCTTATTATTTTGATCGTTCTTATTATTGTTATGGCGCTCGTGCTATTCATTGGCTTGTTGATTTATATCGCCAATTTTTTGCTGTAACGGACGTTGCATTTCGCTGCTTATTACTACTTACTACCGTTTATCGCTGCTATTATTCATTGACAAAGGCAATCTTGGTAAGTCCTGCTTGACTGGCAGCCGCCAAGACCTGAGCAACCGTATCATACTTACCTTCTTTATCGGCGCGCAGTTGTACTGAAGGATCTTTGCCGGTTGCGCCTTGCTCTTGCAGACGCGCCTCTAGCGCTTCCATGCTGATGGGATCGCTGTCCCAAAATATTCCCGCGTCTTTATCAATACTGATTTGAATGGCTTCTGGCGGCGTTTGATTGACCTCAGCACTGGTCTTTGGCAAATCTAAAGGAACCGTCGGATTCAGCACGGTCGCTGTCAATAAAAAGATAATCATCAATACCAGCATGATATCGATAAGCGGAATGAGGTTCATCTCATTCATACCTTGAACGTCATTATCACCCAGTTGAAATGCCATAATTATTCTCAATATTTGTGTTTATTGTCATGCCGCCAAGAGGTGCTTTTTTATTCTGCCACAGAGCTGCTGTAGTGGCGCGCTTGCTGCGTGTCTACTGCTGCATCGATAGTATTTGAGCGATTGCCTTTAACCGCCTGCACCGATGTTGCGCCCGCATTCGGGCTAGTAGACGATGGCACAGGCTCAGCAGACCCGGACAACAGATCATGTGCTCTATCATTGGCTTGATACATCACACGGCGATTGATACGTACTGCTAGGTTGTAAAACACCACAGCTGGAATAGCCACAGCGATACCAAGACCCGTCATAATTAGTGCCTCACCAACGGGGCCTGCCACTTGTCCCAATCCTGCCTGTCCACTCATACCAATATTATGCAGCGCGTGGAAAATGCCCCACACCGTGCCAAATAAGCCGATAAATGGCGCGATGGCGGCTGTCGTGCCAAGAATAGGTAAGCCGCGCTCGCTCGCAAAACGGTAGCGCCCTATGTGCTTGAGTAACGTCTGTTCAGTGACCAAACGACGAGCGGCAGCATCGGAGCCGACCAAATCGGCCTGCTTTGCTTGTAGTTGTTGACTCAAGTCATCTGCCACACTGGTCGCCAGTTTGCGACTTTGCAATACGCGGACGATACCTGTCACCCAAGAGAGAATAGATAACGCAAGTAACAAAAAGAATAACGTCTTTGTCACCATGTCGCTGATCTGCCAGTATTGCATAAAGTCCATATCAGACTCCTTAATGTTTTATGCCATCACATGCTACTAAAATGAGTATCATGCCTTGTCTTATTATGAAAAATTATCAATAAATACGTTGTTATATAATATAAATACTTAAGGAACTACATAGCTGATCGGCAAGGTCACATTGCCCACCACTGGTGCGCCATTCTTGGTAAAGGGTTTGAACTTGCCAAAGCGTACTTGACGCTGGGCTTCTTTATCCAGCAAAGTATTGCCTGAAGACTGCGCCACTCGCACGCTATCGATACCACCTTGTTTATTGACACGCAATACCAATACCACGTTGAGCGTATCACCTGAACGCGCTCTACGTGCTGCACGATCAGGAAAGCTAAAGTTTGGCGCAGAGGCCCAATTGGCAGCGCTCGCAGTAAAGCTTACAGGCTCATTACTCTGTGCTCGAGCAGCAGCTTCTGCAGCTGCCTCAGCTGCTTCTCTAGCGGCTTGTGCTTGGGCGGCGGCTTCTGCTTCTCTAGCAGCTTTTGCTTGTGCCGCAGCCTTAGCATCCGCGACTCTTTTGGCTTCTTGCGCTGCTCTGTCTTGTGCTTCTTGAGCGGCTTTTTTGGCTCGAGCAGCAGCCGATGTATCGACTATCGGTTCTGAGCTGATCTTTTTGGGTGCTGCTTCTTTTGGTACAGGCTTTTGACTACTCTCAGTAGATGTTTTTTCGGTTGCGATGATTGGCGGTGTTTCAGATACTTTTTTCACCACAGGCTTCGCTGGTTCTATAGGTGTCTCGACACGCTTCTTAGGCGGTGGCTCTGCTTTTGGCTTTTGTACAGGCTTAGGTTGCACTTCTTTTTTGACGGTGACCTTTTTGACCTGCTGCACAGGTTCTTTCGTTTCTACTTTCGCTACTGCATTATTAGCAGGTAACGTCACAAACTCTATTTCGACAGGCGTGATATCTTTTTTTGGCGCAAGCTGTGGTTTGGGCGTTTTGATCACCGCCAAGGCGACTGCGGTGAGTACATGCAACCCTACCACTACGAGAAGAGATAGCAGTATCAATCTGGTTGGTGGTGTCTCTAAATCCGTTGAACTCATAACAGCCTAATGTTTATTATCCGAGGTGGAATGGCGTTGATAATAATGCAAACGATAATTATTATCAATAATAATTTATAATATTTTTTTTTGCTTTGTGAACTCATTGCCTCTTATCTCTGACAGATACCCTATAACTATTGAGCATTACTGCCATCTCGCCCGTATTTAGCTCGCTTTTTTAATAAGTCTTTTAGATAAGTACTTATCGCCAATAAAAATCATTATCATTATTATTGATAATGAGTCTCAACTACTTTATCATAACGGCTGTTTGGTTTTTTCGTATCATGATCAAAAACTGATGCGCATAAAAATATCCAAACCATAAAACGCTCAACCCAAAAGAATAAGGCTAGAGAGTAAAACTGACAGGCGCTCTATCGGCACCCCTTTGATATGAGCATTACTCTGCTCAGCTGCTCTCATCATTTTCTATTTTTATTGTGCTACCTGTGCAGTTATCTTATTAACAGACTGCTTAAACATCCTGATATACCGAGTCCCTTATGTCTACTACCCCATTATCACACCGTCGTACTATTCCTATTTTTAAACGTCCATTATTGATGATGACAGCTTTAATCGCTGCTATCAGTGTGACAGGTTGTAGCTCGCCTGAGACTGAATCAGCTGATGCGACAGCTACCAATCAAACGGCCAATGAGTCGTCAAACGTGGCCAATAACGATGCCGTATCTGCTGAAAAAATCACGGTGAATACGGTTAAGGGTGATGTTGAATTGGCAATGAGTCCCTCACCATTGGTGGTTTATGACATGACCTTGATGCAAGACTTGGCAGCACTAGATGTGGCTGTTGACGGTATGCCAGGCAGTTTGCTGTTAGACAATTTACACTCAAAAACGCAGCCTGAACCAAAAGCGGTCGGCACTGTGTTTGAGCCAGATCTTGAGGCATTGAATGCCATGCAACCACAAGCAATATTGGTGGGCTCACGCATGGCAGAAAAATATAATGAGCTGTCAAACATCGCGCCGACGTTGGATATGTCTATCGACACGGCTAATATTTATGAGTCGAGTAAGCAGCGTTTGCATGATTTGGGTGCGTTGTTTGGCAAAAGCGATCAGGCCGCTAGATTGCAACAAAACATAGATACGCTTATTGACGAGACAAAGGGTGTCACTAAAGATAAAGGCACTGGTCTGGTCGTTATGGTTAATGGCAATAAAATGTCAGCATATGGCGATAAATCTCGTTACGGGTTTATCCATACGGTGCTAGATGTGCCAATGGCAGATAAGCAGATTGCCGATGCCCCTCATGGACAGCCGGTCTCTTTTGAATATATCCAAAAAGCCAACCCAGACTGGTTGTTTGTTATCGATCGCAGCGCCGCGATTGGTGAAGATGGTATCGGTGCCAAAGCCGTATTGGACAATCCGCTGGTCGCGCAAACCAACGCTTGGAGCAAGCAGCAAGTGGTTTATCTAAGCCCAGACTCTTACCTAGCGTTTGGTGGCTATTACCAATGGATGCAGGATCTCACAACGATTAAAGATGCTTTTGCTAACGCTAAATAACGTCGTTCTCTATACAAGCGATTATTGCACAAGTAGGTAATTATTACCGTTAACCTTGCTCATTTTTAAGCCAATAAAGATTATGTCGTTATTTTCACACCGTGCTCGTGCTAGGCTCAAACCTAACGCTTCTCTGCCAGTATCAAATTGGCAAGGAAGCGCTAGCCATACTTTAGGCTCGAAATATCGACGTGCTGCCATGCCACCGTGGTTAATCAACACCGCAAGCCTCATTATCATGGGGCTTTTGGTGTTATTGAGCTTATCTATTGGTGTGGCTGACTTTTCGTGGTCGGGTATCTTACAAAGTATCATTAGTCATAGTGCAAACTCTGATAGCTCGCTACTACTGGTCAGCCGTATCCCGCGCACCGTTGCGATTATTTTGACGGGCATTGCGATGGCAGTGGCGGGAATGATCATCCAAGTGGTGCTAAAAAACCGCTTTGTAGAGCCGTCCATGGTCGGTGCTACCCAAAGCGCCGCGCTCGGTTTGCTGGTAGTCAGTCTGCTATTTCCTGCCAGTGCGCTCATTGTGAAGATGAGCGTAGCGACCATCGCCGCTGTATTCGGCATGATGCTATTTATGCTATTGATTCACCGTATTCCGCCGACTGATTTTTTGATGGTTCCACTGATTGGTATTGTCTTCGGCGGCATTATCGAAGCAGTCACTACCTTTATCGCCTATCAAACCGAATCGCTACAGATGCTCAGCGTGTGGCAGTTTGGGGATTTCTCAGGCGTCTTGGCAGGTCGTTATGAGCTTTTGTGGCTCACGGGCGCGCTGTGTGTACTCGCCTATATCATCGCCGATAAGCTAACCATCGTTGGTTTGGGTGACAATATCGCCTTGAACTTAGGTATTAGTAAACGCCAAGTGACGTGGATTGGTGTGGGGATGGTGGCCATGATGAGTGCCGTTGTCGTCGTGACGGTCGGTATGATTCCTTTTATTGGCCTCGTCGTGCCAAACATTGTGAGCCGACTGATGGGAGATAAGTTGCGTCGTAGCTTGCCTGCAGTCGCGCTACTTGGTGCTTCGGCAGTATTGCTGTGCGATATTATCGGTCGCTCGATTCGCTATCCATTTGAAGTGCCTGTTGCCACCATATTTGGCGTGGTCGGTACAGTGCTGTTTTTATGGCTATTACTGCGCGCGCCAGCTGAGCAATAAGACTAAGCAGTAAAGCTGAATAATAAAACAGCAATCTTTAATCGATTAACCACTCACTTACCGTCGTTCATTTTTTGCCTTATTTAGATAAGCTTGGCATCATAGGATTTATTTATGTTCTCATCAACTAAGCTTAGTGCCACAAAGGCTCGTTCTACGGAAACCAACACAGCGATAGATAACTCATCTGCAGCAGATGGTCAGTATTCAGCTGCTGCCCAAGGTCAGTTGGCAAAGCTTTGGGCATGGATAGCTGCGCATCCGAAATCCATTGCAGCTATTATTCTACTGATCTCGATGACCTTGTTTATGACACTCAATGTCAATGGCTATTGGGACTTTGCGCTACCGCTACGCGGCAAAAAACTGCTGGCACTGATGGTGGTTGGCTATGCGATTGGCGTGTCGACGTTATTGTTTCAAACGTTGACTCACAATCCAATTCTAACGCCCTCCCTACTCGGGTTTGATTCGCTCTATGTTTTGCTACAAAGCTTACTGGTTTTCTTTTTAGGGGCGATTAGTTTTACCAGTCTCGATCCTATTGCCAAGTTCACGCTAGAGATTGTCCTGATGTTTGGGGCATCTTTATTATTATTTAAGCTATTATTTTCTAAAAGCAGTCAGGATCTGACACGCTTGATATTGGTGGGCGTTATCTTTGGTGTGTTGTTCCGCAGTTTATCAGCACTCATTGCACGGCTGATTAACCCTGATGATTTTGTGGTCGTACAGTCCGCTAGCTACGCGCAGTTCAATACGGTCAATCCTCAGCTATTAGGCATTAGCCTATTTATCTGTATCATCACTGCGGTGTTTGTCTGGCGCTGGCGCTACCAATGCGATGTGCTGATGCTCGGACAAGCCCAAGCCATTAACCTTGGTATCCATTATCAACGTCTGGCATTTGGCCTATTAACTGTTATCGCAGTGCTAGTCGCCACAGCCACGGCACTGGTCGGTCCAGTGACTTTCTTTGGTCTATTGGTTTGTGCATTGACCAATCGTATCGCTCGACACATGTATCATACTGAGCGGCTGATATTGGTCAGTTTGGTCGCTATGATTTGCTTGGTGTTGGGTCAGACACTCTTTGAGCAAGTGCTAGATATGGCAGGCGTATTGTCCGTTGTGATAGAGCTCGCAGGTGGCCTCGTGTTCTTGGCATTGATATTTATGTCCCAGCGCCGTTCGTTATAACGACTTAGCCGACATTGTTTATTTGGCTGATGCTGTTGATAAAGAAAGCCCTAAGACTTTTTAAATAAGACGATTATGATTAAACTGAATAATATCTCTCACCATATTGGCAAACAAAAAATCTTGCATGACATTACGCTTTCTCTACCAACGGCACAGGTCATTGCTTTGATTGGGCCTAACGGCGCTGGAAAATCGACGTTGTTTTCTGTCATGGCTCGCTTGCAACCACTGCAATCTGGGCAAGTGAGCTTCGCTGTAGATAATGAAGAACGTGATATTGTCAGTTGTCAGGCGCGCACACTTGCCAAGACGGTCGCGATGCTCGGACAAGACAACCATGTACAAGGACGACTGCGCGTGCATGAGCTGCTGATGTTTGGTCGTTACCCTTATCATCAAGGACAACCAACCGCAGAAGATCAGCAAAAAGTACAGGAAATCCTCGAACGCTTTGAGCTTGAGCCACTTGCCGAGCGTTTCTTGTCAACGCTATCAGGTGGACAGCGTCAGCGCGTGCTGATTGCGATGATTGTCTGCCAAGATACGCCCTATCTATTGCTTGATGAGCCACTCAATAACCTAGATATGTATCATGCTGGTCGACTCATGCGTGAGCTACGTACGCTTAGCCACAGCCAGCAAAAAACCGTGGTGATCGTCCTACATGATATCAATCAAGCAGCACAATTTGCCGATACGGTCGTTACAATGAAAGCAGGAGAAGTGATGGCTGTTGGTCGCCCTGCTGATGTTATTACTCAAGAGACAATGAAAGATTTATACAATGTCGATGTGACTGTGCTCAATCATCAGGGTCGTCCTGTGATTGTTGATACGGTGTAAAACCCCACTTCTTCTTATGTAAAAAAGCTCAATATAATGCTAGTACATTGGTACTAGCACTATATTGAGCACATCAATTTCATGTTTTAATATCTATTTGAGCTTTTGCAACACCTTTAAACGCTGCTGTCGGCCTTTCCACCATAGATACACACCTGTCCCTGATAGCACCGCAACTGCCAGTCCAATCATTGCCAAAAATGCTTGATACAGTCGATGGCTCCAACCTTGACCGACATGTCCCATATGCAGCGTTGACAGCCATTGGTCTACTTTATTACCAAAACCGCTTTGATAACCAAAACTAACACGCGCAACCTCTCCTGTGGCAGCATCAAACGTAATAGATGACGCGCCGCTGTGTGTACCAATATCTCTATCTGTTTTGAAACGCATTTGCCATTGCTCGTCCTCTGCAACCCAGCGGATACCCAATAACTGCTGTACAGCCGTGCCATTCTGCCGCGCCGCAATATCGGCTTGGACACTCAGATAGGCAATGCTGTTGCTCTTATTGACTGCTTGAGCAATGGCATCCGCTGTATTGCGGCTATCGTTAACAGTCGTATTTGAGTTTATAGACTTATCTGCCCTACCCTGATTTTCTACTGTTTTATTCGGTTCAGGCTTGGTTGGCGGTCGCCCTCTTTCTCTTGGCGTCAGTCCGACCACTGCCTGCATCACAGGCTGATAAACGGGTTTTAGATTAAACCCAACGCTTGACCAAGCGATGACAAACAGCATCACCCATAGCCACAGACCAAACGCATGATGCACATCATAGTTAAGCTTAAAGGTATTGGTTTTACGGCGAATTTTCCATGCAGGTAGCCAGCGCTTAAACAGTGAGGCGCGTTTTTTGCTAGAGACTTGTTTTGACTGACTCGATTTGACTGCTCGAGGAAACGTTAAGTAAAAGCCAATAAAGCAATTAATCGTCCAAACTAGCGAGACGATGCCCAAAAGCCATTTACCAATATTACCCAGCAATAAATCACGATGCAGCCAAAACACCTTCCACATGGTGTTATGCCATGCCCATGCCTCCTTATCACGCGTACCGATAATCGCGCCGGTATAAGGGTCAACATACACCTCATGGAAGGTTGGCTCAGGTGCGTCTGAACTGGCATTGCCGCGCCATCTATCTACCGAAAACACCGCTGACTTGCCCGCCTCAATGGTCGTCGGCAAACTTGAAAAACCATACTGCGGATAGGTACGGATCACACTATCATGCAGCGCAGCGACAGACTGTATCGGCGTGTTTTGTGCCTCGACACGCGCCAGTTTATGGTTAAACAAGTCATCTAACTCATGATGAAAAGCGAGCAGCGCACCCGTGAGACTGGCAATGATTAAAAAGCCTGCCATCACAAGACCCGTATAGCGATGAATCCACAAGCAGGCTTGACGAGGATTGAATGTAATCATTGGTCTTGGTTCTTTATTATATGTTGTTTGGGTAGGTATTTATCCATTAGCGTCATTGCTGCTATAGCCAATCCAAAAGCCAATAGGCAATAAAAAGCCAGCTCCCATGTACAGACAGCTGACTCTATAAGTACGATTAGACTCAAACCAGATAAGCTATAGTCGAACCACTATTAAAGTGTTACAGCGTTAGACTCGTTTAGCCTACTACTGTAGTACTTGCAATCGTCTGCCTTGTACCACTTTTAATATTGATTGACTATATATTAGAACTGATACGTTAAAGACGTTTTGATATTACGTCCCATCTCAAAATCAGTATAAGCATCATCGATAGAGTTGCGAGATGCATGACTTGCATAAGTCTCATCAAAGATATTGTAAACACCTAGCGTGGCCTTTAGACCTTCGATTTGAGTTGGTGCATAAGTCATAAAGATATCATGCACGTCATAGCCTGGTTTTTCGTTGTCATCACCAGCGGTATTTGGTGTCACATCGGCGACATAAGTACTGCGCCAGCCAAGCTCGGTGGTACTGGTTGGAGCGTAACCAAGATTGACCATGTACTTGCCACCAGACTCTGAGCCACTGCCGCTGACAGAAGAGATATTGTAACCCGTATCTTCGCCTTTGCTACGTGCACGAGCATAGCTTAGACCCATGTTGAAATTATCTGCGCGATAATCAGCTGATAACTCTACGCCTTTGATCTTAAAATCTTCGTCATTGTTGATGACACCTTGGCAGGCTTCAGGGGCAGCACTTGTACCTAGTTGCCCAGTGGTACAATTCATACCAGTTCTACTGCCACCTGCACGTACGAACTCAATATAGTTTTCGATATTGGTTTCAAAGTACTTAGCGCTCAGTTTTAAAGAGTCATCAGCCATGGTCAAACCACGCAGCGTTGTCGCAATACCGACTTCTGCATTGTCACCTTCTTCTGCTTTTAGGACATTGTTTACATAGGTATCAACACCGTCGGAATTAAAGATCGTTTGGCTAAGATCTGGGCCATTAAATAACTGCGTATAGCTCGCAAATAGCTGGGTACGCGGTGCAATCTCATAACTGGCGGCCAATGCGCCAACGACATTGTCGTAAGTCTTGCCAGCCGATACGTACTCTGGAGATTCATAACGGTCATAGCGGACGCCTGGCGTTAAACTAAGCTTGCCCATCTGCCATTGGTCTTCCAGATAGACTGAGGTATTGGTTGCCTCATCAGTGCTCGCTTTGCCAAAATCACGTGTCATCTCAGATTCTTTTTTGTAATGCTCAACCCCAGCGATGAACTTATGAGTCCCTGGCAAACCATTGATAATAGTGCTATCAACGATACTGGTGTTCTGTATTTTGCCGCCTGTGGTTTTGACTTCCGCATCAAACTCAAACCCAGGTACGCCATCAGAGTTACGCAAAATCTGCGTGCTGGTCTGATATACATTGGCGTCTACATTGACCAACTGGTTGGCAGGACTGTATGCGTAGTCAAGCGCATAGGTATCGCGTTTGACTTCCTGCGGGATGATTGGGTTCCAACCACCAGCAGGAAAATCTGGACGTAATGGGAACTTGCCTTTGTTTTCAGTACGGCTAAAGCTAGCGCCCACATGATGATCACTACCGACATACGCACCCGCTTTTAATAAGATGTTTTCGCCTTCGCTATCTTCCGTTTGGATTTTACGGCCTTTACCATCTTCACCAGCATTAGCATCACGTTTGCCATAATAAGCCAGTAAATCAACATTTTCTGTTGGCGCACCATACACAGTAGCTGAGGTTAGCAGTTCATCATTGTTGCTGCCGTAGCCTGCATGCAGCTTAGCACCTACTTTTTGACCAGGCTTAAGTAAATCTGCCGCGTCGACTGTCTCAAAAGCAACCGCACCGCCAATGGCATCATTACCGAGCGTCACTGAGTTATTGCCTACCGACACCTCTGCTTGTTTTAGCAGATCTGGATCAATCGTGACATCACCCATATGGTAGAACAACGCGCCTTCTTGACGTGCGCCATCAATCGTTACTTTTAGATTGGTATCATCAAGACCACGTACACGAATACGTTGGTTGACTGATGAGGTACCGCCTACGCTTACCCCCGGTACGACGTCCAGAAAATCGCTCAGATGGCTTGCTTGAGCTGCTGGCGTATAGTCATCTATATAGACAGAGTCTTCTTGTACACTATCGCGGACAGAGCTATTTGCTGTCACGGTAATCGTTTGCAACGTCGTATTTGGCATATCTGCTGCCGTTGCAGCACTGGCAGCTTGTGCACACAATGCCGCTGCTACACCCATAGATAGCACAGTCAATCTGCTAGATAACTTTACTTCGCGCATAACACATCTACTCACTTTATTTACTGTCAAAAATTAGAATTATTTTTAAAACCTATCATCGAATAGTCCTGAAAATAACGCCTATCAGAAGATTCATTACCTTAAAAACACTCAATCATGTCGTGCAAATAACACTATTAATACTAATGATAATGATTAGCGTTTAAATAATGAGAGGCATAATAACTAAGTATTAACAATTTGGCAATAATTAATATCATACATTCTCAATTCTAGTACTTAGTACGCCAGGTGGACGTAGCAATACAACGCAGCAACGCTTGGTACTAACTATAAATATGCTATCGAATATGATGCTGGCCACGAGTTGAATCTATATAAACAAAGCTTAAAAATCATCACTTCTATCATCACGTCTATAGCAGCCTGCTATTAACTTAGCTCATCACTTGTATTTCTTGTACTACTGTACTAGAATGCTGATACAAGCCAAAAATATCATGGTTATCCTGGCTATTTTTGATTAAGACGACTGATTATAAGACGATAAATTATGAGTACCGACCCTTATCACAGCTTACTGAGTCATCTGGCAAACTGTACTGATAGCACAGAGATTGAAAAGCTACTCAGTGCCCTGCTGACAGATAAAGAGCAGCATGATATTGCTAACCGCATTCGTATCTTTGACTTGCTTGATCGAGGTATCACGCAGCGTGACATCTCTGAGCAACTAGGCGTTGGTATTGCTACTGTCTCTCGCGGTGCTAGAGCCATGCACAGCCATGATGTGAGTGCATTACTTGCGACTCATAGAGAACGGTCTTAAACCACCGATCCCAATACCGTTTACCCTTTTCCTCATTACTTTATTAATTGTTGATTGACACATATTTGAACCATTTTGGACTTTATTATGACTGCTAGTACGCCCATACATACCCAACCTGCACCTATCGATATCCCGAGCAAACCACAACGTATCAAGCTCACGCAAGATATCGATTTTTTTGCATTATTCAAACGTATTGAGAGCGCTTTTGACACCTGTTATTTGCTCGAATCATTGGGTGAAGAAAGCCACATCTCACGCCACCATGCCATCGGCTTTGATCCTGTGACCACCATCGCTGCTATTGACCGTAATACGCTCGCTATCACGGACAATAAAACGGCTGAAACGACTCGTTATCAAACTGAAAATCCTTATCAATTGCTCCGCGCCATCACGCCGCAACACGTCATCGCGCGCGATCAAAGTGGTGGTCTCGTTGGCTACTTGGGTTATGACTGCGTCAATTTTTTTGAGCCAAGCCTGACGGCCAAAGCCAGTGACGACTTTGAGCCGTTCAAATTCGGTGTCTATTTAGATGGATTGACGCTCGATAAAATGACGGGTGAGATTTTCTACTTTTATTATCCAACCGCTCAACAGAATAATCGTATTGAGCAAATCAAAGCCCTACTTGATGAGCCAGTTCCCAGCTACGAAGCGCCCACCGTTGAATTTTTGGGCGATGGTATGAGTCAAGAGGAGCATGCCAAGGTAGTGATGCAGGTCAAAGAAGACATCATCTCTGGTCGTATCTTTCAGTGTGAGGTTGGCTTTAAGTCCAAATATCGCATTACTGGCGACAAGATGCCGATTTATGAAAAACTACGCGCGGTGAATCCTTCACCGCACATGTATTTTATGAAATTTGCTCAGCAGTGCATCATTGGCGCTTCCCCTGAGCTACTGTTTCGCTTGCGTCAAGGCGAGATGGAAACTTACCCACTCGCAGGTACTGCCAAGCGTGGCGTCGATGTAGCAGAAGATCGCAAACTTGCTCGCGCCCTACTCAACGATGATAAAGAAATTGCCGAGCACAATATGTTAGTCGACTTGCATCGTAATGATATTGGCCGCGTGGCGCGATTTGGCACGGTAAAAGTGCGTAGTTTGATGGACATCAAGCGCTTCTCGCACGTACAGCATATTTCCTCTGAGATCGTCGGCATCCTGCACCCTGACGAAGATATGTTCAGTGCCCTTGCCAGCAACTTCCCCGCTGGTACGTTATCAGGCGCTCCTAAGGTAGAGGCTATTAAGGTGATTAACGAGCTTGAACCAGATGGTCGCGGCGCGTATGGCGGCGCGCTGGGTTCATTTAACTTCAATGGTGATTGCATCTTTGCCATTCCAATTCGTAGCCTGTTTATTAGCGGCGAGTCAGCCTACGCGCAGACGTGCGGCGGCAACGTCTATGACTCAAACCCAGCGGATGAGTATTTGGAGATTCAGCGCAAACTATCAGCAATGAAAGTGGTGCTCGACAGCTTTATGACAGCATAATTCATACTAAGCATCATCGCCAGCTGACACTATTTTACCCAGTTATATTTTTACAAAAGAGTTTATACACCATGAATGTTTTAATTATCGATAACTACGACTCGTTTACCTTCAATCTCTACCAATATGTGGGTGAGATTTTGCAAACCTTAGACAGTGATAAAGAGGCCAGCGTCATCGTTAAACGCAATAACGAAATCACCCTAGCAGATGTGCAAGCGATGAATCTTGATAGAATTATCATTTCACCTGGCCCTGGCTCCCCTGATGATCCCGCTTACTTTGGTATCTGTAGCGAGGTCATTGAGACACTGGGCAAAACTGTGCCGCTACTAGGTGTCTGCTTGGGTATGCAAGGCATTGCTCATGTATTTGGCGGTGATGTGGTACGCGCCAGTGTGCCGATGCATGGCAAAGTCTCATCAATTCGCCATGATAACTCAGGTATTTATCAAGGCTTACCACAAGAGCTTGAGATCATGCGCTATCACTCTCTGGTGGTAAAAGCCGACACCATCCCAAGCTGTCTGACGATTACCTCAGTAGTCGCCAATGATAGCTGT
Source organism: Psychrobacter sp. PSP (assembly GCF_024085615.1). Lineage (NCBI taxonomy): Bacteria > Pseudomonadati > Pseudomonadota > Gammaproteobacteria > Moraxellales > Moraxellaceae > Psychrobacter > Psychrobacter sp. PSP. The sequence goes on from NZ_JABLTF010000015.1 coordinate 333,535, forward strand.
GCTGAATTGAGCTTTGCTGAGTCAGCATTGACTGGTGATGAGATTATGGGACTGGCGCACAAAGAGTATCCAATCCAAGGCGTACAGTTTCATCCTGAGTCATTTGCTACTGAAGGCGCCAAGCGATTGCTAAGTAACTTTTTGCTGCAGGTGTAAATGCTACTATCCCGCCACGTCTTCCATTTTAAATGACAGTCGATTAAATTTACACCACGCCCTAGTAGCAGTTTATAATCTTTTAATGATAGACTGAAATAACAAACAAAAGACAGCCCTTGAACCGGTTGTCTTTTCTTATTGCAGTATGGCTTGGTGCCTTTACATCACAGGCGCTTTAGCAATATAGTCGAACCACTATTAAAATGTTACAGCGTTAGACTCGTTTAGCCTACTACTGTAGCACTTGCACTCGTCCGCCTTGTACCACTTTTAATATTGATTGACTATAGCCCAATGTCATTTAGATCGTAAGAAGAAACCATTATGGCAAATATCGACAGTACAGCGGCGATACACTCGCATCAGTCATGGATGGGCATTGTCCAAATCATCACCGCGGCAACCTGCTGGGGGACGCTTGGGATATTCTCAACCTACCTCAATCAAATGGGCTTTAGTGGTTGGCAAGTCACGATATTACGCATTGTGACGGCAGCAGTGATTATCTTAGCCATGCTACCGACCCTATGGCCACAGCTGATCAAACTACGACCCAAGCAGTGGTTTGGGCTAGCACTTCAGTCCTTGATTGGTGTGCTGGGGATGTCCGTCTGCTATTTTTTTGCTGTCAGTTATGTTGGCGCGGGCCCTGCGGTGGCTTTGCTTTATACCGCGCCTGTGTTTAGCTTGTTATTCTCAAAGTTTTTGCTCAGTGAGTCCATTACGCGAAAATCTATCGCGCTGGCATTCATGGCGGTTTTTGGGGTTGGGTTGACGATGCTGGGTGAGCAAGCGGAGGTCAATTGGGGTGTTTTGCTCGGATTGGCAGCAGGGATGTGCTACTCACTATACGGCGTACTCGGTAAGCGCGCGATGCATGACGCGCATCCAGCTCCTTTGGTGTTTTTTACCTCTGTGGTCATCAGCGCGTGCGGGCTGCTACTACTGCCTGAAACGTATCAGACGTACGCGCAGCTAGTTACCTTGCCGTTATCGACTTGGGGTTATGTATTAGGACTATCGCTCTTGGGTACTGTCGTGCCCTTTGGCCTTTATATGAAAGCATTAGAGAAGCTGCCCGCCTCTCGTGCGTCTGTTTTTACGATTTTTGAGCCGTTGACGGCGATTGCGCTGGCAATGATACTGCTACATCAAGCTTTGTCTTGGATTCAATATCTGGGCGTGACACTGATTTTGCTGGCGGCGTTGTTAAATGCAGTGGTCAATGGCACGACCACGCGCGTTCCTCGCTGGCTTAAAAGACGGCAAACGGTCTAGCCTTATTATTTGGTTGTCTGGCAGGGTGCGATAGCCAAATTTGGATTAAAAAACGACGCAATAGATAGGCTTGATTAATGGTATAAACTTCAAGTTAAATTAAAATGATCATTTATAATCTATGAATTAGAACTATTTATCATGCAACGCTCTTCCATCTGGCAATCCAAATAAAACTAAGATCTTATCCAAGTTGCACTTATCTGAAGGTGTGGTTTTTAAGCCTTTTAGAATATAGCCGTTAGGATTATCTTTAGAAGTTAGAGTCCCTCCAGCGCTTATAGTATCGCCTACTTGGTAAATGACATTAAAATATTTTAAAGTCTGATTCTTTTTATCCCAGCTCGAAACCCCGTATGGTAGCAGCGGTACGGCTTTGTGTGGGCCATACTGGAAATAAATACATTCATTTTCGTATTTAAGCTGTACATTTACACCTTGTAAAATTTCACTCTCATTGAGATCGGAAAAATTGAAAGGGTAAGTATAAAATAAACCCTGACCACTAGTAGAAGAGTAATGAACTAAAGGCATAGTACTTTGAGAATAGTCCTTTGCTACTTTCATGTCTTTCGAAGGAGAGGTTGTAACTTGACAAGCAGTCAACAAAACGCAAAAGAAAATTGATACGTTACGAATATTCAAACCAGCTCCTTTAAGCACTAGGTTAAGAGTGTTTTTAACTTTATTAAAACATCAATATAAATAAAAAAAAGTTTTAATATATTACTATTTTGTTAAGGTGGCTATGATGCTTAGAATAGTCAAGTATGAGTATATGTATTCTTAACCTTACCGACTTGGCTTTTAAAAAAGGTATTTTTCTCGCTTGCTGTATCTACGCTAACAGAGGCTATATAAAATTTATCCAAAACCGTCAAACTAAAATTATAAACACAAAAAAAACCCTCAATGGGCTTCTTTCTAACTAAACATATTGCAACGATATAAATCGCTTACTGCTCGATACGCTGCAAAAATGCCTGCGTACGCGGATGCGTTGAGTCTTCAAACAGCTGCTTAGCGCTGCCCTCTTCGACTACAACGCCGTCTTCGATCAAGACCACATGATCGGCAACGTCACGGGCAAAGTTAATTTCGTGAGTGACCACGACCATCGTCCAGCCCTCAGAGGCAAGCTGCTTCATCGTCTCAAGGACATCCTGTACCAGCTCTGGATCTAGTGCAGACGTTGGCTCATCAAACAATAACAATGAAGGCTCAATCGCGAGCGCACGAGCAATCCCAATACGCTGCTGCTGACCACCAGATAGCTGGAACGGGTACAGCTCAGCTTTGTCCGCCAGTCCGACTTTTTCAAGCAATACCAGCGCGTCTTTACGCATCTCAGCCTTGTTTTTACCTTGTACCACTGTCGGGCCGAGCATGAGATTTTCGATCGCAGTCTTGTGCGGAAACAAATTATAAGACTGAAATACCATACCTGATTTACGCTGCAAGGCAAGCAGCGTTTTTTTGCTTGGCTTAGTTGCAAAGTCAACTTTTAAGCTGTCATCATCAAATGCAATGACACCTTTATCAGGAATCTCCAGCGCATTGAGACAGCGCAAAAACGTGGTTTTACCCGAGCCTGAAGGTCCTAATATGACGACCACTTTACCTTTATGAATGGTCAAGTCGATGCCTTTTAGCACCTGATTGCCACCAAAGGCTTTATGAATATTAGTGACTTTGATCATAAAAATTCCTATTGTACTGGTCTATATGTACGATGGTCGGTTGCTAAGCGCTCTTGTCAAGCAGCTCAGCTATGACTTACTTTGCCACGTAACGGTCTAATCGAGTCTCAAGCTTGCCTTGGATAAAGGTCAAGAACAGACAGATACCCCAATAAATAATCGCCGCTTCGGTATACACCAGCATAAATTCATAGTTACGAGCTGTGATGATCTGCGCTTGTTTAAACAGCTCAGTGACCAATACCAGTGATGCAAGTGAAGTGTCTTTTACCAAGCTGATAAAGGTATTAGACAATGGCGGCACTGACACGCGCAGCGCTTGCGGTAAAATCACATGACGGAAAGTCTGTAAATACGTCAAGCCGACAGTTGAACCCGCTTCCCATTGCCCTTTTGGAATCGACAAAATCGAGGCGCGCACCGTCTCTGATGCATAAGCACCAATATTGAGCGAGAATGCAATGATCGCTGAGGGAAACGGGTCGAGCTTGACGCCCACACTTGGTAAACCGTAGAAAATAATAAACAGCTGAACCAGCATCGGTGTACCCCGAATCGCGGATACATAGATACGAGCCAAGCGATAAATGATCTCATGGAACCAACCAGTACGCGGTACAATTCGAATCAAAGCAACGGTCAGGGCAATCGCCATACCGATAGAAAACGAGATCAATGCCAGCGGTATCGAATAATAGATACCGCCTTTGAGCATTGGCCAAAACGACGAGATGACGATCTGCGCCCGATCAGGACTCATAAATGGCAATAATGCCAATAGTTCTGCGAGCACAGATGTGATAGAAGCCAACATTACTTTTGTTGACTTACATCAGCACCAAAGAACTCTTTACTAAGTTTGGTGAGTGTACCATCAGCGGCGAGTGCGGCCATTGCTTCATCCAGTTTTGCCACCACTTCATCGTTGCCTTTGATGAGCACGAGACCTGAGCCTGTTTGTTCACTTGGTGGGGCTGTCAATTTGATCTCAAGATCAGAATCTGGGAATTTTTTGAGATAATCAAGCACGGCTAGATTGTCATTCATCGTGAAGTCAGCGCGGTCTTGCTTGACCAATTGGATCGCTTGTGCCATACCATCGACAGGGACGATTTCTGCGCCGTATTTTTCTGCCAGCTCGCCGTAGTTACTGCTGAGTGATTGAGCCGTACGTAAACCTTTTAGGTCATCCCAAGAGCTATAACGGTTGTCATCAGTCGGTGCCAATGCAACCGCGCCTGACCAGCTATAAGCCATAGATTTGTCATATTTGGCTTGACGCTCAGGCGTCGTTAAGCTGACTTGGTTGGCCACCATATCAAAGCGTTTTGAATCCAAACCTGCTAGCATCGCATCCCACTGAGTCTCTTTAAACTCAACATCAACGCCTAGCTTGTCAGCGACCGCACGAGTCACTTCGACGTCATAGCCTGTCAGCTTGCCACTCTCATCATGATAGGTAAATGGAGGGTACGTACCCTCTGTACCGACGTTAATCGTACCACCGTTATTGATACGTTGCAGCAAATCAGAACCGCCAGTCGAGGTGGTGTCAGTGGCAGTAGTGTCAGCTTCATTAGTATTAGACTGACCACAAGCAGCAAGTAACACAGTACTAGCAGCAAGGGCTAAAAGAGTACGACGTTTCATAAGACGTCCTTATAAAATATAAAAGTAGATAAATGAGATAAAAGGGTTTACATGAAAACAGTTAGCGCCAATAAATAGGGAAAAGCTGATACAAGAGGGCAATATAATAATCGCCCTGCAAAATTCGGCTTTGGTTGCTCGATTTGAGGTTAGTCAGCATATTTTTCAATGCGGCGACCCTATTATTTTCGAATTTTTATAGCGTATGATCATTCAATAGGCAGCCGATCAAACGTTCATAGTTGCTACTGGATCAATCGCTGCTCATAAATATAATATCTTACTTTAGATAAAAAAGCGTACAAACTCCGTGAGCGTGCGTCAGGTAATGACCGCCATTAGCGCAAAACTACAGCTCACCCGAGAATTGATAGCGATCTCCTGCATGCCACATCTTCACAAAAGTGACGACTTGACCAGCTGAATAAGTCTGGCGACGCAATACCAATGTCGGCGACTGCGGCGCAATCTGCAACGCATCTGCCACCTCGTTTGGCGCCGCTAGCGCACGTATGGTGTAGCTGCCACTCTCTAGCGGTATTTTGGCGACCAGATAATCACTGGTATTAACCACGGTAAAATCCTGATCAATAAAATGTGGCACTTTTTTGGCATCGACCCAGCGCTCTTCAAATTGTATGGGCTGACCATCTGCAACGTGAATGATTTTCACCTCATATAAAACGGGCGTATCACTGCGGTTATCTAGCGTTGTATCGGGCGTATTGGTCGTCTCTTCAATACCAAACTTGCGGCGTAGCTCATCATCGAGCAGCGAGGCTGTGACCGCGCGCTTACTCACCACTTTTGCTTCATAATCGCGATTGGCAGATTTGAGATCCTCTGCGATATTACGCACTTCTACAAAGGTATGGTTGAATTGCTGCTGCGCGACAAAGGTTCCTGAGCCTTGACGCCGCTCCAATACACGCTCTTCGCTTAGCTCTTTGAGCGCGCGATTCACCGTCATCCGTGAGACACCAAACTCTGTCGCCAGTGCCATTTCTGTAGTGATCGCACTGCCCGCTTGCCATTTGCCAGAGTGAATATTGTCTAATATCGCATTTTTAATCCGCTGATACGCCGGAATCGTTTTTGTCATATTTGTTTTAAACCGTCAGTTCCGCTAATAAGAGTAGCGCCATAATATCACGACAATCATGCGAACTTTTATTCATATCATTCTATCAGTTATGCTCTTTTTTTCATTAATTCTAATTTTTATCAAAAATCCTTGCATGAAAAAAGCATCTTTGATAATTTGTATATACAATTTATAGCAAGTCTAAAAATCTTGATCTAGCTACTCTATATTTCGATGCCTTTATAGACTGCCTATAAAACACTTACTCTTATTATTTTATCGCCCTATGAGCTACCACAAGGATATGACCATGACTACTGAAAACGGAACCAACAAAAAACTTACCCGCCGTGATGAGTCTCGCGATATCGCCGCCCCTACTGGCAGCACGTTGCACTGTAAAAGCTGGCTGACCGAAGCGCCGTATCGCATGCTACAAAACAATCTACATCCTGATGTGGCAGAAAACCCAAAAAGTCTTGTGGTATACGGTGGTATTGGACGCGCCGCGCGTAACTGGGAGAGCTATGATCAAATCCTAGAGTCGCTCAAAGAATTAGAAGATGACGAAACCTTACTCGTACAATCAGGCAAGCCTGTGGGCGTGTTTCAAACTCATGAGAACGCACCGCGCGTATTGATTGCCAACTCAAACCTTGTGCCACGCTGGGCAACGTGGGAGCACTTCAATGAGCTCGATCGCAAAGACTTATTTATGTACGGACAGATGACCGCAGGTAGCTGGATTTATATCGGTACGCAAGGCATCGTGCAAGGCACATACGAGACTTTTGTTGAAGCAGGTCGTCAGCATTATAATGGCAGCTGGGCGGGTCGTTGGATTTTGACCGCAGGTCTTGGCGGTATGGGTGGGGCGCAGCCACTGGCCGCAACCTTTGCAGGCGCAACCTCATTGAACATCGAATGCCAGCAGTCTAGTATCGATTTCCGTTTGCGCACGGGTTATGTCGATAAGCAAGCGCGCGATCTTGACCATGCTTATGAATTGATTGAGCAGCATACCAAAGCAGGCGAGGCGATCTCTATCGCGCTACTTGGTAACGCTGCAGATATCTTGCCTGAAATCGTTAAGCGCGCTCGTGAAGGAGACATCAAACCTGATTTGGTGACCGATCAAACCTCAGCGCATGACCTGATCAATGGCTATCTACCAAGCGGCTGGACGGTCGAAGAATGGAGGTCCGCTCAAGAAGATCCAGAGCAACATGCAGCTCTCACCAAAGCCGCTGCTCAATCTTGTGCCGTACACGTCCAAGCGATTTTAGACTTGCAAGCGATGGATATTCCAGCGACCGATTACGGTAATAATATCCGTCAGGTGGCGTTTGATGAAGGCGTCAAAGATGCCTTTAATTTCCCCGGTTTTGTCCCTGCTTATATTCGTCCGCTGTTTTGCCAAGGCAAAGGCCCATTCCGCTGGGTAGCGCTCTCAGGTGATCCAGAAGACATCTATAAGACCGATCAAAAAATCAAAGAGCTGTTCCCAGAAAACACCCACGTCCACCGCTGGCTCGATATGGCAAAAGAGCGTATTCAGTTCCAAGGCTTGCCTGCACGTATCTGCTGGTTGGGTCTTGGCGAACGTGATAAAGCAGGTTTGGCATTTAATGAAATGGTCAAAAACGGTGAGCTAAAAGGCCCAATCGTTATCGGTCGTGACCACCTCGACACGGGCTCGGTCGCCAGCCCCAACCGCGAGACCGAAAGCATGAAAGACGGCTCAGATGCGGTATCTGATTGGGCACTGTTGAACGGTATGCTAAACGTAGCAGGCGGCGCAACGTGGGTATCACTACATCATGGCGGCGGTGTCGGCATGGGCTACTCGCAGCATTCAGGCATGGTCATCGTGGCGGACGGTACAGATGCCGCAGCCAAACGCTTGTCACGCGTACTGGTCAATGACTGCGGCTCAGGCGTCATGCGTCATGCCGATGCAGGTTATGAGTTGGCGATTAAGACAGCGCAAGATTATGGTTTAAATCTGCCAATGATCAAATAGTTTGAACTACCTTAATATTATAAAGACAAACACTTATATGTCTATGCAACTAGGATTACCCTTATGAGCAACATCAAACAACTTACCCTACATCCACGCCAGCTTAGCTTCAAGATGCTACGCGACATCTACGATCAGCCCGTGGTATTGAGCTTGCCTGAGAGTGCGTATGAGGCGATTGACGCCTCGCATAACAATGTCAAAACCATTATTGAGCGTGATAAGAGCGCCTACGGCATTAACACCGGCTTTGGTCTGCTTGCCAAAACCCGCATCAGTGATGACCAGCTTGAGCTGCTACAGCGTAACCTAATCATTTCTCACTCGGTAGGTACAGGTGACGCGCTACCAGAGGGCGTGGTGCGCCTGATTATGGTGATGAAAGTTGCTAGCCTAGCACAAGGTGTGTCTGGCGTACGTCGCGAGGTGGTAGATAGTTTACTTGGTTTAATCAACAATCAAATCACCCCAAATATCCCAGCCAAAGGCTCAGTTGGTGCCTCTGGTGACTTAGCGCCACTATCACATATGACACTTGCGATGATGGGTGAAGGTGATGTGTTTGTCGCTGGTAAAAAAGTGCCAGCTGCTGATGCCCTAGCAAAGCATGGACTTGAGCCAATCACATTGGCAGCCAAAGAAGGCCTTGCGCTTATCAACGGTACGCAAGTCTCAACTGCGCTAGCATTACGTGGTTATTTCTTAGCGCGTGATTTACTTGAGACTGCTACTATCGTCGGCTCACTGTCAATTGATGCCGCCAAAGGCTCAGATTCACCATTTGATGCGCGTATTCACGAAGTACGCGGTCATCATGGTCAGATAGAGATCGCCAAAGCACACCGTCAACTGATCAAAGGCAGTGCTATCCGTGCCTCGCACGATGGCGAACAAGATGATCGCGTTCAAGACCCTTATTGCTTACGCTGTCAGCCACAAGTCATGGGTGCTTGTCTTGATATTATCAACCAAGCAGGGAAAACGCTGCTCATCGAATCTAATGCGGTAACAGACAATCCGCTTATCTTTAATAATGAAGATGGTCCGGTCGCCATATCAGGTGGTAACTTCCATGCTGAGCCAGTCGCTTTTGCCGCGGATATTTTAGCATTGGCTATCGCTGAGATTGGCTCGATGTCTGAGCGCCGTGTCGCTTTGCTGATCGATGCAACTTTGTCAGGTGGTCTGCCACCATTCCTAGTCGATAACGCTGGGGTCAACTCAGGCTTTATGATTGCGCATGTGACCGCTGCTGCACTGGCTTCAGAAAACAAATCTATCGCCCATCCAGGTAGCGTCGATAGCATCCCAACCTCTGCCAACCAAGAAGACCATGTATCCATGGCTACCTATTGCGCACGCCGCCTATATGAGATGGCGCAAAACACTGCGACTATCATAGGTATTGAGCTACTGGCTGCTGGTCAAGGTATTGATTTTCATCGAGGACTCGAGACATCAGAGCCGTTGACTGTGGCACATCAAAAACTACGTGAGAAAGTGACGTTCTATGATAAAGATCGCTACCTCGCCCCTGATATCGAAGCGGCCAAGCAGTTAGTACTAGACGGTACACTTGCTGAGCATTGGCAAGAACTACGTCAGAACTGGTACGAGTCTAAATAAGCATTGGCTGGTAAAAGGAGAGCCATGATGGCAGTCACAAACATGACCACACCCATTTGCCATACACCTGCTGATATGACTCAGTGGACAGGACGCGCAGAGCCGTTTGAGACTGCACGCGCCCGTTATTGGTATCAGCTTGCTCAGCCTTATGAGGCTCAACATATTGGGCTAATTGGCTTTGCCTGTGATCAAGGCGTCAGACGCAATCAAGGACGCGTGGGTGCTAGAGCTGCCCCGCCATTGATTCGTCGAGCTTTTGCTACGCTGCCAGTCATCGCTGATTTGCAACAACGCTTTGATAGTCAATTATCAACCTTATTGGGTGATGCTGGCGACATTCATTGTGATGACAATGATGGCTTTGCCGACAGTATTCTTGAGCAAGCTCAGATCAAATATGCCGATGCAGTGAGCACTATCGTCAAGCAAGGTGGATTACCCATCGGGCTTGGCGGTGGTCATGCCATTGCTTATGGTAGCTTTTTGGGATTATGGCAGGCCTTAGAAAAGGCAAACGATACAACTATCAGCACAAACACAGCGCCTACTATCGGGATTATTAATTTCGATGCCCATCTTGATATTCGTCAGTCTGATGTGGCGACTTCTGGTACACCGTTTCGCCAGATTGCCGAGCATCTTGACGCACACGATCAGCCCTTTCATTATTGCTGTATTGGCGTCAGTCGCTTTTCTAATACCGCCGCGCTCTTTGATCGCGCTGAGCAACTTGGCGTACAGGTTATTAGTGATGAAGACTGTCATTATAAGCCTTGGGACACCATTGCCGAGCAGGTCAAAAGCTTCATAGATCAGGTTGATATTATTTATCTCACTATTGATATGGACTGTCTCCCCTCTAGTATCGTTCCGGGTGTCAGTGCGCCTGCTGCTTTTGGTATTGAGCTTGGTTTTGTTGAGCGTATGGTCAAGCTGATTGTGTCATCAGGCAAAGTAAAAATGGCAGATATTGCTGAGATCAACCCAACCTTTGATGTGGATAGTCGTAGCTGCAAAGTCGCTGCTCGATTGCTGGCAACGATTGTAGAACAGCACTTACTTGTCACTTAGATCTTACAAGCAAAGGTCTTGCAAACAAAGATCGCTCGCCTCCCAATTATTAGGAGCATACTATGAATGAATCAGAAAATTTTAAAGAGCAGACGCTCGACGAATCTACTATGACATCGTTTGACCACCTTATTATCAATGCCAATATTGCGACGTTTTCAGCGCACTATGGTTTTAATCTTTATGAAAATTCAGATACTAATAACGTCCCATACGGTCAGCTAGAGAGCGCGGCTATCGGTATTAAAGACGGCAAGATTGCATGGATTGGGGCACAAGAGCAAATCACGACGCATCTGCCACATTATCACGAGAACCAAATCACAGACGCCGATGGCAAATGGCTAACGCCTGGGCTTATCGATTGTCATACGCACATTGTCTATGGTGGCAACCGCAGCAATGAATTCGAAGCGCGTTTGCAAGGGGCCAGTTACCAAGACATCGCAGCACAAGGCGGCGGTATTGTCGCAACCGTGAGTGCCACCCGCACGGCCAGTATTGAATCGCTATTTACCCAAAGTGAAAAGCGCCTACTTGCGCTGATGAAAGAAGGCGTCACCAGCATCGAAATCAAATCAGGTTATGGTCTTGACTTAGATACTGAGCGCAAAATGCTCACCGTCGCACGCCAGCTTGGCGAAAAATACGACATCCACGTCAGCACCACGTATCTTGCAGCGCACGCCTTACCACCTGAATATAAGTCCCATATGCAGGACCGTGCGGACGACTATATCGAGCAAGTCTGTGAGTGGCTACCAATCCTGCATGCAGAAGGCTTGGTTGATGCGGTCGATGGCTTTTGTGAAAACATTGCGTTTAGTAGCGATCAGATTAGACACGTTTTTGAGGTTGCACGCTCCTTAGACCTGCCGGTCAAACTACACGCTGAGCAGTTATCTGACATCGGCGGTAGCGCTTTAGTTGCCGAATACAAAGGGCTATCTAGCGACCATTTAGAACATTTATCAGAAACTGACATAGAGAAAATGGCTGCTAGCAACACGGTTGCGGTGATATTGCCCGGAGCGTTTTATACCTTGCGTGACACCAAGCTGCCACCGATTGAGGCACTTCGCAAGCATCAAGTTCCTATAGCGATTTCAACCGATTGCAACCCCGGTACATCACCTTTGACATCGCTGTTGTTGGCAATGAATATGGGCTGTACGCTGTTTTACCTCACGCCTGAAGAGGTATTGGCAGGATCAACCGTTTATGCAGCCAAGGCTTTGGGTCTATCTAATAAAGGCAAAATAGAAGTGGGCTGTGATGCTGATTTAGCACTATGGGACATCGCCCGCCCTGCTGATTTGGCCTATCAGATGGGACTGAACCCTATTGCAGGCACTATGTTTCAAGGTCAATGGCGTAATAAAGCTTAACGAATACGCCTTGATTTATCGTCACTAAAAAAGCCCCTATCATTGAATGATGGGGGCTTTTTGGTCGTTACATTGCAAGTTTTATGAAATAGCAGAAAAAACTTATCATAACCTTAGTTTAAATAGGGATTTACTATATCAATATTTTTAGTAAGGATTTATAATACCCTTTTTCAAACAGGGTTATTTTTGGCTAACTATAGTTCATAAATAAAAATTAACACACAGTATAGAGAAAGCGATATGCGTACAGATTCATTTCAACAGATATTGGAAGACTTAAACAGCTCATCAGCAGATGTTGAAGCATCTGCCCTAATCTCTAACGATGGTCTGATGATTGCCTCAGCTCTACCAACTGGCGTTGATGAAGATCGTGTGGGTGCGATGTCAGCAGCACTGCTATCATTAGGCGACCGTGCAGGCCGCGAATTGGCACGCGGTAGTATCGATCGCATCATGATTCAAGGCGAGATGGGCTACGTAATCATGACGTCATCAGGCGATGAAGCGGTACTCACTATCATGGCAAAACCCAATGCCAAGCTTGGTTTGATATTCTTGGACATCAAGCGCGCCTCAGAAGCCCTAGCAAAACTCATTTGATTGGTGGCTTTGGCTTTTTGACGAGTGCCCTATGTACTCGATTTTACTCATTATAAATATAACGACCAACGAAGGAGATGACCATGGGTTCTCCAATCCCTGATGCACACAAGCCTGACCTGCCTGCTGAGCAAATCACCCTGACCTATCATGATGGCACCTCTCGAACTGTCTATGATACAGGTGTAGAGCGTCCCTACCCAGATGGTAAGCTCATTGTCTCGCGTACCGATTTAGACGGTATTATCACTCACGTCAACGACGCCTTTGTTGAGATTAGTGGCTACCACGTCGATGAGCTCATCGGTCAACAGCACTATATTCTGCGTCATCCTGATATGCCAAAAGCGGCTTATCAAGACTTGTGGGACACAGCAAAAGCTGGAAAGAAGTGGCATGGCTATGTCAAAAATTTATGCAAAGACGGCAGTCACTACTGGGTATATGCCACGGTCGTGCCCAATGTTCGCCGCGGCGAAACTGTAGGATACACTTCAGTACGCCGTAAGCCATCACGCAGTAAAATCGAAGCGGCAATGGCTCAGTACGCCCAAATGAAACAAGATGAGGAAGGCTAAATCATGACGACACACAATATGTTAATCGCCCCTGATTTTTCGCCTGAGCGCTTTGCTGGCTGGCACATGTTCAATACGCTGATTCAAAAACGTGCCAACCTAAACATGCACCTCAATATCCCAGCCTCACATGCTGAGCAAGAGACCTTGATTGAGGCAGGTGTTATTCAAATTATCTACGCCAACCCTTTTGATGCCGCTGCCCTCATCCGTGAGCAAGGCTACCGTGCAGTTGCTCGTCCCATTGGCAAATCTGATGAGATGGTCATTGCCGCGGCGGCCAATAGCGACATCAATCACTTAGAAGATATCCATAAAGGCGCAACCGTTGCGATGGCAGACAATCGAGACGTCAAGCTGATCGGTTTGCGTTTGCTCGAAGCTGTCGATATAGAAGAATCTGACCTCAACTGGGATATCACTGAGACCTATCAAGCAGCTGCTCGCAAAGTCATCAAAGGCGATGCCCAAGCGGCGTTTTTCTTGGCGGAGATCTTTCACAGCTTCTCACGCTTGACCAAAGCTCAGCTCTCAGTATTGATTGAAAGTGATCTGGCAGACATAAGCCACGTCCTTCTCATCAAAGACGACTTTCCAGATGCGCAAATTTTTATAGAAGCCATCCTGGATTTGCATAGCGATGATGATGGAAAAGAAGCCTTAACTGAGCTTGGTATGCCTGAAGGGTTTGAGGCAATGAGTGAAGAGGATGCTGAATTTATGATTGATTTGATGCAGACATTGCTGGATTGATGACTCATTGACACTCATATTATCAGAGGTTGTTTTGCTGAATGAGCTCATAGCCTGAGGCACTGGTTGTCGTCACGGCTATGACACAAGGAGACCATTATGTCTGACTCAGACCTGATCAAAGAAAACGAGAAAGTGGCGCACCGAGTCTTTCGGTTTTATTCACGCAAAGTGTTTTTGGCACCCAACAACCGTCACTTTCATGAGCAGCGCATCAACGCCGCCTTATTACTCACCGAAAAAGAACCCCTACAGGGCGCGGTAGCAGATTTTTTCTATGGGTGCTGGTTTGACATTCCATACGATGTCAATAATTTGTTTACGCGTATCAAAGACCGTTTGACCCCTGAGGCCAAGCAAGGGTTTCGCGATTGTATTGATAAAAAAAGCTATATTCAGCGCAACAGTATGCTCGCCACTCGCTGGAGCGTTTTGGTATCACCGTCGCTCAATGAGCAAAAACAACGCTTGCGTATCAGTAGTGATGACGCCAGAGAGATCGCAAGAGACATCACCGCTGAGCTGCTGCAAGCACGTGCTAGCCAAGACTGGGGCACGCTTGAGCAAATTGAAAATGAGTTTTTTGCCTATTGTACTGTGCGTAATGATCGTCTGGCATTTTCCTTAGTATGGTTTAGCTTGGGCAAAAGTGATTGGCAATTTGATCAACGCTGGGATAACTGCCAACAGCATTTGGATCAGACCATCAAGCCTACCACGCCACCATAAACTGTCATGCGTTTATAACTTAACTTCTATCACTTTTTACCACTTTTTCATCGCTAAGGTAGCCGCTATGTCTTCTTATTTGAATGCCGATAAGACCTATCTAACATTAACGCCTGCTGGTATTTTTGAGGCGTTTTCACAGAATGAGCCGACTGACGAGCAGTTGGCGCTACAAGATTTATTGTCTTATGGGCAGACACTACTCGCCGCTGATTGGTTACAGCGTTATTCTGATATATGGCTACAAAGCTTTATAGAACACGGCTGGATCGAAAAACTGTCTTTGCTTTTGCCAGCGCCCAATCTACCATTGGATCAGTTTTTGCCTTACGTAGTCGCGAGCTTATCTGGCAAACGCCGTGCCGCGATTGGCTCTGATGAAGGGTTTTGTCTGGCTCGGATTGGTTATAGTCAAGAAGAAGCGGACATGCTCAGTGTTGCCGCCGCTGACTTTTCCGGCTTTATGCTGCGCCAAAAGCAGCGCGGCTGGGCAGTAGAAAGCCAAGCGATCTCGTTTTTTCAGCAAGTTGACTTGCTCATACCTGAAACCAGCTTTGTGTTTTTATGGATCGATGGCGCAGGTTATGTACTCATCATCGATGGCGAACCCTTAACCAACAGTCGCGCCTTTGTAGAGCTGGTCTGGGCGCTCAAGACCTCTGGACTCAAATTTCTAAATTGATTCAGCAGCACACGCCAGCCTTAATCCTCTCTTGTATGGGCTTGTCAAAATAAACGACAAGCCTATCATGCCAGCATAAAAGCCATTCAACATCTCTCATACGCTTCTTTTACCGTCCGCTTTCACCAGCCCTTTTATCCAGCAATAACAATACCTTCAGAATTAACAATAACTTGTCATCATTTAGGTCATACTCTTTTTGCACCTTTAAGAGTACTGTTTTGACAACATGTGTTTTTGTCAAATAACAACCTCTACCAAATCACAGTCAATACTATATCCAAGATGCACGCCCACCTTTGTATGCCCTACCTCACCGAAAGCGGCAATCTTTGCCAACCTTTGCACTTTTGCTTGTTTTTTAGGACAGTTTATGACTTCGCTGACCACTGTGCGCGTGCACTATCAAACGATCGAAATTGGCAACACCGACGTTTGCACCCTGCGTGACAATCAGCAATTTAGCGATCCTGATGATGAGGCATTAAACTTGGGCATTTGCTCTGCTTCTTGGCCGATGTTTGAGGTGATATGGCCATCAAGCTTGGTGCTGGCCAATCACATGCTTGATTACGATATTAAGGACAAACGAATTTTGGAGGTGGGCTGCGGCATGGCGCTATCGAGTCTATTGCTCAATCATAGACAAGCAGACATCACAGCGACCGACTATCATCCGACCGTTGAGTATTTCCTTGATAGAAATACCACGCTAAATAATAACAGAGGCATCAATTTTGAGCGTTTAGACTGGTCAGAGGATAACAGCCATCTTGGTAGGTTTGATATCATTATCGGCAGTGACTTGCTCTACGTAGACCAACATATTGGGATATTGGCTGGGTTTATCGAACGTCATGCGCTGCCAACCTGTGAAGTCATCGTCGTTGACCCTGGACGCGGGCGTAAAAACAAGCTAACCAATAAGATGATTGAGTTTGGCTTTAGCAGTCAGCACGTCAAACCTCAAAACACCGCTTATCTAGCGTTGCCGTTTGTTTAAGGGGGCATATTTTGACGCTTTCAAGATCGGCCGTATGATATAAATAGAGTCCGTTATACTATAAGGGCTTGCCACTGCTGACGCGTGATTTTATATAGAACATGCTCAGCCAGTCGATGATCAGCATCGAGCATCGGATGAGAGAAGTTGTCCTGCGTATCAGTCATACCAAGACGCTGCATAAGCTTTTGCGAGCGCTGATTGATGACCGCCGTAAATGACACCACGTCCTCAAGTGCCAGCTCGGTAAACGCAAAATCCAGCGCTGCACGCGCCGCCTCGGTGGCATAGCCTAGCCCCCAATAATCCTTGTGCAAACGCCAACCAATCTCGACAGCAGGGGCAAAGGGCATATCAGCATGCGCGTTATTTAACCCAACCATACCGATAAAGTCATCACTTTTATCTGCGCCATCTTTACGAGCCACCACCCAAAATCCCCAGCCATGCTCTTCAATTAATTTTTGACACTTATTGGCAATGGTATTACTCAATGCAGGGGTTAATAGTTTAGGAAAATATGCCATCACTTTAGGATCAGCATTCATCTCGGCAAACCGCGCACGATCACTTGCTTGCCACTGTCTTAGGTAGAGACGCTTGGTTGCTATCATGCTTGTCATGTCAGTCGCTTACTATTCATATTCGTTCAGAGTGCTGATCAAGCCAGCCTTTTTTTTGAGCAAACGCTAGCTGTGCTGGTGTATCGATATCATAACTGAGCTGCTTATTGATCACTGTATGTATTTGGCTTGGCGGTAATGCTCTGATTAAATGACGCAAGCCTTTATCACCTGTCAATTCAGTTTGCCATTGTCTGAGTAAACCTGTATCAATCACTAGCGGTAAGCCGATGATATTTTTTTGCTCTGTAGCGCTTAATTCATCTGAATACGTCCAGCTATGATAACTGCTGGCTACCACAGACTGTTCACCAGCCAGCAAAGCCATTAAATGCGACTGATCTAATAGAACCTGATCAACCCCTATGATAAGCACGCGCTCGATTGACGAATTTCCAAGACTCGCAATACTCTCAATACCCAAACGCAAACTGTCCGCCATACCAGTTTCAGGTTTTGGGTTTACTACCGCTTGAACCGCTGGATATTGCACAGCCAACTCTGTAACTACACTAGCAACTGCAGGATGCTTATCAGGAATCACAACGATAACGGCTTGCGGATTGGTGCTCACTGCCGATCGGATCATGTGCACGATTAATAGCTCGCCATTCTTAACGAGCAGCTGCTTAGGTTGGCCAAGGCGCTGACTGAGGCCACTTGCCAATATGATGACCGCATGATTTTGCACCTGTCTGTCCTTGTCTTCTAAGACGATACTACTCATACGGTACTCGGCACAATATCAGCATCCGTATTACCAACGCTTGCTTCTGAATTCGAGACCCTACTGTAGGAGCCTTCTACTGATGCAGTTTGATCGTGCATGACTGCATTTATCTGTGCCATGATACCCAGTGCGAGTGCCTCTGGACCATCTCCTCCTAGCTTATAGCCAATCGGATAATGCAGTTTTTGAACGCCAGTATCCAAGATAGCAGGATGATCCATGTTAGCGCTTATCTCATTGATTAAGCGTTCGGTACGATAGCGCGGCCCTAACTGTCCTAAGTATCTATAGTTTTGCGCATGTGCTAGCAATATCGCCAAGCGAGCGCGGTCTTGGGTCAGACTATGTGACATAAGAGCGACCGCTGCGTTATTACTCAGCTTTAGCAGGGTATCACTATCCTCTAAAGATAATGACATCACTGCATCTGCCTGAGGAAAGCGCATACGAGTCGCATATTGCGCGCGACTGTCTATGACCGTGACATGCCAATCTTGTAGCTTGGCCATGGTCACCAATGGCATCACATCATTACCTGCCCCGCAAACGAGCAGGCGCACTTGTGGTTGCAGGCGTTGTACGAGCCACTCGGTGGTTGCCTCGTCCGTTTTTATGGTCACGTATTCAGTATTGCTCTCAGACAGCTCGTACTCTGCTAACTTTTCTACAATATCGGCAATTATATTCGAAGGGTTTATTATCTCTTGTTCTAGTGAATTTTCCGAATTGTGATATTCGTCTAGATTGATACGCAGGCCAACTTGCAACTCGGTATTCTGACAACCGTTGTTGCGAATCAAAGTAGCGACCATAACTGGCTGCTGATGACGTCGCACCTGACGAACTGACTCTAAAAATGGTGCGGCTGTTGCCAGACGCTCAAACAGCACATGCACACGTCCATTACAGCCAAGCCCAAAATTCAACTCATCAAAGTCCATGTCATCTAGGCCATCCAAGTCGTCTAGATCGTCTGTATCGCCAGCTTCTTTGTTGATCGCTACCTGCGCTTGACCATTATCAGCGTACTCAATGTCATCACCTGTCTGATAAACCTGCACATTGGCACCGTCACGCGTGAGCCAAAAGGCACGTTTGATGATGTGAGGCTCCAAGCAGCCACCGCTGATCATTCCGACCGAACGACCATCTTCACAGATGAGCATCATGGCACCAGCGCGGCGATACGCTGAGCCTTCTGTATGAACGACAGTGGCCAATACAGCATCAACACCTTGCTGCTGAGCCTCGCTTGCCAGCTTCAGAATGTCAGCGACTTGATTCATAATGCCTCTTATTTAATAATTGTTTTTTGTTAGTGAATTTTTTGCTAGTAATAAAATATACTACCGACTCAGTTACAAAAACCCGCTCAGTAAGCGGGTTCTTGTCATACATAAGCTGATAAAACTACTCTGGCATCTCATAAAGCAGCTTGTCGAGGGTAATCGGGAAGTCATAAACACGCACACCGACCGCATTATAGATAGCATTGGCAATCGCGGCAGCAGCACCTGAAATAGCCGTCTCACCGATACCTTTGATGTGCATTGGATTGGTATAAGGATCATCTTCTTCTACCAATATGACATCTAACTGCGGTACGTCCGCATTAACTGGCACATGATACTCGGCAAGGTCATGGTTACAGAGACGACCGTCACGTTTGTCATGAATCACTTGTTCCATCAACGCTGAGCCAATACCGAACACCATACCGCCATAGCATTGCGACGTTGCAGTTTTGTGGTTCAAAATACGACCAGCGGCAAATGCACCTGTCATACGTCTCACCCGAATCTCACCAGTGACTTTATGAACCGCCACTTCAGCGAAGTTCGCACCAAAAGAGGCTTGGCGATGGCTCTTACCGTTCTTACCCGGTTTTATCTGGCCTTTGGCAGTGATTTTTTGCTCGTCATAGTCAGCGACCACATCCGCAAGCGCATAAGACTCTGTATTATCAAAATCATACTTTTGTGATGCTGACTGTCCTGATAGTGAAAGCCCTGTGGTTTGCGATAGCTTATCAATAGTGCTGTCAGCAAATGATTGGCCGCTCTTTTTGGCAGCTTCCATTGCCGTTAAAGCATGCTCGCCTGTTTTCTTGATTTGACCATTGTCTAACTGAATGTTGTCAGGATACAGACCAACTTTTTCTGCTAGCATTTCACGCAGCTGCTCACAAGCAAGATAGACACCACTACCCCCACTCGCAGCACCCCAACTGCCACCTGAGCCTGATGCTGGTGGCGATGCAGTGTCACCTAGTTTCATCTCAACATGGTCGATAGGCAGTCCTAACAGGTCTGCCGCTACCTGAGAAAACACCGTATAAGACCCTGTACCGATGTCTGTCATGTCTGTCTCGATAACTGCTTTGATACCAAGTGCTTTTGACTCATCTACCTGTAGGGTTGCACGTGCTTCAGATGGCTGTAGTTGGTTACCACGGGCAGCAGCCGCCATGCCTGTACCTATCCACCAGTCACCTTCTAATTGACTGGCAGGCTTGGCGTTTCGCTCACTCCAACCAAAATGCTCAGCACCTTGTTCCATACAGGCAATCAATTGGCGCGTCGAGAAAGGAATATCTTTACTCGGATCTTGCTCTGGCTCATTACGACGGCGTAGTTCAACCGGATCAATATCCAACTGTGTGGCAAGCTCATCCATGGCACATTCAAGCGCGATCATACCTACCGCTTCGCCAGGCGCACGCATAGAACCTGACAACACTTGGTTCATGTCTACCATCTCATAATTCACACGGCGGTTTTTGCCCCTATATAGATGGTGCGTAGATAGAGCAGTTGGCTCAAAGAAAGCCTCACCTGGCAAATTACTAGAGATCGTATCGTGTATCAATGTATCGATCACGCCGTCATTGTTCGCGCCGATTGCGATACGCTGACGCGTGTTTGAGCGTCTGACCGTTGTTTCCATCACTTGTGAACGCGTCATAGTGATTAATACAGGACGACCCAGATCTTTCGCAGCAATCGCCGCTGCAATAGATTCAGGAGCAATACCGAGCTTACTACCGAACCCACCACCGACATAGTGTGCGATCAGTTGTACTTGATCTTCATTTAGGTCCAGAGCATCCATGACTTGCTGTTTGCAAGAAGCGAGCATCTGATTGGAAGTATACAGAACGAGCTTATCGCCTTCCCAATGAGCCAACGTTGCATGGGGCTCCATTGGAGAGTTGCTTTGACTTGGGGTATGATAAAAGCGATCAACGGTCACTGCCGCATCAGCTAAGCCTTGGTCTGGATCGCCTTGGACATTATTTTTATCAGAGCCTTTTTTTTCATCTACCGCATGGGCGTTAGAGAGCTCTTGAGTAAAGTTCAGTGCCGCTTGGTCAGTCTCATCCTTATAAGTCACTTTCAGCGCTTTAGCGCCTTCTCTTGCCGCCTCAAAAGTCTCAGCAACCACGACAGCAATAGGCTGACCATGATAAAAAATCTCGCTAACCCCTTGCTTGGGTGCTTTAGTTTTTGTCCCTTGTTGAGAGTTACGCAAAAAGTGCTCAGGATCGGTCACGACTTTAATAATATTAGGAATGCCTTTTAGAGAGTCACTATCGATACTCTCAACTTGACCTTTCGCAATGGTCGCGCCTACCAATACACCATAGGCTTGATTGTCCAAGTGTATTTCGGCACTGTATTTCGCTTGACCGCTAACCTTTAGGGAACCATCAACACGGTTGATTGGCTTACCAACTAGCTTGCTTGCTGTTGTGCTAAATAGCGTTTCAACAGGCTCATCCATGGTCAGTTTTTTGGTTGGTTCTGACTGGGTGATTGATTCTAATAGTGCCATGATTATGCTCCCTCGCCCGCTAATGCGCGCTGAATAACTTGTTTTAGTAGGCGACGCGTCAATGGTATTTTAAAGTCGTTCTGACCATTACCTTTGGCATCCTGCAATAATAGATCAGCGGCCTGCGTGATAACGTCGCTATTGCCATCGGTATCCGTTAATAGTGCCTCAACCTCTTCATTACGCCATGGCTTGGTACCGATGCCGCCGAACGCCAATCGTACTGTCTTTAGGTTGCCATTGTCGTCAGCATCGACGACTGCGGCACAAGATACCAGTGCAAAGGCGTAAGAAGCGCGATCGCGCACTTTGTCATAGGTATGCATGCCCTTAATAGGGGCAGGTAATACAACATGAGTAATCAGCTCGCCTGCTTCTAGCACATTTTCGATATGCGGCGTGTCTTTCGGCAAACAATAAAAATCTTTGACATCGATAGCGCGAGTCGAGCCATCTGCTTTAACTGTCTCTATCGTGGCATCCAGTAAGCGCATTGCCACTGCCATATCGGATGGGTGCTGAGCAATACATGAATCACTGGTACCTAAGACAGCTAGGGTACGGTTCTCCCCGTTGATAGCAGGACATCCTGTGCCCGGTTCACGTTTATTACAAGCGCTGTCTGTTTGATAAAAATAATAGCAACGAGTACGCTGCAAAAAGTTGCCGCCCGTTGTCGCTCTGTTACGTAGCTGACCAGTCGCTCCTGCCAAGATAGCTCGGGACAATACCGGATAGTTTGCAATCACCTCAGGATGCGCGGCCAAATCGCTATTGGTCACAAGCGTACCAATACGTAAACCACCATCGGCAGTCGTTTCCACTTGCTCTAATTCTAAACGAGTGATATCGACCAGTTTGATTGGGGTTTCGATCTCTAGTTTCATGAGATCTAATAAGTTAGTACCACCTGCAATAAAAGAAGCGTCTTTGCTGCTAGCAGAGGTTGCGGCTTGCTTAGGTGCATCAGCGCGGCTATATTCAAAACGTTTCATGAGTGGTCTCCTGCCTTGCCTGTTATTGTTTTGTTATTCGCTGATGCTTTATGGAACTGAGTCTCGCTTGACGGCGGTGACCAAATACCTGTTACGCTTGAGTTTTGCGCAGCGTTGTCAACTGTTTTAGAAGTAGACGCTGATGCTTCATTCTCAAGCACTTGTGAGATGGCTTTGATGATATTGGGATAAGCGGAGCAGCGACAGACATTACCACTCATGCGCTCAGCGATTTCTTGTACTAGAAGGCTATCAGGATGTTGTAAGTCTGTGCTCACATGGCTTGGCCAATTTTGTTTTACTTCTTCTATTAAGGCAGTCGCTGAACAAATTTGACCTGGGGTGCAATATCCGCACTGAAAGGCATCGTTATCTTTAAAGGCTTGTTGCAGCGCCGATAGTGAGTCCGGCATACCGATGCCTTCGATGGTCGTAATCTCATCACCATCATGCATGATAGCAAGTGTGAGACAAGAGTTGACTCGGCGACCATTGATGAGCATGGTACAAGCGCCGCATTGGCCGTGGTCGCAGCCTTTTTTGGGTCCAGTAATTTGTAAATGTTGACGACAGACGTCGAGCAGTGTCGTACGGGCGTCAAGATTCTCGAGCTGATAATCCTGCTTATTAATTGTTAACGTCAAGGTAGACATGCTGGCTTCTCGCTGGCAGATGAATATAATGGGTGAAAAAAGCGCCTTATAGCTACATAGCTACATAGCTACATAGCTACATAGCTACATAGCTACGGCGGCAATAAATCCATTATTGCGTACCAAAAAACTTGTTTTGTTTTTATTTTGTAGTTATTACAGTGTAGTTTTTAATCTGAGACAGTACCTGAAAGTGTGTACTACCAATCGCTTTAATCTAACTGATAATCATTTACCTCAATTAGCCTAACCATCCGCTGCTAGCTAGTATTAATTGGTTTTAATTTATCAGCACTCAAATTCAGGCCATATGATTTAGCAATATATTATGCGAAGTGGGCAATCTATTTTTTAGAAAAAGGTAGTATATTAAATAGTCTTCAATAAAGAAAAGCCCCACAAACGAAAGCTTATAGGACTATTATGAGGCTACTTTAGAATAATCATTTCAAATCAAACACCTAAAACTAGGCTTTAGTGATGATTGTTTTTTCGTCAAATCGAGACTTAGGCATCAGCATTAAAATCATCTTCACTACGATAGCCAAGCGATATCACGGCAACAGCGGTATAGCCCTTACTACGTAACTCAAACTCTTCATCAAGTGCTTTTAAATCTGCGCCTTCCATCGGCACAGTATCAATACTCAAAGTAGCAGCGCCTAGGAGCAACAAAGCGCCCATATTGAGATACAACTGCTCTATCAACTAATGCGCCTCGTCTTTTTGCTCGTAACGACGAATGTCCAAGAATATTTTGCGCGTTTGATGCATTTGCTCTTTGAGTTTTGGTTCTGCAAAGCGACCATCGGCATCTTCTTTGTCGAGCAAGCCTTCTAAAAACTCGTCATCGGCATAGACACGACTACAGAATACAATGACATGCGAGGCATCTTTTACTTTGGCATCATTGAATTCATACATGCCCTCAGTGCCTTTTGCAATTCGAGCTTTACCCGCTTCATCATCAGCAATCACAAAATGCCAAGGTTGAATATTGGTGCTCGACGGACTGAGACGTAAGATATTTTTTAGACTCTGAAAGTCTTCTGCTGATATTTTTTGTTGGTGTCAAAGTCTTTGGTGCTGTAACGCCATTTCATTGCTTCAGTAATATTTTTCATATATGACACCATAGTGAGTGTTAAGTTCTTATTGTTTATTGAATTATTATTAGCGTTATTTATAAATAATCATCGCTAATTTCAATGGAGCAACTTTAAATAAAACCTGTTTTGTGACCACGGCAGATTGGTTAAGTAGTCATGGGTTTTGTTATCAGTGCGTCAGTTGTTAGACCGTTTTTGCAAAAATTTCGGCTATCCTACTGATAATAGTTACAATTGAGCTACCTAAGTGATAACGCAGACTGTGCAGACTACATTGTAATCGCTCCCTCATTCTCTTAATATTGACTGAGTGATATTATCCAAAGCTGATTCAACCAAGTCGCTTTGGCTGATATGTCTAGCTATAAAATACCGTCATAAAAAATAAACAATAATGCCTGCGAGGATATATGAGCACATCAGAAAAACCACTCCGAATAGACATCGTCTCAGACGTTGTATGCCCTTGGTGCGTCATCGGCTATCGCCAACTGGCAGCAGCACTTGAGCAAACCAATACCGCACACACCATTCATTGGCATCCGTTTGAGTTAAACCCCAATATGCCAAGCGAGGGACAAAACTTGCGTGAGCACATTATCGAAAAGTATGGCTCGACTAAAGAAGAGTCAGATGCTAGCCGAGTCAGAATGACTGAAGCTGGACAGGAAGTTGGCTTTGAATTTAATTTCAATGATGACACTCGCATGCACAATACATTTAATCTGCATCAGCTGCTGCATTTTGCAGACCAGCAAGGATATATGCATGAGTTAAAACAAGCGTTATTTGCGGCACATTTTACCGATAACAGAAACATCTCCGATATCAATGTGCTTGCTGACATTGCAGCTGAGACTGGACTGGATCGTAGTGAGGCACTGGCAGTGCTAGAGGGTCAGTTCTTTGCAAAAGAAGTGCGAGCAGAAGAACAGCATTGGCAGCAGCAAGGCATTCAAAGTGTGCCGGCGATTATCTTCAACGAGCGTCATTTGGTCAGCGGTGCGCAAGGGGTTGAAAATTACGTCAGCATATTAGAACAATTGGCGAATATGACTAACTAAACCGTCTGTTATTGTAAAAAATAAAATAAAAAAAGCTGCTTTAAAATTGAAGCAGCTTTTTTATTGTAGCGTCATCAGGTTAAAACTGTGATTTTGATATTACTGTCAGTAACGACGCTTAGAAATTGACAACCGTACGAATGCTCTCGCCTTTGTGCATTAAGTCAAACGCTTCGTTCACGTCTTCTATTGGCATCGTGTGGGTGATAAAGTCTTGTAAAGGAATCTCACCTGCCAGATAGCGCTCGACATAACCTGGTAGCTCCGTACGGCCTTTTACACCACCAAATGCTGAACCTTTCCAGACGCGACCCGTCACTAACTGGAATGGACGAGTTGAGATTTCTTGTCCAGCACCAGCGACACCGATGATGACTGACTCGCCCCAACCTTTGTGGCAGCACTCTAGCGCTGAACGCATGACGTCAACGTTACCGATACATTCAAACGAATAATCCACACCGCCATCGGTTAGCTCAACAATAACTTCTTGAATCGGTTTGTCGTAGTCTTTTGGATTGATGCAATCGGTTGCACCTAGTTTTTTAGCCAACTCAAACTTGCTCTCGTTAATATCAATCACAATGATACGTTGGGCTTTTGCCATCGCAGCGCCAATCACTGCTGACAGGCCGATACCGCCTAGACCAAAGATGGCAACGGTAGCGCCCTCTTCGACTTTAGCCGTATTCATGACCGCACCCATGCCTGTGGTAACACCGCAACCAAGCAAACAAACTTCTTCTAGTGGGGCCTCTTTATTGACTTTAGCCAAAGAAATCTCTGGTAAAACCGTGTACTCAGAAAACGTTGAGCAACCCATATAGTGATAGATAGGCTCGCCGTCTTTGTAAAAACGTGTCGTGCCATCTGGCATCAAGCCTTTACCTTGCGTCTCGCGTACTGCTGAGCAAAGATTGGTTTTGCCTGAGCGGCACATTTTACAAACGCCGCACTCTGCCGTGTATAACGGAATGACATGATCACCGACCTGAACGCTGGTTACGCCTTCGCCGACTTGCTCAACGATACCGCCACCTTCATGACCCAAAATCGCTGGGAATACGCCTTCTGGGTCTTCACCAGATAAGGTAAACGCATCTGTGTGACAGACACCACTGGCCACGATTTTTACCAGTACTTCGCCTTTACGTGGTAGCATGACGTCTACTTCTTCGATAGACAATGGCTGCTTTGGGCCCCAAGCGACGGCGGCTTTTGATTTGATAAATTTATCTGACATAGGAATCTCTCTTTTTGATTGTTATTGATGGACTGTAACGTAGCGTAAACTTAAAACGTCATTCACGCCCAATCATTATTTTTGTTCAATAAGGCTATCTGCTCGTTTTAATCGTCACGATTTCTGTGACTAAAACAGATAAAGACAGACTGAGCTTATCTTGCCTGCCCTATATAGGCAAGCATCGATGACAGTAAAACACCGTCTATTTACATTGATACTAACCATTATATTTATTTCTGAGAAGATAACAATATGCTATATTTGCAAATATCTTTTACATATTGGTAATAATCATGCGCTGGGAAGGGATTAGTGAGTTTGTCTGTGTGGCAGAGTACGGGAGCTTTACGCGCGCTGCAAAAGCGCTTGGTATCTCGACTGCGCAAGTCAGCCGTCAGATTAGTGCGTTAGAGCAGCGACTGAAGATCAAGCTGCTATATCGTACAACGCGTAAAGTCTCACTCACCGAAGAGGGCCGCGTGTTTTATCAGCATTGCCGCAGTGTGCTCGATGGTTTGAACGCGGCTGAGCAAGCGGTGAGCAATTTGCAATCAAAACCTCAAGGCAGAATCAAACTGACTGCGCCTGTGACTTATGGCGAGCAACAATTGCTGCCCTTAATCAATGATTTTATGGTGCAATATCGGGACATTGAGGTAACCGCTTTTTTGAGTAACCAAAAAATTGATTTAATCGAGGGTGGCTACGATTTGGCCATTCGTATTGGTAAGTTGCGCGACTCTACGATGATGGCAAAAAAGCTTAGCCTGCGCACCAATTTTGTCTGTGCGACACCAGCTTATCTCAATCAATACGGGGTACCGCGCACGCTTGACGATCTCAGCCAGCACAACTGCTTACTAGGTACACGCGACTATTGGCATTTTGTCGAAAAAGGCATAGAAAAAAACCTGCGCGTCTCTGGTTCCATACAGTACAACAGCGGCTATAGTCTGGTTGATGCGGCGCTAAAAGGGCTGGGTATCGTACAACTGCCCGATTACTACGTACAAAAACATCTGGCATCGGGTGCGTTGGTGAGCGTACTCGACAACTATAGAGAACCCAAAGAAAGCATTTGGGCCATCTACCCACACAACCGTCAACTATCGCCAAAAATCAGACTACTGGTCGACTATTTGGCAGAGCGCTTGGTGTAACGATCGATTGGAATATATTGCCATCCCCTGCCTGATGACGCACAATGGATATTCGCCATGACTCACTAATGAATCGCTCAAGGATATCGCCATAATTAAGATCGTCTCTGATGAATTGCGAGCAAACCGTCGCCATTGATTTACCACAAAAAATCCTCATTAGCGAAGATGCCAATAAAAAGGTATGGCTCTCATACAACAATCCTGAATATCTAAAAACACGCCATAATATCAAAGGTTGCGATACCGTTATTGATAATGTCTCAAAAGCGCTCAACGCAATCAGCACGGCGGCAGTTGCCAAATAATACCAAACGAGAAAAGTATCATCTAAGCAAAAAAAAGGTGGGTGAGCAAAATCTCTACCCACCTTTTTCTTTGTGTAACTTATAAGCTGCATCAGTCACTATCAGATAACGACATTTCAGACTGCAACTCTACTTTTAACTTCTTGGCACATTCAATAATTTTTTTCCTGTCGGCAGGCAGCGCCCCATTCTCAAGGGCTGTTTCGCGCATTTGCACGGTAATATCATAATGCGGGTAGCTTGCGGTGCGGTGGAATAAACGTGGATCTACCTCAATCAATGCTGCAAAATCATGCAGCTCTTGCAAACTATCCGCAAGCATATGACACCATTTATAGCCTTTGAATTTTATCTGCACAAAATCTACATATACCGCCATGAGACACTCTCTTACTTATCTTCTCAAAACAACCTTTACTGATATTTGCTACATATCCATGCGTCAGCATCTTTAATCTCACTCAAATTATCAACGCCATCCATTAAAACGTTACAATAATTCGCGCACATTCTTTTTCAGCTGCTTAAGTAGTTTTTGATATTCACTATGGTTAGTATCCAAGTTACTCAGGCGCCCATAACGTAACTGACGGTAGTTTTGCTTAATTTCAATCAGTTTTGTCTGAATCGCTATCGGGTTTTCACTGTCTGTTAAATGACTTGCATGACGGCGAGTATCGTCATTTAGGCGACTATCGATAGCAGATGCTAAGCGTTCTAGCCAAGCTAACTGTCCTTCATGATCCTCTCGAGCCAATAATTTATCGCGCTTGCCGACATGTTTCGAGAGCTGGGCAAGCGGCAAATCTGCTGGGTGCCAGCGTTTGCGCCGGCGGCGCCAAATGATGAATACTAAGGTAGTCATAACGATAATAGCACTGGCCGCCAACCAAATCACTTGCTGCATAATGGAGCTGATGTTGAACCATTTTAGGAGCGAATCTGCTTGTTTGTCTTGGTCATAACCGACCACATCTTTTTGCCAGTAATAGCTGGCTTGGTCAGACAAGCGACGTAGTGTTTGTAGCATTTGATACTGCTGATAGCTGATTTGCGCGCTGGCACCACTGCCAAACATGGCTGCGCCTTGCTGCTGGGTCATCGCATTCATACCCTGCTCAACCCGCTCAGGCGCCACAAACGACGTGGGATCGACGCGTACCCAGCCTTGGCCTTCGAGCCAAACTTCAGTCCATGCATGCGCATCTTTTTGACGCACTTCCCAAACATCACCACCTTGACTCAGCTCACCACCTTGATAGCCTGCTACTACCCGCGCTGGAATACCAGCTGCGCGCATCATAAAAGTAAAGCTTGAAGAGTAATGCTCACAAAATCCTGCTTTGGTCTGAAACAAAAACTCATCGATACGATCAGTATTGAGTCGTGGCGGTGACAACGTATAGCGAAACTCTGTTTGATTGATCCAGCGCTCGATAGCAGCCATGTAGCGCACGGGATCTGAGCCTGATTGTACAAATAACTGCTGAGCAAGCGCGCGTGCTTGCGGATTACCCTCTGCTGGTAGTGCCAGATTTAGGCGTCTTGATGCCTCTGTCAGCACAGTATCAATACGCATCGGCGCAAACTGCAATACATCATAACGCAGCTGCTGCGTAACAGGCTGATCTTTTGATAATGTAAAGTTGGAAGTAATGTTGATATCTGGCTGCTGAGAAAAAGAATAATCGAGCCCGAATAACCAGTTCTGCTGAGTAGGTTCTAGGATAATTTGATAGCGAGTAGGTGCGGCTTGCACTTGCTCAGGAACGGTAGCAAAGGCATTTTGAATCCATGTAGGGGCTTGCGATCTAGTCGGCCATTGGCTTACCTGATTGCTTGGTCGCCAGGTAACTCCGTCAAAATCACTAAACACGAGTCCGCGCCAATATAGTTGCTGTTGCGGTGGACGCTCATCGCCAAACTCTACGCGAAAAGCCAGCTGAGTTGACTGGCCTAAATTGGCAAAATCACCGGGTGACATACTATCGGACACACCTGTGGTCGCTTGCTGAGCTGATAGTTGTACAGACCACAGTGGCGGCAGTCTTGGGAAAAATAGAAACAGCACCACCAACAATGGCAGTGCCCCAATCCCTAACACCCCTAAAGTACGCAGGCGTCCATCACCGTCATCATTACTATCGTCGTTTAGGGCAATAAACGCCAGCAGGACAATAACAGCGCCCAGTACCACCTCTAAAGTTGTCAGCAACCCTTGATCCATTAAAAACAATGCAGCAAGTACAAATAACGATAGATTCAATACCACATAAGCATCGCGCCGCTTGTACAGCTCCCAAAGCTTACTAGCGAGACATAGCACCAAAAATGCCACGCCCATGTCCAGCCCAAATGCTGTGTTATACGTTAGCCACAGACCTACTAGGCCTAATAAAAAACCCAGCATCTGCATGCTTTGATAGACACGTTTTAAATGCGAGAGTTTTTTTAGCCGACTCTTGAGACGCGGTAGTTGGGCAATAATACTAATCGCCGCAAACCCGATTAACCATATTGGCAAGTGAGCAGCATGTGGCAACACGACTGCTATTTGAGCAATTAGCACCCAGTAGTAAGCTGGTAGAGCCAGTAGTCGCCGATACCATTTATTATCAGCTGCTATGCCACTTTTCGCTTGTATATTTTGACCGAGTGCTAACTGCTCAAATCTTGCCGTTTTTGTGGCATCGGTTGCAGAAAACTGTTTGGGTTCATTCATGGTGCTTTCGCCAGCCTTAGCAAGCACGCTTGCGCAAAAGTCTCGCCATCACCCACCGCTGCGCTAGTAGGCGTATCATTGGGTAAACGCATTTGAAAGGGCACGTCTAATTGACCCAATGTCAACGCCCCATGAGCCAATTGCGCAAGCTTCTGTTCATGATGAGCACCTGGCATATCTGCATAATCAAGCGTTTGCTCATGACCGACAGGGTCTGCAAAGTGCTTGGTAAACATGCCTTGACCCCGTGCCACATGGCCCCAAGAGACACGGGCCAGCGACTCCCCTTCGACATAATTATCCAGTCGCTCAAAGTCGTCTTGCCCTTGTCGATATTGTCCGCCAATTGGCAGATCCTCCGAGCTTGCAACTGAATACTGCACCTGCCAGTCAAATGCTTCAGGTTTGGGATACACCCAAGTCTTACGCGCAAAATAGACATAAGACCAAGCACGCATAATACCCAAAGGATAAACGGTTTTAATTATTAGTCGTGGCAGCTCAAGAGGACCGCGATTGTAGGTTTGAACAGGTAAGCGAATAGTTTGCTCACTTTGTAGACTCGTCACGAGTATGGAGCTTTGCCGATTCGTGCCACTTTTATCCTTCTTGTCAGCTACTTGCTCAAACTCAAATAATAACTGCCGCCGTGGCTGACGGCTCTCACTTTTGAGTTGCAGTGTCACCCAAGCAGGAGTACCGGCCTCTGTCATAGTCACTTCTAGCAGACGCATTTGCAGACCCGATATGTGCGCAAAAGTCACATGAAAACTAATCAACCAAACGCTGACCAGATAAAAGCACAAGCCAAGTACCAAGTTATTGCCATAATTGATACCCGCGATAAAGGTAATCACTAATAGCACAGCAAATAGCATACCCTCACGACTAAAAAAAATATAGACGTTGCGTAGATTGAGCGTCGCGCTATCATTTTTGGGTGCGCGCGAGGCAAACCAACGGCTCATTGCTGACCTGATTGACGCGGTTAAGGCTTTTGGTAAAAAGCTCATGACTACCCTATTCTTACCATGTAATTGACTCTAGTCGCTAGTCCTCAGACTAACGGACTCGATGATATAGCCATGTATTATTAAACCTGCTCGTACTTCAATATAGATAACTAAAAATATAGACAGCTAAACGATGACAGGCACGTCTGCTAAAATGCGTTGGGCGATGGTCTGCGGTGCTTGCCCACCTACCACTTGTGCAGGGGCAAAACGCTGCCCGAGACGATGATCAGCCACGGCAGCGAAGACCGCTTGGATATCTTCAGGCGTCACCTCCATATGCCCCGACACATAAGCATAAGCCTGTGCAGCACGCTGTAGCGATAGCACGCCACGTGGTGATAACCCATGATACTCTTGGCTTGCTCGAGTCTTTGCAACGAGTCTTTGTAGATAATCCAATACCACGTCCGCCACATAAACTTGTTTTACGCCTTGTTGTGCCAATAGCACAGCCTCAGTATCAAGCACCGTATCTAGATCCTTTAATAGCTCACGGCGATCTTGACCTTTTAGTAGTTCACGCTCTGCCATAGGTGATGGATAGCCCAATGACAGACACAGCAAGAACCTATCTAACTGTGATTCAGGTAACGGATAGACGCCAGCTTGTTGCAGTGGGTTTTGGGTTGCAATAACAAAGAACGGCTGCGGCAAAGAATAAGTTTGTCCATCTTGCGTCACTTGTCGCTCTTCCATTGCTTCAAGGAGTGCGCTTTGCGTCTTGGGGCTGGAGCGGTTGATTTCGTCAGCAAGTAGCAGTTGAGTAAAAATAGGACCGGGACGAAATTCAAAACGCAGTTTACTTTGGTCATAGATACTCATGCCTAAGATATCGGCAGGGAGCATGTCATTGGTGAACTGCACTCGGCTAAAACTCAGGCCTAACAGCTTAGCCAAACCTTGAGCCAGAGTTGTCTTACCCATACCAGGTAAATCTTGTAGCAATAAATGCCCACCTGCTAGTATGCCACTGAGTGCCAATTTAACTGCTTGCGGTTTGTCCAATACAATTTGGTTCAATTGCGCCATCAATTGTGCAATTTTCTGCTGATTGCGTTGCAAATCGGTGCCACTGGGAGCGGATTGACCAAGCGTTTTGGATATTTTTTGATATGTAGGTGATGGTGCTCTATCGTTAGGGGCATGGGTCATAGTAAATTATCGGCTCATTTTTTGGGTCATAACGATCAACCAGTAAGGTCAGTTCGCATCCTCTACGACGATCGGCGCATCAGCGCGGAGGGTTGATAAATACGCAATAACATCCGCGCGCTCTTTAGCATCTGGCATAGGGTCTGATAGCATCTTTGAATCTGGCATGGCTTTTTGTGCATCCGCGATATAGGGATCGAGTGTTTTGGCGTCCCATACCCATCCTGACTCTGTGAGCCCTTCGCTATAAGTGTAATCTTTTAGCTCAGCAGCTGGTGCGCCGTATATATTCATTAATTGCGGGCCCTTTTTATTGAGACCAGCGTTGAGCTGGTGGCATTGACTGCAAGCATCTTGATAAATTAACGAGCCATTATCTGCATCTCCATTGACATATAGTGGTAGTGTCACAGGGTCGCGATGATCAGGCGGGGTATGCTCACAAGCAGTGAGCAATAAAACAGCGGCAAAAAGACTGCTTATTTGATATTTACTAATAATAGACATTTTGGCAATCTTTGGTTGGTGAGCATTAGCGATAAAGATTTTGTAGCATCGCAATATGTTAACTGGCGATCTTTAGCGTTTTGCTAGGCTTTTCTAAATAGTATCCTTGCAGATAGCGCGCCCCCACACTCCATGCGACTGACATAGTCGCTGCATCTTCAATATACGGCATTAGCACATCAACATTTACCTCATTGATGCGCATGATAAGTGATTTAACCGTGTCTAAGTTATCTGCTGAATTGATATCTTGTACATAGTTACGCGCCAAACGCACGATATCCGGCTGCACTAAATTGGCAATTTCGATAGATTTGGCAGAAGAACCAAAATTAGTAATGCCCATTTGACAGTTGACTTCGTTAAGGGCCGAAAACTGAGATTTTGCCACAGTTAAATGATCCGAGATGTCTTTTTCGTTAAATTGCAACGTTAAGACACCAGCAGCGCCGCCTACTGCCTTGATCAGTTGGCTTGCCACATTGGGCAGTTTCTTGTCAATTAATGAGGCACTGGTTAGCTGCACCAATAGTCTGGCTTCAGGATGCTCTTTACGGACATCATTGATTTTTTTGCACGCATTAATGAGTACCCAGCGATCTATCTTTTCAAGTAGCTTGTGTTTTCTGGCCACAGCCATAAACTGATCAGGAGTCAATACCGTGTTATCGGCATCGGCCAATGGCAGACGTAGATACACTTCAAAAAAGTCACTACGATCTTGATTGATATCATATATTGGTTGAAATGACAGCTCAAATCGACTGTTTGTAATAGCATCAATCAGAGACTCAGCAAGCGCATGATCAT
Source organism: Psychrobacter sp. PSP (assembly GCF_024085615.1). Taxonomy (NCBI): domain Bacteria; kingdom Pseudomonadati; phylum Pseudomonadota; class Gammaproteobacteria; order Moraxellales; family Moraxellaceae; genus Psychrobacter; species Psychrobacter sp. PSP. Next base: position 367,797 of record NZ_JABLTF010000015.1, read on the forward strand.
CACTATTGGCATGCTCACTCGGATCATATAGATGATAAGTACCACCATGGTTAGAGGTTTCGACCATGATCTGGCTAATAGCATCCATAGCACGCTCTATTATTATAGCGGGCTCTGCGGTATTTTTTTCGATTTTGACGATTGCGATACTTACCGTGGTACTCGTCGTACGCTTATCTACCTCAATGAGCATCTCACTGATACGCGAACCTATGTTCTCAGCCAGCTCTTCGAGCTCTGAGGTAGTTTTGTTTTTGACAAGTATCATAAATGCGGTATCACTAAAGCGGCTGACATGTCCATCCGATACCAGTTCATCTAGTGCATAGGCAACCTGTTTGACAGTCGTATCTACTCCTTGCAGACCGAGGCTACTTCTTATTTTTCCAATGTTATCGAGCTGTACATAGAGCAATGCTGCTGTCAGCACGCCTTGAGTTGCTTGCTGGTGCACTATCGCCATTTGCTCCTCAAAGCCGTGGCGATTATTCACACCTGTCAGGTTATCTTTACGCTCTGCTTCAGCCAAGCGTTTGGCAACCTCTGCGCTGTTGCTAGCATTTTGTTGTATGATAATCTGAGTAACGGGTTCGCCATCTAAAGTCGCAGATGCCAACTGTAATTTTGCCTCAAAAGTACTGCCATCCGTGCGCACGCTTTCAAAGTTAAACTCGACTTCGTCACGGCTACCTTTATCGAACTGACGTAGAAATTGCTTGAAGTCCTTGACACTATCGCCACCTGAAATCAAATCAATCACAGGTACCCCTATGACATCATTCATTGACCGAAAGCCAAACAGTTGAAGATAGGGATCATTGGCAAAGATATGGATACCTTCATCGATATAGGCAACTGCACTTTTCGAGTTTTTAATCAGCACATTGGCACGTTGCTCTGCTTCTGATAGGACATGGCGTAGTTTCTTGAGCTCACGGCGACTACGCAAGCTGTCATGCTGTAAGCAGATAGCCATAACGATAGCCATCTCTTGATCAGCCTTGAGTGCTTTGACCATGGTTCCGCTCATCACCGCAGGCAACCCCTCATCATTACACGCGGTCGATATTGCCTCATCCTTCATCAAATAAATCATCGGCAAATCAATGCTCTGCTCTTGAATGATGCCAACCACATCCGTAAAGCTCATATCATAAGCACTAACGAATACCAGCACATCCCACGACTGGCGCAGTACTTTTAGTAGCTCTTCTTTATCATCCAAAAATCCTAAATTCACGCTGTCATAATAATCACTCAGTAGATGTACAAGACGCTCAGCATAGAGCTGATCATCGTTAATCACTAATAGATTTAAGGTGGACTGAATGCGCATAGGTGGCCTTTTAATCTTATGGTTGTATCTTTATCTCTTATTTTTGACACCTTATACTGTTTCCAAAAATTAATCTGGCTTAGAAAACATTATAGAGAGTAGGCTCAGTAAGTATTGTGATAGTAGCTGAGTTTTAGTTGGCGTAATATATTCTAGCGCCCGAGGCATCTTATAAATTAGAGTAACAATATCGCTCATTATAGACAATAATTTGATTGACTGCAGGTTAACTTATGACCTTGTTTGTTTAATATCATTATCAAAAAAAACATCAGCCTTTTTTCTTATACGGTGCAACCCCTCTTTCTTTCAATATAGTAGAACCTCAATAAAATTGATACAGCATAGGAAACGCGCTCGATTAAACGCTACTTTTCTTGCTTGCTGTGACTGCGTCTCCAGAGGCTGCGAAAAATAGCGTTTAATCTTGCTATACCATTTTTATAATGGTTTCACTATAAATACATAAATAGACATTATTTTGCTATTTCGTATTGACTAAACCCTTCAGTTATCATCAATCTACGACCCAAACGTAGATAGGTTTGTTTACTGCTGATACGCATGATGACTCTATCATCAGGCTGAAAGTAAGACGAAGGTACAATCAGCGAACTCATGGTTTGCAGCTGCTCATCCTTACCCAGAATCAGCGCTGGCACAAAACAATGCTTCTGTGGGTCCCTCCCTTCCAAGCGCAACCCGCATGCCACAATCTGATGACCAAGCAATTGCCATTCAACCTCTTTGTCTTTGGTATCAAAATGTCGCCAGCGCACCACCCCTATTGACCGATCAGGCTGCTCTGTCACATCAGGTTGACAGAGTAAGAACAAACTCATGATATGTAATGATGGCGGTGTGGTTGCAACAAGCTCGCCATCTATCATATCCATATCAAGAGCCTCCTCTTCAACATGCTCTTCATTCAAGACATCTACTGTTGGCACCAATCGCAGTGTACGAAATAATGACAAACTGTCATGGCTGTCAAACACCTCTATGTCTAATACGCTATTACTGTTTTGCTCTGCATTAACCGTGTCATAACGAGGGCGCTCATCTATGGATAACTCATCTATTGCTATCAAGCTAGCAAAGCTGCTTGAGTCACCAACATGGTGATGGATACTGTTAAAACCAGCGATTAAACTCGCACGGTGTTTGAGACTATATTTAGTAGGCAGCGTGAGCTGTGGTTGTAGATAACGATAACTGACTGTCATTGATATTGTATTCAACAGACCGTGTCCTATCCCCACATTACTGCTCTCAGTGGATAGCTGCCTACGTGAATTAAAATACTGCACCATAGGAGTCAGCTCTAAAAACAAACAGTCATAGCGATCTTCATAGGGATTTATCTCAGAGTTGGGCGTTAGATACGTTGGTGGTTTATCACTCTGTAAATCTACGAACACGCGTGTTTCCGTCGTTGGTTCTATTGTCGCAACAATATAATAAGACCATTCAGGCAATAAACGTTGTACCAATAGAACATTAGGACGACGCATGGCACATACATTCAATAAACTATGCAAACATATTTGGCAATAAAGCTGATGAATACTATTTGTGTAGGGTGTCACTGTTTCTCGATTCAACTCGAGATGAGACACACGCTGTTGATAAGCGAGGTGGTACAACTGATTAATTCTGAACCAGAGATAATCTGATGGCTTGCGATAGCAAAGTGCCTCTTCACACAATAGCTTGTGGTACCTCAGTAACGACTGATAAATGGCAACCGTAAGCGTATTGGCGCGCTTTTTATTGGTATTAAAATAGCGTGGAAAACCTTTCTTTAAAATATTTTTTGGCGGACTGTTTGATATTAATTCTTGACGACGTACAACCTTGTCATAAGCCAAAATAATTAAATAATGCAAGGATTTTACTTGAGCCACATAACCCAACTGCACCTCACTCAGCGCGCCTGTTTCATAAATATACTGCTGTCGTAACGTGGCAATCAACCGATCTGAAGCATCGCTCACAGCCGTCATCAGTTTAAGGCATTGAAGCTCATCTATATTGGCCTCGCATAATACGGAGAGAACTTTTTCTAAGTGCTCAGCTTGCTGCTCTTGGGTTTGTGAAGATAGCGTTGTCAATAGTTTGAGCAAATGATGCTCTTGGCCGCTCACTGATTGGTTTGGCGTTGTTAGTGGCTCTTTGGAAGAAAGGGCTTCTTGAAACTTAGATAAAGTTATCATCAGTATTCCTACTCACTGTTGGTCACTCTGAGTAAGTTGACAAGAGGCAAGTATGCAACCACACAAAGTAGAGCAATATCAGGTAAAAAGCATGCAAACTGTGTATTGTTTTAAAGAGACTATGGGTATGAACGATAGACGTTTTATTGTTAGACAATATATTTTAGGCGTTCTATCAATATAATGTCTGATACCGTGACCCCCTTCTTATAAAAAATCAGTCACTGACCAATTTTTATCAACAATCGTCTCTTTTTAACAGGTTTTTTCTGCACCCCTATATTGCCTGCATTAAATATGTTTGTAAATATCAATCGGCACCTTAAATGGCCTATTCGGCAGTTCTCTGACCAACTTGGGTACCAAATATCCCGGTAATGCTGCCAATAACGACCAGTAAAGCTCAATTGACGACCGCTCGTCATTATCAAAGTGTGCGGCACCAGCCACCTTATCTAAAACATATAGATAATACGGTAGTACGCCACAAGCAAACAAACGCTGGCTTAATTCTGTCTGAGCATCGATATTATCGTTAACATCTTTTAATAGTACTGCTTGATTTAGCATCGTCACGCCAGCTGCGCGAGCACGTTGAAGGTACTCTGCTGTCAGATCATCAATCTCGTTGGCATGATTACAATGAATGACCATCACGATACGGCAACGACTTTGAGACAGTCTGTCTAATAGTGCGTCATCCAATCGGGCTGGAATAACCAGCGGTAGACGAGTATGCAGTCGAATTGTCGTCAGCTGCGGAATAGATTCCAAAGTATCTAACCATGCAAACAGACGTCTATTGGTCACATTTAAAGGATCACCCCCGCTCAAAATCACTTCATTGATTTCAGGATGCGCGCTGATATAGTTGATGATATTTTCTTTTGCATCAGCAGTTGGCATATTGGCGCTATAGTCGAAATGCTGACGGAAACAGTAGCGACAATGAATCGCGCACGCCCCAGTAATCGTCAGTAATACTCTTGATTGGTACTTGTGCAGCATTCCTTTGACAGGGTTTTGGCTGTTTTCGCTTAAAGGATCTGCTACATAGCCTGTGACGTTGATTTGCTCTTGTTGGTCTGGCAGTATTTGTCTTAATAGCGGATCATCACGGTCGCCCACAGTCATTTTTGCCACAAAGCCGCGCGGCACACGCAGCTCAAAATGCTTCGGCACATAGACCTCTGCACGTAGTGAGTCGAGTTTTAGGAGACTGAGCAACTCGTCAACAGAGGTAATGGCTTCCGATAATTGCGTTTGCCAGTTTTTTTGTGTGATTAAATGGTTTATCATGACAGCCTACTACCTGTGCCCAAAATCGGATATTATACGCCCTTAGTGTCTACCCTATCAAAGTATATCGCTAATACGTAAGCACTTGGCTTGGCAGCAACTTTTGGTACAGTCAGCCTCATATCTATCTACTACCATATCTACAACCCCTAGGAGTCTCTTGTGGCAAGTTTTTCTACTAATGAATTTAAAGCTGGTCTAAAAGTCATGCTGGATGGCAACCCTTGTGCCATTCTTGAAAACGAATTTGTCAAACCCGGTAAAGGTCAAGCCTTTAACCGCGTTAAGCTGCGTAATCTTCGTAGTGGTAAAGTACTGGAGCAAACATTCAAATCAGGCGACAGCTTAGAAGCGGCTGATGTGATGGATACGGAAATGAACTATCTATACAATGATGGTGAGTTTTGGCACTTTATGCACCCTGAAAGCTTTGAGCAAATTCAAGCTGACAAAAACGCGATGGGCGACGCGATACAGTGGTTAAAAGAGAACAGCAATGCTCTATGCACCATTACTTTGTTCAATGGCACACCTTTATCAGTAACGCCGCCTAACTTTGTTGAATTACAAATCACAGAAACCGATCCTGGTGTACGCGGTGACACCTCAGGTGGCGGCGGCAAGCCGGCTAAGCTAGAAACTGGTGCCGTGGTACGTGTACCGCTATTTGTACAGCAAGGTGAAATCGTCCGTGTTGATACGCGTACGGGTGACTACCAAACTCGTGTAAACTAATAGCGCAATAAGCATGATTGATCGCTGAGATTGTTGTGTTGATCACTAATAAAAAAGCTTAACCGCTATATAAACGGTTAAGCTTTTTTGTGTTTACAGCGGCTGTATTCATTGTCGCATAGTCGCCTTTAACGTTTGGTAGCGCCTAGTATTTAGTTAGTCGCGCCTAATATTTAATAGTCATTGTCATGGCAATTATCATGATAACGACCTGTGACTTACTCCTCTTCTGATAGCTGCTTTTGTATCAACCAATATTGTACTAAAGCATTTAGCTGCTCCTTTTTAAAAGGTTTGGTGCAATAATCTTGCATACCCACTTTTAAGTACTTTTCGCGCTCTCCATCCATGGCATTGGCAGTCAAAGCGATAATAGGTGGTAGGTCTTGAGGGTCATAAAGCTCATGCAGCTTAATAGTGGCCTGTACACCATCCAAAATCGGCATGTGATGATCCATCAAGATGACATCATAACGTTTGGGAAACAAGGCAAAAGCTTCAATCGCTTGTTGACCATCAGTCACATGAGTGACGGTATGACCGCTATTGGTCAATGCCTTTCTGGCAATAATGGCATTGACGGTATCATCTTCTACCAATAAGATATGACCTGCACGCTCGTGGCTAGGCTCTGCCATTGTGAGATCATGAGAGTCTTGCCATGTTTCGTATTTCTCTTCATCAATAGTCGGTAGCGGCAATAACACTCGAAATGTAGTACCAACGCCTACGGTACTATCGACACAAATATACCCACCCATCAGATCGACAAGAGATTTGCAGACGGAGAGCCCAAGACCTGTACCACCATAAAGGCGATGCGTGAATTTATTGGCTTGATCATAAGCATCAAATATTGCCTCTAATGACTCAGCTTTTATACCGACACCTGTATCTGTGACCTCAATACATAAGGTCATATTTTTATCCGCCTTACGTTCTAACGTCTCCTGCCTCATGCTATTTTTGTCAATATTTTCGCGATAGCAATTATTCATATGCTTGACATCAATACTCACTCTCCCGCCTTCACGGGTAAACTTAATCGCGTTATTCACAAGATTTGCGATGATTTGTTTGAGGCGTACTGGATCCCCTTTCACATAAGGTGATAATGACTCGGTATAATGATAATCTAGCGTCAAACCTCGTTGACGTGCCTTAATAGAAAATAGGCTGACCACTTCATTACATAATGTAGATAAATTGAGTGGGATAGAATCGATAGTCATTTTTCCAGACTCAACTTTCGATAAGTCCAAAATCCCATTAATAATCACCATCAAATGCTCATTAGAGACTTTGATGTTATCTACATACTCTCGCTGTTCAGCGCTAAGCTCGGTGTCACCTAGCATCTCTACCATACCAATGATACCGTTCATTGGTGTTCGTATTTCGTGACTCATATTGGCCAAAAAGTTAGATTTCATCTCATTGGCGTGTTTGGCATCACGTTCTTTATCCTGTAGCTTCAACGCATCTGCTGCCATCATCGCAAACTGCGCCAATACCTCTTTTTGTTGGTCACTAAAGCTATGGTTGGGCTTGGTATCCATCAGGCATAATGAACCTAACCGGTAACTTTTATTGCCCTCATGCAAAATGATCGGTGCACCCGCATAAAACCGCAAATGAGACAAGCCAGTAACTAATGGGTTCTGACGAAAGCGACTGTCCTCCAATGCATCTGGCACCACAAAGACTTCGTTAGATAAAACCGTATAATTACAAAAGGCTACTTCACGTGTTGTGGTACGTACACTCTCAGTCTCACTGTTGAATTTGCAGGCTGTTTTTAAATATTGCGTTTCCTCATCCATAAAAGTGATCGTTACCACCGGCACATCAAAAAACAGCTTTACGAGTGCAACGAGTCGATCAAATGCAGGCTCCTCATCTTCATTGAGTACCTGATATTTTTTCAACTTGTTGATACGCTCTACTTCATCTACCGCTACTGGGTAGCTGCTTTTAGGTGAGTTAGATATAGACAAGATCGACTCCATTAAATAATATCAGACGCTCGATTGGTGACTCGTCTGCTTTATCAATAATTGTAACGCTTCATTGACCATAATCATTGCGACCACCGATGTGACGACCACTGCCGACCCATAACCACCACATTGTAATCCGCCTGCTTGGCAGCTCTTATCCACATGTGGTGGCTCGGTAGAATAAACACATTTGATACCGAACTTCTCTTTTAGCGCGCTATTGATGCCTTTTTCGTGGCGCAGCTTGTTACGCAATTTGGCAAGCAATGGATCTTGATAGCTATCACGCAAGTCGCTCACTCTTATTTGACTTGGATCTATCTTACCACCTGCACCACCTGCACAGACCAGCTTTAATTTATTAAAACGGCAATGTAGGGCAATCGCCAGCTTGGCATTCATATCATCCACGCAATCTAAAATTACAGTAGGCCTACCTTGATCGGCAGCTGCTTTCGCTTCGTGGCGACTCGGCAGTAGCGCTGCGACGTTTTCGACGGTCAAGAAATCATCAACGAGATTTAAGGTGACTTGAGGGTTGATCTCCTTAATACGTGCCGCCATTGCCTCAATTTTGCTTTGACCAAACGTACTGTCTAACGCCGGTAGCTGCCGATTGACATTAGAGGCCACCAAAACGTCCAAATCAATCAAGGTAATCATACCGACTGCCGTACGTGCCAGCGCTTCTGCCGCCCAAGAACCAACACCGCCTACCCCAATGATATAAACATGCGACGCTGCAAACGTATTGACAGCTGATGTGCCATAAAGCGTACGCGTACCTTGGAAGCGGCGGTCATACTGCTCATTTTTTTCATCTACGCTAGCTTGTACATTATCATATTCGGTAGTGACTGGCTCTACGACTGGGTGCTCAATTTGTCTGGTTTCATTCATAGCTTTTTAAATACTCTTTTTAAATATTTTGACTGTGCTTACTTCATCTTTTAAGTATAAGTTTAATAATTATGTTGGGTAGGCCCAGTTTACTTTTAGAGCATCGCAGCTATTTTGCCATAACTGCTTAGCAAGTTTATCCTGTGAGACACCCAATAATTCACTTAAACTCGACAATACCCAAGGCAAATTAGCAGGAATATTCCTATCATGTGCGTGGGCTGCCTCCCATTCATTGTCTAGGCTTTGTCCAACGGCTGAATGCTGACTATTTGAATTTTGACACATAATCGGCGTCATATCCGGACAGTCTGTCTCAATCACCAAGCACTCAATACCATATGTATCCACAGCGGCCTGAATAGCACGGCGCAGTTTTTTGGCGTTCGGATTGGTCACCTGACCTGTAACACCCAGCTTAAACCCTAGTTTCACAAATGCCTTGGCTTCTTGTTCACCACCACTAAAACTATGCGCAATACCGCCCAATGTATGAGCATCGTATTCATGCGCTTTTAATATAGCAAGCGCTTCGGCATGCGCCTTACGAATATGAAGCATCACTGGCAACTGATAGGTCACAGCGATATCTAGCTGCGCCTTAAAGAACCGCTTTTGTTTATCAAAAACATCAGGCTCTTTCATTGCGTCAGTAAAGGTATCCAAGCCAATTTCACCAATGGCTAATGGTCGACAGGCAGCAACCATTTGTGCCAATTCTGTCAAATGAGCATCAGTATGCTGCTCGATATAAAAAGGATGTAAGCCTAGCGCAATATGGGTACAGAAATCAGACTCGTTATGCTCGCCAGTGTCTATGCCAAAACGCTTTGATAACTTATCGATCAACTGCTTAGTGTCATACATACGCTCAAAATGCTGATAAAGATAACCAACCAGCACAAGATGACGTATACCTTGATGGTAAGCTTTTTGCACCTGTTGCTCTCGATCATTATCAAATACTGGCGCATCAAAATGTGTATGGGTATCAATGAGCGGATAACAATTGCTCAAGGCTTGATTTACCCTATTTGATGACTCAGGACCAGACATAAATACACTCCAAAAACAACGTGTTTAGCAAAATACCTTATCAACCATCATATTATACACATGGTTGTAGTAACAGCCTATTCAAGCGATGCCGCGTTCACTATAAAGCGCTATGCGCCCCTACTGGGTATCCTTATCCCCGTGATGAGCATTCTTATTTTTTAAATTTGCGATATTAGTGTCAGTCACCTTATCGGATTTTCGACTACTACGCCGAGGAATAATCAATAAGGCGGTGGCCACAGCACCCAAGACCAGCCAACTTTTACCCCTTTTATGATTTGCCATGATTGTCTCTACCTATTGATACAGCACCAATTTTATGGATATAAATGTGCATACCTATTTTTATCTCACTAAAGTTTAGTATACGTAAAATACGACGGTCGCTCTGTTTAGCTGTGTTACGAATACGCAAGCCAATGTATGATGTAATTTTTGTTTATTACATCGTACATTGGCTTGTGCTGATTTAATATATCAGTTGTTTAAAGTGGTGGTTAATAGCTGCTTTAACGATTGAGAGGATATGTCGTTATACCATCGTTGGGACTATCTACCTTAGTGAAACCTTGAGGGGTTGACCGCGGGGTTTGATCGCGCTTAGGAATAAGGGGGTTGAGCGGCATCAATTCATAGTCTGCATCGACATTACCATCCCAGCCCTGTGTTCCGCTCAACGGGAGCTGTTTGATCGTACCATTTTTATCGATGACCAATTGCAGTACACGCATCTGGTTAAATTTACGCTCGGTCACACTGGCAACCGCGCCACCATCACGTAAGATGGTTGGTTGTAAAAATATAATCAAGTTACTCTTTTGAGTACTGTCATTGTCAGAGCGGAACAACCTGCCAATCACTGGTACATTTCCTAAGCCCGGAACTTTTTGCTGGCGTGTGGTGCTATTGTCACGCATCAAACCACCTAGGGCAATGGTCTGCTGATCATCGGCTAAAATCGTTGTATTAATGAGACTTTTATTGGTAGTCAAACCACTAGCATTGCCAGTAGTACCTGGTACGACGGAAGATACTTCTTGTGAGACCTCCAAACGTACGGTGCCATTATCACCAATATGAGGGATAACGTTAAGATTGATACCAATATCTTGACGATCAATGGTCTGAAAAGGGTTGTTTGAGTTGTTACCACTGGTAGTATAAGAACCTGTGACAAAAGGTACGTTTTGACCAACCAAGATACTGGCCTTTTCATTATCCAATGTCAAAATAGACGGCATGGACAATAGATTGGCACTGGTAGAAGAGTCGAGTGCCTGCAAAATGGCACCATAAAATTCCGTATTACCCTGACTGTCTTTTCGGCTATCGCCAATCCCAACCAAAGCACCAACGATAGAGCTGGCAGCGGAGCTAATACCTGCGGCGCCCGCAGCAGCACTACCACCCAATGCGGCAGCGGCCAAGGTGGTCGCACTAGCACCGACATTATTGAAGTTGACGACACCATAGCCACTATTGGCATTACCAAGCGCCCACTGAACGCCTAGCTGGGTTGCATCATCACCTGAGACTTCAACGATAGCAGCTTGAATTAAGACTTGTGCGCGGCGACTGTCCAATTGATTGACCGCATCTTCAATCTCAAACATCAGTTCAGGATCTGCATTGACGATGACGGCATTTTGTGTCTCGTCAGCGATGATACTAAAGGGTTTTCCACCAACGCCTGTACCGCTTCCACTTGTATTGCTAGTAGGCACAACTGATGTACTACTGCTACTGCCAATACTCTCACTCGCCGCACTGTTAATGGTTGCCCCTGTACTGCTTGCATCATTTAAAGAAGCGGACTCTAACGTTGAGGTGGCTCCAGCGCTATTAATCGATTGATTGGCCAAAAGGCCTCGTAGCATATCAGCAATATGACTGGCGCTGGCATACTTTAGGCGAAAGACACGTAAACCGCTCAGTCTTCTTGTCGGTGTGGTATCTAGTTGATTAACCATCTCCTGAACTTTGGCAATCATCTCAGGGCTGCCTTTGACCAGCAATCGATCACTTGATGAATCAGCGATCACTTTGAGTTGATTATTACCACCTTGTGCTTGTCCGCTACCAGCGCTTGCCACCAAGGCACTGATTAGCTCCATCATACGTTCGGCATCGACGTGGCGTAGTGGTATCACTTGCAGACTATCATTAATATTGCTATCCAAGTCACGGATAAGGGCCGTGAGTTGGTTCAGGCTATCCGCGCGATCTGATAGCACCAGCGCGTTCACACCAGGCACAGCGGCGGCATGTGCAGACTGCGGCATTAAAGGTCTTATAACGCCCAATACTTCTGCTGCTTGAGTATTCGTCAAATAAATCACTCGGGTTGCAAGCGACTCACCGACACTATTGCCGCGCAAATCAACGGCGACACCAGACTGCTTGGCGACATTATCTGGCACCAGTTTGATTGTCGTACCTGCCTCTATCGCTGCAATCCCATTGACCTGCATGACACTTAAGAACAGCTGATAAATCTCATCACGCGATAAGGCTTTGTTTGAGATGACCGTCACATTGCCATTGATACGAGGATCAAGGACAAAGTTTTGATCAGTGATGGTTGCCACCTCATTAATAAAAGCTTTGATATCGGCATCTTGTAGGTTTACCTTCCAGCTCTCAGCACTCGCTAGGCCCATGCTAGCAGCCCATAAGGGTACCGCTAGGCAAAGAGGACGACACAGGCGCATCAAACGCGGCAGGATACGGTGTAACGGTGTGGCTGAAAATTGATGAAAACTTACCATATTGATAATTACCTACAGTGATATTGCGTCATATGTACTGAGTGTTTAACGAGCACTCTTTGCTAAAAGTCCGTCTTATTAGAACTGCTGGCGGATAGTAATAACTTGCTCACCACGTTGAACCTCGATTTGTGCTTCGCCTGCTTGCTGTACTTGCTGCAATACGCTTGCATCCTGAGCAGGATTATTGCCCACGTTTTGTCCGTTTACTGTCAACACTTTGTCGCCTGGCTCCAGTCCGAGTCGATTGCGCAACTTCGATGGCATCGCTGCGGTGACTTGATAGCTTTCACCTGAGGCCATCACCCCCATTCTACTCAAATAACTGGCAGGATTTTCTTGCAGCGCGGTGACCGCCTCTTCAATCGCCGTTTGCGGACTGCTTTCACCATTCGTCTCTGTCGGTTCAGGCGGCGTATCTTGTAGTGTCTGAGGCGCAGTCGGTAACATACTATTGTCTGGCAGACGCTGATTACTGACGCCGCCTGCCAGCATATCACTTTGATCTAGCGACATAGCATCTGGCATGCTAATCACTGTTTCTTTATCATTGGCATCCGCGATAATAACCGAATTCCAGTCAACAGCGACAAGAATATAGTCGCTGTCTTTTAGTCCATCACCAATTCGGTAATTTTTCACCTCACCATTAATGTTAAGCAACGCTGAAGACATGCTCTCCGGTATAGCGAGTAGTACGCCTTTAAGCTCAACATTGGGTGGTGGCTGGACTGCCGCTGCAATAGGGTCAGGGTCCGCAAATATCGCAAACAAACCACTATAGTCATTGGCAGACTTTGTATTGTTTTGCAAAGGGGCTAGCGGCAATGCTGGTGCTAAGGGCGCTGCTAATAGTAACCACAAAAGACGCGCCGCTGTCCAACATAGCCAAGCAATTGCCAGTAGCAACAACCACCCTGAAAAACGATTGAGAGTATTTACGACAGGCTTTAAGCTGGCAGCAATATTTGACATTTAGGGCGCCCCCAGACCAGCTAGCAGCGGCTGGCGCAAACTAACGACTGGTGTATCCTGCGGTGCTTGCCCTTTATATTCAGGCATGTTTTCTAGTAAGCGCTGAGTCAGACTGACATCTAGCATGTTATCCCCGTCTATATACAGATCGCCTAAGCGCTTATCTTGATTATTCAATAGATTGATATGCAGCAGATTTTTATTGTTCTTTTGCTCAGCACTCAGCTCAGCTCGCAATGCAGGCATAGTGATATAAAAAACCTTACCACCACTCGGATAACCGACTTCACCGCCAACCCAGGTCAACTGACCATCAGCTTCACTAAATCCCGCCGCATTTTTAGCAGACTCATTCTCAGCGGATTCCGATGATGCATTGTCGCTAGACTGACGCTTTAACGAAACGCCATTGACTTGAATGGGTGTGTTAGGCAGTTGCCAATCAACCACACTTGCCAAAGTCTCAGGAGCAATCTTTCCGCTCATATCATCAACTTGCCATGAGTTTAAACCCAGCTTTACCTGTCCGTTCAACCTCGTTTGCTCTGAGTTGATAGTCACATCGGCACCAAGCTTGCCTGTGAGCAGTTGCCATGGCTGCCATGACCATTTGGCCATCCCTGTGAGCGGTGTCGATGATAGAGGAATTTGCCAAATGGCAGAGCCCTGCCATACATTGCCAGACACATGCTGCACATAAGGCGTATTGGGTGCATACTTTTGGATTAGCCATGCCGCTGGCATTTGCAATAGGGCAAATAAGGCAAACAATACAAATCCGATCAGCCACCAAAGCTTGCGGGGACGCTTATGAGACAACTCAGATACTTGGGCCACGGTTGCACAACTCTTATATAAGACAAAAACGTCATTATCATAACAAACAATGACCTATAGATGACAGAAAAAAAGCCAGTATCTTTTTACCAAAATATTGGCAATAAAGATACTGGCTTTTTTATTTTGCAAAGCCTCAGTGCTTATGACTAAATGATTGTAAATAAACCATTATCCATAAGACTGATAAGCTCCGTCCCGTACTGTGTTACGACTCGAAACTATCTAATTGGATAGCCTAATTAGATAGCAAAATCTTCAAGGCCACGACCTGCTGCTAGTGCTTCAACCAACCACGTTGGTTTACGTCCACGACCAGTCCAAGTTTCTTCCTTGTTATCAGTATTGCGATACTTAATACTGCGTTTTTTCTCTAGTTTTTCACCAGCTTTTAAGATCTCTTCAATCGTAGCGTTGCTGTCTTCTGCAATTTGCTCAAACTGAATATAAGCATCATACAAACGCTGATGCTGTTTTTTGGCAATAAGCTGCTGGGCATTTTCGCTGATGGCACGTAGTTCATCTACGTTTAAGTTATCTAAATCAATTGCGTTATTTTTACTCATAGTAAGTCCAACTGTCGGATAAAAAATATCACCTCAATAGAGACATTGTGCCTATTGGGATACCTGAATGATGACTCATTCATTATTCAAAAATTAATAGTTTTTAAGGGTTAATTTGATTTTTGATTAATCAAAGATTATTCATAATTATTTTAATAAACATGAATAATAAAAATATTGCTGGCAAACACAAGCATTCATTATACCTTATATAGCAAATGGCTATCGACAATAATTACTTATCGAAACTTAGCTCAACAAATTTCTATTTTCTATAGTGTTTCTTAAATGCGGTATTCCCTGAATATTAGTACTTTTTCATTTTTTAATAAAATAATATTCATTAATACACTATATTAATAAATCTGATTTATTAGCATCTGATAACTAGGCGCTGTAGCAAAAGCATATGAGCTTGCGAACGAATGCTTGTCTAAACCCTAACGACTTTTATTTAGCCTTTTTGTGCATTCAGCTCATTCATCAACCCATGAGCAGATTCAGCATTTAGCAGGTAAGGGTTAAAACCAATAGTCGTAGAGTACTTTAAATAGATTGCGGCGTTCTCTTCGGTCGGAGACGCATAGTTCATTGACCATTTCGCCCACTCCCTATGCTTTAGCTCACGTGTGTCAATAATCTGTAGGTCGTGATGACGCTCATCGGAAATGAGACTGTATAGCAATCGATTAATTTGCGCTCTTGGGCCTTCTATCGTCTGCAAAAAATAATCTTTATTGAACGTTAGCATCCCAGTGATACTATTAGCAGCGTTATTTATCTGTGCTTGCTGTAATATTTCATTGAAATCGGTCGCTGATACATTTGGGTTTGCGCGGCTGGCATAGGTCATGCTCACTAAGATATGGGCATCTGCGTGTGTTGATGTCATGTTTGTTCTCTTATACAAATATTATGAAAGCGGATCGCATTTATAGACATTACTCAATTAACCAAGGGCATACCACGGTTTTTTCTTTTGAGAGGCACGCTGCTCTTCTTGCTCTTGAAGCTCTGATAAGGTGTCAATCAACATCATAATCTGATTGGTGCTCATCAAATAAGGATTGAATTCGTTACCTGTCGAAAACTTCAGTGCAAGCCCCTTGTTCTCATCGCTTGGAATCAAATACTTCATTGACCATTTGTTCCAATGACGCTGCTCAACCTCACAGCATTCTATGACTTGCAGGGAATGATGACGCTCATCTTGCACAAGCTTTCTAAGCAAGCCATTGATAACCGGCCTAGCCCCTTCGATACTTTGTAAAAAGTAGTTATGGTTAAACACCAACGCACCAGTGATACCATTGCGCTCGTTATTTTGCTGAGCTTGCTCAAGGATACGAGTTACCTCACCGTTGAGGTTATCGTTGTTATAACGACTGATATAAGTCAGACGCAAAATGATATGCTCACCCTGCCGCATTTTTAGACTATTTGACTCTGAGAGATCGACTGACTCCATAATTTTTTCCAATTAATTTGCTAGATTTATAAAAAAGGCGGTGCAGGTATTGCTAATCACTCATCAATGGCCGTACTAACGTGACTGTTGAATTTTTTTGATAAATTTGCTCATACCACGTGCTAGATTCGCGTTACTGCTCTTTTGTACTTCTTGTGCCAACAGTAATAATTGCGCGCTGTCCTCACACTGCTCTAGACTCAGTAAATAGCCCCAAGCTTCTGCAGGTAGTGCATTTTTTTCAATGTAGGTCGCCAAGTCAGATTTAAGGGTTCCATAGTTGGCACCAGCAACTTTTGCCTTAAACATAATACCGATAGACTTTTTGCCAGTCTCTGCAATTTTGCTTGGCGGTTTGCTATTAAAAGTACGATCGAACTCTATCTCAGTACTGATATCAAATGAGTTGTCTGTAGATTGAGGTTGCTTAGCGACTGGTACTTGAGGAACAGTAGGTGCTTCGTTTACAGTAGATACCTGAGGCGCTGTTTGGATTTGCGAACTAGCGTTAGCAGCACCAATCAGTTCAATACACTCAAGCTCTAAAAGTAATTCAAATAAAGGCCCAACACCGCCAAAATCAGCAAACATTTTGCTATTATCAAGCGTATCAAGGTAGTTTTGATACGTGCGCTTGCCATCAATCATAATCAGCAATGTTCTCGCTTCTCGCGGCAATATACCGAGACTTTGAGATTTTATTTCTGCTCTACCTAAATCGCTTTTGCGAAACACGTCACCGTAGTTCATGCTTTATACTCAGTATTGACAGCAAGATAGGCATCTTACCGATAAGACGCCGACCCAGTTAATTTTTGTTCTTTTCAGCCATGAATGGCCAAACTCTGATAGATTTGAATTTATTGTTAACTGATGCTTTACATGCAACCTTGGCGCTTAAAATCAGCTATACTATTTAATTAAATAGAGTATATCAATGTCATTAATAGACTGTTAGCACTAATTGAATTGGATAGCACAAACGGTTTATATAAGGTATGGAAGGTAGTTTTTATAAATTTCAATATAAAAATTGAAACTTAGATTAACACACCAAGTGCAACGCTAATTAATATTATAGAACGCCTGCATAGGCGTTTTAAACCCTAATCGTTTTCTTGGTCTGTTGTTTAGTTTGTTCTCAATGTCCTGTATTTCATTATCAGAGACTTGTCTAAAGTCACAACCCTTAGGCAAGTACTCTCTGATAAGGCCATTGGTATTCTCGTTGGTTCCTCGCTGCCATGACGCATAAGCATCGGCAAAGAAGAAAGGGCTAAAGAGCTTTTGTTTCACCTTCTTATGCTGAGCAAACTCTTTACCATTGTCAGAGGTAATGGTCTTAACCTGCAACCTCACTGGCGCTAAGAGTTCTATCATTGCCTCTGATACTTGCTGTGCTGTTTTATGACCCACACGCTTCATCTTCAGCAGCCCCGTTTTACGTTCAACGAGCGTGACAATCGCTTGCTTGTGATGCTGACCGATAACGGTATCCGCTTCCCAATCTCCAATACGTGAGCGTTCTTCAACAATACAAGGGCGCTCATGAATCGAGACTCTGTCATTGATACGGCCTCGAGTCTCAGCGGTTAGACGCTGCCGGTATGGTTTTCCTTTACGTCTGAGACACTGCCACAATGTACCGCCCTGCCTCTTATCACGCCAAATATAGCGATAAATGCTCATATGACTGATACCAGCATGAACGCCAGATATTTGCTCAGGACTCCAGTTCTCTTTAAGCTTGTCTGTCACCCATGCCCAGAGGTCAGTCACAATAGTTGTGGCGTTGTTAGCCCGTCTGTCACAAGCCTTGTTATTAGCATGCTTTGCTCGGTAACCTCGTAGGCTTTTATTACGCCTAAGCTCTCTTGATATGGTACTGGGACTTCTGTTTAACACCCTCGCTATAAAATTAATACTATGTTTTGCCCCTTTAAGGGCATAAATCTGGTATCGTTCACCTAGGCTTAGATGTGTATAGCTCATGGTTGCAATCTCACTTTGGTCGGTGGATAAAAACTTTGATGCTAGCGCATCTAGGTCTTTTTTTCACCTTGCATTTGGTATTGCACTTCATGTGTTAATCTAAGAAAATAAAAATAATGGCAACAACGCTTTTAAAAAATAACGGTTATAGTCAATCCTAAATAAAACAGATACATTATATATCAAGGTGGAACTGGTCTAAATTTTCCTCGCGTGCTGTGCCTACGCAGACAGAGGCTGCGAAAAATTTATCCCAGTCCCACTGTATCGTTTTTATACTGAATTCACTATATATACAACAGTGAATAACCACACTTCCTTGATAAACCACTCAATAGTAATCGCATATATTTCCAGCCTTTAATAGCAGAATGAAAAATAAACATAAGTTTTGTTTTTTATTAGCAAAATAACAATAAGCAAGTCTATTATTTGATACTTAATCTCTGATATCGCGTGAATATAAACATATAGGTAATTTTCTAATAATTTATTCATAAAAACTAAAAAACCCCGCTATTAACGGGATTTTTAATTCAAAGATACTTGTTCAAATCTTTATCTTTTAAACAAAAAAAGAGCCTATAAATATAGGCTCTAATGACTTTTCTCTACACTATCAGGTTATTGTATTCCTAAAACGGGATATCATCGTCTACAGGGCCATCTGACATTGCCGTAGGCTTAGATTGCGCGGGTTGATTAAACTGATTTTGCGGCGCAGGTGCATTTTGGTTATTAAAGCTGTTCTGACCGCCACTCGGTTGGTTATTGTAGCCGCCTCGCTGTGCTGGCTGGCCACCTGCTTGCTGACCGAAATTATTTTGGTTGCTTTGACCGCCTTGGTTGCCGTAACTGTTTGAGTTCTGGCCACCTTGATTGTTACTAAAGCCTCCATTATCGCTTTGGCCACCACTCATACCATCAAGCATCTGCATTTGCTCAGCTCGAATCTCCGTAATATAACGATCTTGACCGTTCTGGTCTTGGTACTTACGCGTACGCAAGCTACCTTCAATATAGACCTTGCTGCCTTTACGCAGATACTGTGCAGCGATTTCACCCAAACGATTAAACAGTGAGATACGATGCCACTCTGTCGCTTCTCTTTTTTCACCGCTTTGTTTATCCGTCCACTGCTCAGATGTCGCAACCGAGATATTAGTCACGCTACCGCCATTATTGAACTGGCGTGCCTCAGGATCTGCTCCAAGGTTACCGATGATGATAACTTTATTAACTCCGCGCATGATACCGTCCTTTTACTTATGAATAATTATTCGATAGAAAAAATGATTCCTATCAATGATATGATTTTACTTTAACCAATTTTTGTTTAAATATCTAGTGGGCTTTGTGCCAGATGCGACAGTGCTTGTCGCGAATCATCCGTCAGTTGGGTCTTGTCTAATTTTAAATAAGCGACTTGCTCCTTTGCCATAACGACCAGTTCATCCACGCCATCGACTGCTAGCATCTGCCGAGACCAATCTTGGATATTGATGTTTTTAGGAATGGTTACTGTCGTGCTCGACAGATAAGGTGGCTGGGCAATGGGTGTAATCAGCAGCAATGCGATGCCCATGACAAGTGACAACAGCCCCCATGCCAGCAAGTTAGACTGATTCAATAGCAGCCCGCCCATCGCGCCACCAACGAACGCACCTAAAAACTGGCTCGATGAATTAAGCCCCATCGCGGTTGCTTTATTGGCGACTGGTGCACGCTTAGATATCCAAGATGGAATCGTCGCCTCAAGCAAATTAAAACCCATAAAGTACAGTAGCAATCCAAAAATAATACCAACACCAACCTGACTACCAAAAGCAAGAAATGCCAAGGCTGCAGTCATTAAGGCGATAGCAGCTAGAAAGACTTGGCGCATTTTACGCTTCTTTTCAGCGATGATAATAAAGGGAATGGCGACGGCAAAGCCGACAAACAATAGCGGCAAGTAGACCAAGCCTTGCTGACGTACCGATAGACCCATCACCTCTGTGAGCTGATGCGGCAAGATTACAAATATCGCTGTCATGGTCAAATGCAGCGCAAAAATTCCAAAGTGCAAACGGTTTAAGTCGCCGATTTTGAGCACAGTAGCGAGTTGCTCACCGATCGATTTGTTATCCAGATTGTGCTTGAGCACGCGCATTGGCGTGGGTACGACAAAAAGTAGCAGCATCGCTAAAATAGCAAATGCTGCCGTCAGCCAAAACAATCCTGAGATACCAAGCGAGCCTACTAATAACGGCCCAAAGGCAAAGGCCAACATAATAGAGGTGGCAATGGTCAAGCCCATCGTCGCCATTGCCTTGGTGCGCATCTCCTCGCGGGTGACGTCGGCAAGCAATGCCATGAGCACCGCAGAAACCGCACCGCTTCCTGCCAGCGCGCGCCCGATGATGACCTGATAAATATCCGTCGCATTTGCTGCAATCATGCCGCCGACTGCAAACAGTATCAATCCCAAAAATATAATCGGTTTACGTGGGAATTTATCAGCGGCAAGGCTCATCGGTATCTGAAAGATCGCTTGTCCTAGTCCATAAATACCAACTGCCAGACCAATCAAAAACGGCGTCGCGTGTGCATAATTGTCACCATAAACAGAAAACACCGGCACAATCATAAACAAGCCAATCATACGCAAGGCAAAGATGCCACCGACTCCGAGGATTGCCCGTTTCTCTACGCTATTCATACTTGCCTCACTGATTGATCATTGCTGTTTTTTCACTGCTGGTACTTGTACTGCACCATGATTTATCACTACTGGTTTATCAAGACACTGGCCTATAAATCAAGCCCTCTAGTATAAGACATTCGCCGTTTGGTTGCCGAGACTTTTGTCTTACTGACGCCCCCGCCTATAGCGCATCAACCCAAGCCATTCATACTACGCAATTATTTTGTTACCAACTGCGTCAGATGCGCAATCACACCTTGAATAATGCGGTCGCCATAACAATAAAGTAAGGCATTATAAACATTATTATTCATTAGCTCGAACGACAGTTCAAACGACAAACTCCTCTGTAAAATGACATTTTTGGTCAAAACCATAACAAACGATGCCTGTTACTTATCAGGGATTTGATTTAGATTTGCTTAGTCGAACAGAAATCAATCGCATCAAAGACTGCAAAATAAGCAAACAGTAAATTGGCATGTATAGCCCTTACTTCACGAACGTATGAACACTTTATAAAAGCACTATTTATAACCATATTTTTTATAACAGAGCTATTTATAACGACATTATAAATTTAGAAATCATTCGCGTTTTTAACCCATAATTTTACTGATCTGTATTTACCTTTTCATTTGAGATATTTCCCAATACTCTTTTAGCAAATAGGAAACCCATAAACGATGGCACATGACCATATCGCAATACGCGGCGCACGTACTCATAATTTAAAAAACATTGATTTAGACATTCCACGAGATAAATTCGTGGTAATCACTGGTTTATCCGGTTCTGGTAAATCGTCCTTGGCTTTTGATACGCTATATGCTGAAGGGCAACGTCGCTATGTCGAGAGTTTGTCAGCATATGCGCGCCAGTTCTTATCGCAGATGGAAAAGCCGGAAGTCGATAGCATCGAAGGCTTGTCACCGGCAATTGCTATTGAGCAAAAATCGACCAACCATAATCCACGCTCAACGGTCGGTACGATCACTGAGATTTATGATTACCTGCGTCTATTATACGCGCGTATCGGTACGCCTTATTGCCCAGAGCATGGCGAACCTATGGTGGCGCAGTCGGTGACCGAGATGGTTGATCAGGTTATGGCACTCCCCGATGAGACCAAGCTTATGATTCTTGCGCCAGTAGTGCGTGAGCGTAAAGGAGAGCATACAGTGCTGCTTGAGCAATTGATCGGTCAAGGGTTTGTACGCGTACGCGTCGATGGTCATGTCTATGATACTGACGAGCTACCGACACTCGATAAAAAGAAAAAACACACCATCGAAGTGGTGGTTGATCGCTTTAAAGTACGTGATGACTTGGGCAACCGTGTCGCTGAGAGCTTGGAGACCGCGCTACGTTTGGGACAAGGTCTAGTGACGCTGCACTTTATGGATGGTAACCCTACTGAGGGCGGCTCTGATAATCAAGTGATGTCTGCCAAGCACAGCTGTCCGATTTGTGATCGCGCTGTACCTGAGCTTGAGCCGCGCATGTTTAGTTTTAACAACCCCTACGGTGCTTGCCCAACTTGTGATGGACTCGGTAAGCGTCAGTATTTCGCTGCTGAAAAGCTCATTACTCATGTTGATAAGACGCTCAATCAAGGCGCGATTAACGGTTGGGATAAGCGCCACTCGTACTATTTTGGGCTGCTAACTACCGTTTGTAAGCATTTTAAAATCGATATGGATACACCGTGGACGGAGCTGCCCAAAAAGCAGCAAGAGCTGATCATGCACGGCTCAGGTAAAGAAAAGCTCACCTTTAACTTTACCGATGAGCGCGGACGTAAAACCAATAAAACCGTTCCTTTTGAAGGCGTACTACCCTATCTTGAGCGCCGTTATGCCAAAACGCAAAGTAACCTCGTCCGCGATGAGCTGGCTAAATACTTAGCTGATACCACGTGTAATGTCTGTGATGGCGCGCGTCTGAACGAGATTTCGCGCAATGTGCGTGTCGATGAACAAACCATCGCTGACATCGTCAAGCTCTCTATTGGCGACGCGGCGGACTATTATAAGACTCTAAAGATTGACGGTCATAAAGGTGAAGTGGCAGAGAAGATCTTTAAAGAGATTAACGAGCGCTTAAACTTCCTCGTTAGCGTTGGCCTCGATTATCTAACCCTAGCACGCTCTGCCGAAACCCTATCCGGCGGTGAAGCGCAGCGTATTCGTTTGGCCAGTCAAATTGGTGCCGGTCTGATGGGCGTCATGTATGTCCTTGATGAGCCGTCCATTGGCTTGCATCAGCGTGATAACGACCGCTTGCTTAAAACTTTAACACGCTTGCGTGATTTAGGTAATACCGTACTGGTCGTTGAGCACGATGAAGATGCGATTCGTCAAGCGGATCACGTCATCGATATCGGTATTGGGGCTGGCGTACACGGTGGTCATATCATCGCCGAGGGCACGGTGGATGAAGTGATGGCAACGCCAGACTCGCTCACCGGACAATATATGTCGGGCGAAAAACGCATTGAGATACCAAAAGTGCGGCATAAAGCCAAAACCGTAGAGGTCGAGGTTAAAGGTAAAGCGAAAGCCAAAACAAAAAAGGTACCGATGACTATCGAGCTCAAAGGCGCCTCAGGCAACAACCTAAAAGACGTCGATCTGAGCCTGCCCGTTGGGGTGATGACTTGTGTCACGGGTGTATCGGGTTCTGGTAAATCAACGCTGATTAACCGTACGCTTATGCCTATCGCCGCCACACAATTAAACAATGCCTCAACGCTAATCGCGGATAAGCATGACAGCATTAGCGGTCTTGAGCATTTGGATAAAATGGTCGATATCGATCAAAGCCCAATTGGTCGTACCCCGCGCTCCAATCCTGCGACTTATACTGGCGTCTTCACTCCCGTGCGTGAGATGTTCGCCCAGACACCAGAAGCCCGCGCACGTGGTTATAAAGCTGGGCGCTTTAGCTTCAACGTCAAAGGCGGACGCTGTGAGATGTGCCAAGGCGATGGTCTCATCAAAGTTGAGATGCATTTTTTACCGGATATGTATGTGCCGTGTGACACCTGTGAAGGCAAGCGTTATAACCGCGAGACCTTAGAGATTCACTATAAAGGCAAAACCATCGCTGACGTGCTCGAGATGACGGTAGAGGACGCCACTGAGTTCTTCTCGGCGATTCCAGCGATCTATCGTCGCCTGCAAGCGTTGATGGATGTGGGGCTGAGCTACATTCGCTTGGGTCAGTCTGCATCGACACTATCTGGCGGTGAAGCGCAGCGGGTGAAACTGGCACGCGAGCTTGCCAAACGCGACACGGGACAGACGCTTTATATCTTGGATGAGCCAACCACAGGTTTGCATTTCCATGATATCGATAAGCTGCTCAACATCTTGCATGCGCTACGCGATAAAGGTAACACCATCGTGGTCATTGAGCATAACTTGGATGTTATCAAAACCGCGGATTGGGTGATTGATCTTGGCCCTGAAGGCGGTAAAGGCGGCGGTATGATCATCGCTGAGGGTACGCCAGAAGAGGTCGCAGAGGTCGAAGGCTCACACACGGGTGAGTTTTTAAAGCCGATGCTTAAGCAAGCGATGAAAGAAGTGAGTTAGTAGAACTTAGGTAATAATTGATGAAAAGGCTACTCTTTAGGGGGTGGCTTTTTTTGTTTTTATATGGATTGAAAGTATTTATAGAAAACACTATAATCTTTCGAGCTAAAAAAATACTCAGAGCAAACTCTTAGGAGACGATGAGTTATCATAATTAATTAGTAGGATAACTAATAATGACTCAAGACACTACGCAACTAATAATTAAAGATGATAACGCATATAAATTGGCACAAGCTCTATATAATACCGTAACTGGAAAAACTGAAAGCTTATCAAGGAGTTACTCTGATAATTACGAGGTGAATAATGAATCTATAGTTCAACTATATAATAAAATGGTTCAAACTTATGCTCAATGGGAAGTAATAGACCTCTTGCAAAAGTAGCAGAGGGAATTAAAATAAGAAGAACATTCATCGTTGTCTAAGAACCATGCCAAACATAGATAAGCTACTCAAACAAAGTGACGCTGGTTTTAAACGCTACACTGGCATAATCAAGTTGTTTAAAATCGTGGCTCATAAATATCGCAACCGTCGTCAGCGCTATGATCTTAGAATGAAGCTGTTTGCTGGTATCATTAATTCCGAGCTTAAATTATGACTTTTGCAAGAGGTCTATTAAATTTACAAGCTATAAGGAAGCAGAAGAATGGCAGAATGAATTTTATAAATTCTTAGCGGACAATAGAGCTTTGGAAATGTTTTTGAGATTGAAGGATTTGGCTGAAGTTTTTATAAGTCGCATAAAGACTCTTGATAATATAAATGTTGACTTAGGTTTTGACTTCTATAAGATGCAGAAAGAGTTGAGCTTTAGAAATAATAAACTAGCATTCATTGATTCTAGTCAAGCGAATATAGCACCTGAACTAATAGTTGCTCACTATGTCTGGAACTATATTTATTTAGAAGATAACGATTTAAACCAAAACCTATCTCATTCATCAAAAGTTCCTCTAGTCTTGAAGCATTTTAAAGATTTGCCTAAAGACCAAAGGTTTATAGACAGAATTACAGCTATTACCACACCTAGAGAGCAGAAAAACTATAACTGGAGTGGTTTTTTTAAATAGCAATTTGCTTGCCTATTATCCCATACTGATAAGATGACACCTCAACGTGTCACCCTAATTTAAAATTGGCTTCAAACCTTTATCGTTTGGAGGTGACACCACTTACCGACACCATTTTATTGAGGTGACACCCTTTTCTGACACCTATGCTTACCCCCTAACATAGACCATGTAAGCCGTAGCGTCCGTTACGGCTCAATACACTACATGGAGCTATACACAATGACACACCCAACCCAAGACACCCCAGTAATTCCTTTTACTGACAACACCCCTCACGACACCGAACCAACCAGCGCAAACAGTCCAGCTATGCAACTGCCTACTACTGGCATGGGCAGAGCTAAGGACATTTTGCCGTTCCTACCTTTTAGCAAAACCACCTTGTTTGAATGGTCAAAAGATGGACGTTTCCCAGCTGGCAGAAAGCTATCACCAACTATGACAGCATGGAGCTATGCAGACGTTCACGAATGGCTTAACTCTCACACCTCAACCACTAGCGAGATATAGAGCCATGATGACCACAGCCACCAGTAACGCCCCAGTGACCGACCAGCCAGCACCTAAGACACAGATTGACACTGTTAGAGAGCACCTGATGACAGGGGCAACTATCACCACATGGGACGCATACCGCCTTTATCAAATCACATGCCTAGCACAGCGCATACATGACCTAAGAACCGCAGGGCTAACCATTCAAAGCGAAATAGTTACGCACAATGACAAGCGTTTTTCTGTCTATTGGCTTGATGAGCAGACTTTGCTTGAAAGCGAACTATCTAACAGTGAGGTGAACTAAGTGAGCCAATCAAACGACATATTAGAACCGCGCCTAGTGGCAGTAGATAGCTATTATCTGTCTGTCATTAATGACCGCATACAAGACCTATCAAACGATGCTGAGAGCCTAGCAATGGCGCTTAGTGCGATCAGTACCGATGATGATACCAGTAAGGGCGTAATAGTCGCTGTAAGGTCTGCCCTACTCGCTAATAGTGAGCTGGCAACCATTTTAAGCGAACAGATGGACGGGCTTATCTTACTGCCTGAGCTGGAGGTAACAGATCATGAGTGATAACCATACCAAACCCAATCTAAAAGCCCAACACGGGGCGCACAATCGCAAACAGACGGGTAAACGTGGCTTACTGCTAAGATTTACTATCTTTATGGCATGGGTGGCAGGTATTGGCTTGCTACTCTCACTGGTAGCTTGCCAGCAAGTACAACCAAAACAGATTGCAACCGATGATAGCAGCGGTTACTATATAGGCCTCTCAAAATCTACAAGCGGACAAGCCAGCCGTGGCATTTTGGCTTTTTTTGTGCCTGATAATAGCGCAGCCTCTCAAGCTGTTACTATACAATCTAGCACAGCCTCACAAGCGCACACATGCGCCACAAGGGGGCAAACCATCATATCTAAGGTGAACACCTCACCGACCGACTATGACGGGTTGACGCTGCAAAATAAAACAGCCGTAAGGCGAATATGCGGGGCGGTTTCTTGTAGAACCGAGAGTAAGACCCGTCACCCTATACTTTTACCGTATAGCGTGGCATACACTCAAAAACTACAAGGAGTTATCCATCATGGGTAAATCAATCAGCACGACTTCAAACACTACAACACTAGCTAATCAAGCCCCTGAGGGCTTAGATGACGGCTTGTCTATTGCCCAAATTAACCAGCGTAAAGTTATCGACTTAACTAGTCCTAACGATACCGATGTCATTATCATATCGTCACATGATTTATCAAACCTTGCTTGTGATATTAGCGGTGCAGCTGGCGCTCTACATGATGTTGGTCAGTTACTGGCACTTATTCACTATGACAAGATACAGGCTCATACAGCCGAAGCATTAGCGCGTTTAGCACATGATGCTACTTGCACATGGGCAGAGATACTGCACACGCAATTAGACACCCTCAACGAATCCCTAGTGATGAATGGCCATAGCAAGGTAGGTGCAGAATGAAAACCTACCCACCAAAGCAGAGCCGTAAGCACGCCAAGCGCAAAAGCTACTACAAGAAATATAGAGCCGAGCGCAAGCCGAACCACACGCAGGCAAGGGGGAACAGATGACCACCACACCAACAAACAGCCAAGAAAAAGCCCATGCGGACAACATGGGCGCTCATACTCTCTTACAAGATTGCAAGCCAGCTACAGAGGAACAGCTGGCAAACGATCCGTTTTTAATCAAACTTAATGACATGCTAGAACCTGAACGGCTGCTATTCGTTACAGGTAATACTACTATATATTATGGTGAACAAATTGGCAAAACCGAACCAACAGCCAACACTATAGGCTTAGCATTGACCGATAAACAAGGCGATATTGTAGGCGCGGTATTCTACACACCAAACAGCAAAGCAAAGCCCATTGTCATTGATCCTACAGGTTATGGCGCTATCGTCATTGGTGAGCCAAACAAAGCCCATGAGGTCATAGCTTTTAATGACCTTGATAGCGGTATTGATGTTTACAGCTACCTGATGAGCAGTGATAAAACAATCATTGTCAGCCCTCACAAAACAAAGCAATGCCTTAAAAAGATGGTGCAGCACTGGAGCAGCGGTTCACTTGTTACCGTACCTATGACGCTTGATGACAAGGGCTTAATAAACCTATTAGCAGGTGTAAAGGCTCAAGCATTGGTTACTGTGGCTCATATCGTCACTATGCTGCAGCATGACAGCTACAAAGCGATACTAGCAGCTGATGACACCCAGCTAATCAACTTACAAGATACTGCCTATTATCCTGAATGGCGCGATGATCCCCAGCTGAATGAACCGATGATCTATAGTGATGGGCGTTTTGAGCTATATCACGATGGATTGTTTTTCGTAAAGTATAACGATGATGACCCAGCAAACATTACCTTTAAGTCTAAGGCGTTTGTTTGTTCACCTATAGAAGTTATCGCTAAGACACGGGACACAGGCAGCACTACATGGGGGCGGTTACTGCAATGGCGCGATGATGACAGCGTATTGCATACGTGGTCAATGCCGTTATCGCTACTGCAAGGTGATGCAAGGGAATACCGCAAGGAGCTTGCCAGTCAAGGACTAAACATTACCACCAACCCCAAACAGCGCAGCTACTTAGACACCTATATTCAAAAATACCCTATTCACAAACGGGCGTTATGCGTGGATAAGTTAGGCTGGCACGATAAGCAATATATATTACCTGACAGAGCCATAGGCAGCGATGGTAAGCAGCTTATTGTCTATCAGTCTGCAAACAGTATCAACAGCACCCTAACCCAGCAAGGAGAGCTAGCACAGTGGCGCGATAACTTATGCAAGCCACTAGCAGAGCAAAGCCGTTTTGTGTTCTCTATTGCTTGCGCGTTCGCAGGTCAATTACTGGAGCTATTAGAGTATGACGGGGGCGGTTTTCACCTTTTAGGATCATCAAGCATGGGTAAGTCATTATCGCTCAAGGTGGCTGCTAGTGTATGGGGCAATCCTGACAGGTACGTTAAGACATGGCGCAGCACTGATAACGCTCTAGAAGGCACAGCAAGCGAGCACAACGACAGTTTTTTACCACTTGATGAGATCAGCGAATGTGATCCCAAAATAGTAGGCAAAACCGTTTATATGCTGGCTAATGGTCAAGGTAAAGGACGTAGTACCACCACGGGACACAATCGTATAGCCAAAACATGGCGCATTATCTTTTTGTCTAATGGTGAGGAGTCGCTACAAAACTTCATGGCGCAAGCAGGACAAAAAACCAATGTAGGTATCGAGGTTCGAGTAGCGCATATTGATGCTGATGCTGGCAAAGGGTTAAAAACCTTTGATAGTTTGGTACTGGCAGAAACAAGCGAAGCACAAGCCGATAGGATTAAAGAGCTATCACACGCTTACTATGGATCAGCTGGCATTGCATGGCTAGAACATATCACCAGTGACAAGGCAGCGACCACCGCCACCGCTAAGCAGCTTGTAGATGACTTCATGAGTCAGTACAGCGACCTGACAGCACAGGCGCATAGAGTTGCTAAACGGTTCGCTATCGTGAGCGCAGCTGGAGAACTGGCAACACAGGCAGGTATAACGGGCTGGCAAGTAGGACAAGCAACTACAGCTGTAATGATTTGCTTAGATAACTGGCTCGATAACTACGGGCGTGATGGTGAGCATGAGCAGCGCCAAATCATAGAGCATATTAAGGCATTTATTGAACAGCACGGATCAAGCCGTTTTCAGCCTTGCCATATTCACACGTACCAAGACTTTGAAACTAAGATAACAAACCGTGCTGGCTATCATAACTACGACACAGGGGAATATTATTTCTCTACCAGTACCTTTGATGAAGTCTGTTCACCATTTAACAAAAGCAAAGTCTTACAAGTGTTAGATGAAGCAGGATTTTTAAATGTGACTGAGAGTAATCGTAAAACGTGCAAAGTGCCTTTACCATTCAAAAAGAACCGCCAGCGTGTTTATGCGGTCAAAGGTGAGATATTAAGTTGTGAAACTACAAAAAGCACTGGGACAGCTGGGACAACCCATACACAGCAAGGGTTAGAGCCTGTCCCAAGCGTTAAAACACCATTGGGACAGCTGGGACAAAATAGCGCAATCTGTTAATCTGTCCCAAGTGTCCCAAAGGCTAAAAAAGGGCTGGGACAGCTGAAAGCCAGTAAGTACGGGCGCTGTCCCGTTGTCCCAAGTGTCCCAAGCAAAAAAGTAGATGCAGGCAAAAATAATATAAGGTAGGCGTTAGCGTCTGCCTTTTTTTATGGCTGATACTTTCATTTTTATAGTAGTAGGCTAAAGCCAATAGCTCAAAACCCGACAAAATATAACTGTATTGTTGTATTATGAGGGAATATAAAAACCGAGGTTTAATCTATGACACATTTTAGCGCACTAAATGACTATGTAGCAGACTTGCCAGCCGATAGACAACAAGCGATCAATAATAAATCTAAGATATTAAGCCAGTCTATTGAGCTTGCCAAAATACGCAAAAGCAAACAGCTAAAGCAGACTGAGCTTGCCGTCATTATGGGTGTGTCACAAGCCAGCATATCAAAGGTAGAAAGCGGTAAAGACATTCAGCTATCGACTTTGCAAAACTATGTTAGAGCGTTAGGTGGTGAGGTAAGCATTATCGCTAAGATGCCAAACAGTGACGTTATATTGATATAGCACCCGCGCCCTATAGGCGAACCCTCACAACTTTCATACCTTATTTTAAATTTTATAATCCAGCCCATTTATTCATCAATACCACTTAGGGATATCTATGTCAGATAGCAATCATCAATACGTTAGCGATTACGTCAATAAAGTAGCCTCAAGAGTTAAGTTAGGTCATAGCTCAGAACATACTTTCCGTAAAGATTTAGAGGATTTGATAAACAACCTAGTGTCTGATGTGATGGTCACCAATGAACCAAGCCAAGTAACGGACTGCGGTAACCCTGATTTTTTAATAAGTAAAAAAGAGATTCCGATTGGCTTTATCGAAGCTAAAGACGTAGGCAAGGATTTAAGCTCTAAACTTTATAAAGAACAGTTTGATAGATATAAAGCAGCCTTAGACAACCTGATTATTACGGACTATCTACGCTTTGAGTTTTATGTCAATGGCGAGCGCGTTCATCAGGTCTGTGTCGGTGAGTTGATCGCTGGCACGGTGAAGACACACGACAGTGAGTTTAAGCGCTTAGCTGAGCTATTGCGTGATTTCTGCGTGTATGTCGGACAAACGATTAAATCTGCTCAACGTCTTGCAGTCTTGATGGCGGGTAAAGCGCGATTACTTGAACATACGCTTTATCAGGCACTAATCAGCGATGAACATTCAGACGATAATTCAGACCTACGTGCCCAGTTTGAAACTTTTAAGGGCGTACTTATACATGACTTAACCCCAGCAGACTTTGCTGATATTTACGCGCAAACACTCGCCTATGGTATGTTTGCCGCACGTTTGCATGATGACACCCTAGATACTTTTAGTCGTCAAGAGGCAGCTGAGCTTATCCCTAAAACCAATCCATTTTTAAGAAAGCTGTTCTCTCATGTGGCTGGTATTGATATTGACCCACGTATCAAGACTACGGTAGATAACCTTGCTGATGTATTTCGCGCCACCGATGTAGCAGCTATCCTCAAAAACTTCGGTAAGACTACTCAAACACAAGACCCTATCATTCACTTCTACGAGACTTTCCTTGCAGAGTACAACCCTAAACTTCGTAAGCAGCGCGGTGTATGGTACACCCCTGAGCCAGTGGTTAAGTTTATTGTCCGCGCTGTAGATGATATTTTGAAGTCTGAATTCGATTTAGCAGACGGTATAGCAGATACCAGTAAGATAGAAATAGAAAAACAGACACAAACCCCTGATAGTCGTACTAAGACGGGCTATAAGATGGTTAAAGAGTTGGTACATAAGGTGCAAATTCTTGATCCAGCGACTGGTACAGGGACATTCCTTGCCGCCATTATTCAGCATATATTTCACAGTCAGTTTGAAAATATGGGCGGCATTTGGAGCAGCTACGTTGAGCAAGACCTATTGCCACGCTTGCACGGTTTTGAGCTATTGATGGCAAGCTATGCAATGGCGCACTTAAAGCTTGATATGCTACTTGCTGATACAGGCTATGAGCCGATCAAACCTAAACGTATGCAAGTCTATCTGACTAACTCACTAGAAGAACATAACCCCGATACAGGAACGCTATTTGCTGGCTGGCTGTCTGCTGAGGCAAACGAGGCTAACGCCATTAAGCGTGATGCACCAGTGATGGTAGTAATCGGTAATCCACCTTATGCGGTGAGTAGCACGAATAAAGGGGATTGGATTCAAGACTTAATAGCAGATTATAAAAAAGATTTGAATGAGCGTAATATTCAGCCACTATCAGATGACTATATTAAATTCATTAGATATGGTCAGCACTATATTGAAAAAAACGGTGAGGGTATTTTAGCGTTTATTACTAACAACAGCTTTGTTGATGGTGTTATTCATCGGCAGATGCGTAAAAGTTTGCTAGAGAGTTTTGATAAGGTTTACATTCTTGATTTACATGGCAATTCTCGTAAACAGGAAACTGCGCCAGACGGTGGTAAAGATGAAAACGTTTTTGATATTATGGCAGGTGTTTCCATTAATATCTTTATAAAAACGAACAAGAAAAAAGCAAGTGAATTAGGCAAGGTTTTTGTACATAGCTTGTTTGGTACAAGGAAGTCTAAGTATGAATTTTTAGAACAGCACAATTTAAACAAAGTATTTTGGGATGAATTAAAGCCTAGCTTACCAAATTTTGAGTTTATTAGAATTGATTATAGTAATAAGGTGAAATACGATGCTTATTTTTCACTAAACGAAATTTTTCAGGCTAGTAATACTGGTATAGAAACTGGTAGAGACGCACTATTTATAGACTGGAATAATGAGAAGCTAGGGGACAAAATAAAAAGAGTTTTGGATAATAAACATGAACCTAGTGTTCTAAACGAATATAAGATAAAGAATACTAGCAGTTTTAAGTTATTAGATAATCTAGTCGTAAGTGAGTTTTCAGAAGAATATTTTAAGAATATTCTGTATCGTCCTTTTGACATGAGAGCAACATATTATGATACCTCGCTACAGAGAAGACCAAGCTGGAACACTATTAAACACTTAAACGAAGATAATATTTCGCTTATCACTTGCCGCCAGCAAAGCACATTTGACTTTCAACATATATTTTTATCTAAAGCTATTATTGAGAGATGTACTGTTTCTCTACAAACAAAGGAAACTGGATATATCTTCCCACTTTACCTATACCCTGAACAAGACACCCAAACCAATCTATTAGAATCAAAAGATGAAGACAAGCCAGCCCGAACACCAAACCTTGACACCGAAATCGTGACAGACATTGCCAAAGCGATTGGATTAACCTTTACCAATGAAAAGGAAGATACGGCTGGCACGTTTGCGCCGATAGATATTCTTGATTATATCTATGCCGTATTGCACAGCCCGACATATCGTGAGACTTATAAAGAGTTCTTAAAAATCGACTTCCCACGCGT
This sequence comes from Psychrobacter sp. PSP, assembly GCF_024085615.1. NCBI lineage: Bacteria > Pseudomonadati > Pseudomonadota > Gammaproteobacteria > Moraxellales > Moraxellaceae > Psychrobacter > Psychrobacter sp. PSP. Next base: position 401,409 of record NZ_JABLTF010000015.1, read on the forward strand.
GCCCTATCCCAGCGATGCCGATGCTTTTTGGCAGTTGGTGACGCTAGGTGGAGAGCTACGTCAAATTCACTTATTAGAGTCACCAAAGATTGCCGCACAAACTAAAGCGCTTGGTATAGGTTATCCCGTAGGAGGTGATAATGCCGTTACTCGTAAAATGACCAAAAACAGCGTTGGCTTTGAGCCTGACGAAGTAGATAGCAGCATTGGTAAAGTTTGGCTTAACGATACTCAGTATTTTACCAATGTACCGCTAATCGCATGGGAGTTCTATATCGGTGGATATCAGCCCGCGCAAAAGTGGCTTAAAGATCGTCAAGGTCGAACGCTAGATCATAGCGATATCAAGCACTATATGAATATCATCGCAGCGCTTAGCCTAACCAATGAGCTGATGCAGCAGATTGATGACATCAACGTGGTGGGTTAAGTCCGCACAATCACATTAAGACAAAACAATAAAAGGTAGGCGTTAAACGTCTGCCTTTTTGTTTTGCCTACACTTCTATATATGCCACATACAATCGTAACTTGTTATCTATTATCCAAAAGTTTACAATTAATTATAAGTATTCTTATAATTTACCCCTATGATTGATATTAACCAAACCGAACAATTTAGACGCTGGTTGCACAAGCTCAAAGACCCGTTAGGCAAAGTAGGCATACTGGCACGTATCAAGCGAGCGCAAGGCGGCAATTTTGGTGACCATAAGCCATTAGCCAATACAAACGGTATCTATGAGATGCGAATATTCAAAGGCAATGGTTACCGTGTCTATTATGCCAAGCAAGGCGATACCCTCTATCTATTATTGATAGGAGGCAGTAAAGACAGCCAAGCAAGCGACATTGATAAGGCTTGCACCCTATGGCAGCAGGTTAAGGAACAAGAAAAGGAGCACCCCCAATGACCGATATTAAGATCAGCCGTTTTGACGTAGCAGAGTACCTAACAGATGAAACCCTTATTAATGCTTACTTGAATGAAGCATTGAGCGATGGCACACCTAGTGACTTTATCCAAGCATTAAACGATGTTGCACGCGCAAAGGGCATGAATGAGCTGGCAGAAAAGACAGGCATAAGACGTGAAAGTCTTTATAAAACCCTACAGTCCGAAAAGCCCCGCTTTGACACCATGCTAAAAATTATTGATGGTATGGGCTTGCAAGTCACTCTGACTCCTAAAGCCGAACCTTTTTTAGAGGCTTAATGTTTAATGATTGTTATTCTGAGAGGTGAACGTTATGCGTTTGCCTTTTTTATGGGCTGCACAAAACCTAATAAAACCTGATATTCAAAACCTAATGAGCAGATGCCCCAAAATGGAAGCAAAAAGCGAGGAAGCAAGGAAAATAGGAAGCAAAACAGCGAATTTTCTATTATTCCTATTCATCGCCAAGTCAGGACAGCAAACGGCTAAGAGTGGAAGCAAATATTTTTTAGGAAGCAAAAAATTGGAATAATTCCCAACGGGCTAAATAGTACAGATGCAATAAAACGCATTAAAAACGCACGCATTTAAGTGCCATTACCGAGCGCGTGCAGTGATTAATTCAACCCCATGCAAACAAAAAGCAACCCCCTAAACTTTTAATTTCGCGGTCGTAAAAATATGCAGATGGCTGCGGTCACCGCTTGCAAAGTCCTGAACAATGACACCGCCCTATCATGTTGAGAAATGTTGAAACGGTAAACAGTAAAAATAATTACAAAATAATATTGAGTGAAGCAGCAAACAGCCAAAAAAGGGCATTATTAAAAACGATTGTTGGTATTATTGTTGGTATCGTTGATATTAAAAATAATAAAACCTATATATTAAAAGGCATACAGCCTTTACTTTACTTCCTGCCGTTCCGACCAAACATAGCAGTAAAGAGAAAAGCCAATCATTGTTTTCAATGGTTGGCTTTTTTTTGTGCTAAATTTTACTGATATCAGTATTCATATCCATCACATTAATATCATGTTTTGAAGCCAAAAAGCTTAGCACTGCCATCGCCGATACTCGTATCCTATAGACTTTTATAGAGCGAGCCGTTAGGGTAAATGCCTCACCACAATGATGGTTTATCCTATGTCCGAGCCTATCAATAAACCCACACATAATCGCCTCATAGATGATGTACCTTGGGAGCGTTTCCGCCGGCCTTACGTGCGCGATTTGGCTTATGTACTGGCATGTCCCAATGTCTTGACCACGTGGCTAGACTTTGCACCGCATCAGAGCACACATACCGTTGCTGTGCATAGTGCACAATTTTGGCAGACACAGTTTGAAGCGTATGAGCAACGATTAACAGAGCTAGACACCACTGCCACCTATCAAGAGCTGACTCGCTATTTACTCAAACGCCCTAGTCCCAATCGATTGGGGTTTCACTTTGAGGGACTACTATCGTTTTGGTTAGAGGATGGGTTTGCGCGTAATCTGCATCCGTACGAGACACTAGCTAATAATGTACAGCTGTACAATGGTAAGCAGACTGTCGGTGAGCTTGATTTGATTTTGTATAATCATGAAGAGAGGCTGGTGGAGCATTGGGAACTAGCCATTAAATTTTTTATGGGATCAGCACCTTTTGAGCCTGTGAACTGGGTAGGGATTAACTCCAATGATAATCTACAGCGTAAGATGACGCACATGCAAACCAAGCAGTTTCGAGCCGTCTGGGTAGATACGGAAGATCACGGGCAGGTCAAAATAGACAAACGCTATGGTGTAATCAAAGGGCGATTCTTTTTACCGATTAACACAACCAACCTTGGTGATTATGATTGGCCTCATTGGCTAACACCCAGCTTTCCGATACATGAATGGTGTGATAAGAGAGATAAAGCCGCTCTTGCGACGATTGACACCACTTCATTGCGAGCCGCGCATTATATTGAATGGTTCACTAAGCGCGACTTTTATGACCGCTATGGTCGGTGTCAGCCGCCCCTTACCTACCCTGACACGCCAAACCTCAGAACAGGATTGTACTTCGAAGGTGAGCGACTGATTGTCATTTATCCAAGGCAGTTAAGCCAAATAAAAGAATAGTCTAAGCTAGATAGTTTGAATAACTGTCTCATTTTAACAACCAAAGAAGCTTAGTGAACCATTTAATAACTCTCAATCACCTGCATTAGCTCGTATCTCAGCATATCGGCACTAGGCATACGCTCAGCGTGAAAACGAACGATGGCGATGCCTGCACTAGCTAGGGCTTTGTCTTTTTTATCATCAGCCTTTTGCCGCGCTTTGCTGCTATGTGTCCAGTCATCAAGCTCGATGGCAACTAGCGTGGTCTGAGCGTCAACATCCACGATTACATAATCAACGCTCTGGCGACAGATACGATTAAACCAAAAGCTGCGCTCGGATGTCTCGTCACTATTGGCTTCAATGATTCGTGACAGCTGAACTTGCACAAAGATATGATACTCTGGCAGCGCATTTTTTAATTTATTAAAAAATATCACTTCAGTGTCGGTCATGATTGGCATTGGGGCAAATGGCCAGATAGCCAGCTCATCACCGCGCACAGGCTTTGACTCAGGCTCTGCGACTGGACGTTTCGCCAATAGCTTTGGTAACGTAATCAGTCCTAAAAACCCAACGGCCAAGATTAAAAATATAGCGCCAAATGACATGGTTTTACCTTATACAATATAACAGTGACCGGCTAGCGTTCAAGACTCTGAAGAGTCAATGATCGGCTGATCACCACAGGGCAACCTTTATAGGCTGACAGGTTATACAAAAATGAGTAATAAAAATGTGCTCATCGTAACCAAGCTTGCGCCAATCGGCAAACGATAAAACAAAAAACACGACAGTGGTTGTCGTGTTTAAAAATAATCATGGTCTAAATCGATAAGATGACAGCTAAGCCATATATCAGCGTGTAGGTCGTGATAAGGGATACCCCACTGATGTCTTATTTAACGCCAATAAAGCACCCAAGCACCGGTCGTATTGACGTTAGAATCACTATTGATCTTATCTTTTAGTGCCAATGCGGCAACCTTTCCACGTTCAGGACCAACAATGACGCGTACACCGCGACTGGTCGGACTGGTCTTCACTTGATATCCAGCCTCTTTGAATTTTTTCGCTAGTTGATCCGCTTTGGCCTGATTATCTGCGAGCGCTACTTGCACCCCAAAGCTGCCTTTCGCATCGGTTTCTTTGACTTTTTGACGAGCCTCACGAAGCTTTTGCTGAGCGTCTCGCTTAGCCTCAGCCGCTTTTTTGGCGGCGGCCGCTTCTCGCTCCAGACGTTGCACTTGACTGCGCGAAGGTATGGTAATGTTTTGACCTAACTGTAATGAAGTCGATGGTGAAATGTTATTTGCTTGAGCCAAGACTTCGACAGGCATGTTGTATTGTCTTGCAAGCTTAATCAACCCATCGCCTTTTTTGACTTGATACTCAGAGGGCGATTTTGGTGGTTCATTTTTAGCCGCTTCAGCTGCCTCTCTCTTTTTTTCGGCCGCAGCTTGAGCGTCCGCTTGTCTTTTCGCTTCTGCTTCTTTTTTACTTTCTGCTAGTTTTTCAGCAGCGGCTTTTTCTTGTTTTGCTTTGGCTTGTTGCTGCTCATCTTCCGCCTGCTTTTTTGCTTTGGCTTCATTCACTGCATCATCGGCTGCCTTGACCAATTTTTCAGCATCTTGCACTTCCTTACTTTTGACACTTTTTTCTGTGTCTTTTACGTCTTCTGAACTCTCACTCTGTTCATTTGTCGCCGCGATATTTTTGACATACTGCTGGCTTTCAGCACGGGCTTTGGCCAACGCTTCTGCTTCAGCCACTTCTTGTTCTGTCAAAAACTCCTGTGCGCGTCTCTCCTGCTCGGCAACACGAGCAGCACGTTCTTTTTGCTTTTGCGCAAGGATACGTTTTTCTGTCTCAATGTCAGTCGTTAGCGGTTGCGGAGATTCTTGCTCGGTCGTTGGTTTCTCTATCATCGCTGATGTTGGCTGTGGCTGGTTGCTCTCGCCAATCTGCTGCACCATGGCGTATAACATCACGCTACCGCCTAGAATCATCCCAATGCCCAATAAGGCTTGTCTCGAAAAGTTCATCCGTTTACGTCTCTTAGTTGGTGATAAGGTTGATTGAGCGGCGCAGGGACTGTCTTACAGCAATATAGATAATTGCGCTAATAAATACCTCGTACCGCCAGTTACTGCCATCAGTGTTCAAAATCTATGCCGACCCATTTATGCCAGTCTTGCAAATCATTTTGATTATAAAGCATATTTTTCGTGCTGTCTGCCATCAGGCAAGTACTAAGATTAACACTAAACAGGCGCCACCTTAACTTAAATGATCATACGGCAAGTGCAGCAAGCGCTTCGCCAATCGTATGAAACGAACCACATACGACGATCAAATCTTGTGGTTGGCTTGCCTGTATGACCGCCTCCGTCGCTGCTTGTAAACCATCAAAATCATGGACATGGCGAGTATCTATGTATTTGGCTAAGACGCCTTGTAGCTGCTCGGTACTCGCGGCACGAGGATAATCAATCTCAGCAATGAACCAATCACTAATCGGCAAGCCTGCTTGAGTCAGACGTTGTACTACTTTGTCGATATCTTTATCACCCAACATAGAGAACAACATTTTGATTTTTGGAAGGTCTCTATCAGCTTGGCTGCCGTGTTTACTCAAATGCTGATGCCAAAATGGCAATAACTGCGCTAATAAAAATTCCACACCTTGCTCGTTGTGCGCCACATCAAACAACCAATGGCGATGATGGCTTTCACGATAATCAAAGCGCCCTGCCAGTTTGACAGTTTGCAATGCCTGCTCGATGGCACTTACATCGACTTTCAACGGGCTTGCAAGTACCGCCGATAGTGCATTAGCAGTATTGGTCAAGGATAGCGCAGGGCATGGTAGTTGCAAGGTAACTGCCGCATTACTGTATTGCCAAATCATTGAGTCAATATCGCGGTAGCTAAAATCTTGCCCAATTTGATAACAAGTCGCTTGCTTATTATCGATAGCGTGCTGCACGCTAGATGGCATTTCAATAGCACCATAAACTAAAGAAATACCTTGGCGCAATATACCTGCTTTCTCGCGACCGATGTCCTCAACATTGTCACCGAGCCAGTCGACATGATCGATACCAATATTAGTAATCACTGCCATATCAGGATCAATAATATTGACCACATCTAACCGTCCGCCTAATCCAACTTCTAACACCCATACATCACAGTCTGCCTCAGCAAATATGAGTAATGCGGCCAGCGTTGTCATCTCAAAGAATGACAAGGTCAAATCGCACTCTAAACGTGCTGCTTCGACTTTGCTAAAAGCATCAATCAGCGTCTCATCGCTGACCATTTCGCCATTGATACGCACGCGCTCATTAAATACGCTCAAGTGTGGCGATTGATATAGTGCCGTCTTATAACCTGCGGCTTTACACATTTCGGCGATAACAGCGGTCGTAGAGCCTTTACCATTGGTGCCTGCCACAGTGAAGACATAAGCGTCATCTTTAGCTGACTTTACTACTCCTAGCGCTTCGGCAACAGGCAATACACGCGATAGTCCCATATCTATCGCAGACACATGTATTTGCTGCATATAATTTAGCCATTCGGTCAAGCTGACCAAACCAACGTTGTCGTTAGGGCTACTAGAGTTGGGCGCTACAAGATCAGACATGGATAAAACCTATAGGAAATTTAATAAGAAACAGAAATATATTTGTTGGCTAAAACCAAAAATAGCATTTACCGTGCAATGACGATAAATGCTATTAGAGGGTCTTGCATATGCAGTAGATGTTAGCACGCGGCTAGGCGTTTATGCACTCAATAATTGACTCATGATACTGAGCCATACATCTTATTAAGCATCTACATTAGGTACGTGGCACAGTTTTGCGAGCAAACGATAGATCGTATCAATCAGTTGATGACGATGCACCACTTCATCTACGACGCCATGCTCTAATAAGAACTCTGCACGTTGGAACGGCTCTTCTAACGTCTCACGCACGGTCTGCTCGATTACACGCTTACCCGCAAAGCCAATCATCGCTTTTGGTTCTGCCAAATGAATATCACCCAGCATGGCCAATGACGCAGTCACACCGCCGTAGACAGGATTGGTCAATACCACAATATACGGAATACCAGCGATTTTTAGACGTTCAATCGCTGCCGCCGTGCGTGCCATTTGCATCAATGACAACAGACCTTCTTGCATACGTGCACCGCCTGACGCGGCAAAGCAGACTAATGGGATTTTTTGCTCAAGCGCTCTTTCAGCGGCTTGTACAAAACGATCGCCAACCACTGAACCCATCGAGCCGCCCATAAAACGGAAATCAAAGGCACAAGCGACAATATCAAGGTTACGCAGCTTGCCGTACATGGCAACCAGCGCTTCACTCTCGCCCGTTTTTTCTTGTGCTTCGCTCATACGCGCAGGATATGGCTTGCTATCCACAAAGCTCAGCGGATCTTTGGCAGTGAATTCTTGCCCTGTCTCACCGTCTATTTGATCAAGCAACCAATTTAAGCGCTCACGAGCACTCATCGGTAAATGATGATCACAGTGCGGACACACATAGCAGTTAAAAATCAGTGCGGTGTTGGTAATCACAGAATGACAATTGCTACATTTGGTCGACGGTTCAGTCTCTACCGCGGTCAATTGCGCAGTTAATTGCTGCTTGATACCTGGTATAGGACGGTTAAACCATGACTGCCTATCCGCGTTGCTGTTTGGCTCGGCTTTAGCAGTATTATTATCGAGTTTTGTTGCTGTATCAGTCATATTATTTGCCATCATAAAAGGCTTATTGACAAGTTGGCTCATTCGCTTGTCATTGAGAGTTTAATGGTTGTCTAAACAAAGCGTCAAACCCAGTCATAACATGAGCAATTATGCGACACGCTAATGTATCAATCTTACGTGTCGATCATTTGGTTAGGTGCTTGTTGATAGATGATGTGCTTGTTGAGACTTTTTGGCAAATGCTTTTTGGCAGATGCTTTTTGAAACTAGTCACTGACAAATCACGGCTATCAGACGCCATATAATAGTCATGTTAGTTTACACTCGTAAACTAAATTTAGCAAAGTCATTTAACGTCATCTTTCAGTAACGTTTTTGAGTCATTGATTCCCATTATTTAACTTCGCGATTCAAGGACAACTACTCAAAATAACCCCTTCAAACCAGCTATTACCTTTATCAAATTGCCTCAATGAGATACTTAAAACATCTTGCCGCTGTTAGATTAATAAAAGCGATACTAGGATAATGAATATTAAGCACTCAGACTGTCTAATGCCGCACGCAGCTCATCCATTTTTGCCATAATGTTTTGCTGAGCCTTGGCCACAGCCGCGGTGTCATTGGCATCAATATCTGCAAAATTCTGTACCAATGCACTACCCACGATAACACCATCCGCATGAGTACCAATTGCTTTTGCAGAAGCGCCATCACGGATACCAAAGCCGACGCATACTGGCAAGTCTGTTTCTGCTTTGATTGCTTGCACTTGAGTTGCTACATCGTCAGTATCTAGCGTGGCTGAGCCCGTCACACCTTTTAGCGATACATAGTAAATATAACCACCGCAATGGGTCAATACTTGCTCACGGCGCTCAGGCAAAGTGGTCGGCGACAGCAAAAAAATCTCATTCATTGAATGGTCGGTCAAATGCTGCGTAAAGCTACCCGCCTCGGCTGGTGGCAAATCTACCATCAATAAACCATCAACGCCTGACTGCTCGCATAGCGTGACAAAATTGTCATAGCCGATAATCTCTACAGGATTAAGATAGCCCATCAAGATGATTGGCGTTTGCGTGTCGGTTTGGCGAAACTCTGCCACCATCTTGAGCGCATCACGCGTACTGGTACCTGCAGCTAATGCACGCTCACCCGCTAGCGATACGGTTGGGCCATCTGCCATTGGATCAGAGAACGGTAAGCCCACTTCAATCATATCTGCGCCGTGCTTGACTAAGTCGTGCAATAGACCAACGGTCGTTGCAGGATTAGGATCGCCTGCCATCACATAAGGAATCAGGGCTTTTTTGTTTTGTGATTTTAAAGTTTCAAAAGTGCTTTCAATTCGGGTCATAGTGGTCTCTTAATTATTATAAACTGGCTTACTTAACCCTTTATCTAACAAGCTATATTAGGTAAAGGGCATTAGGCAATTTTCTTTATGAAGGAGAGTTTAGCAACTTATAAATTGATCATTCATCAAATGACTTGTTACTACATCTCAATCCCTTCTGCCTTCATTACTGAATGCAAATCTTTGTCACCGCGACCTGACATATTAACGATGATTGTCTGATCAGGCGTCATGGTTTTCGCCAGTTTTAAGGCATAAGCGATAGCATGAGAAGTCTCAAGCGCAGGGATGATACCTTCTTTGCGCGTGGCTTCATGGAAACCTTCTAGCGCCTCTTTGTCAGTACAGCCGACATACTCAACGCGTTTCATGTCTTTTAAGAAGCTATGCTCCGGACCAACACCTGGGTAATCAAGACCGGCTGAGATAGAATGCGTCTCTTGAATCTGACCATCATCATCTGCCATGAGGTAAGTACGGTTACCATGCAGCACGCCGATACGACCAGCCGCCAATGGTGCAGAATGACGACCTGACTCGATACCATCACCCGTGGCTTCGACGCCATACATCTTAACGTCGGTATCATTGAGGAAATCAAAGAACAAGCCAATCGCGTTTGAGCCACCACCGACACAAGCAACCAACGCATCTGGCATTTTGCCTGTTTTTTCTAAATGCTGAATGCGCGCTTCTTTTCCAATAATCGCTTGGAAATCACGAACCAATAGCGGATAAGGATGCGGCCCTGCAACGGTACCAATAATATAATACGTGCTATCAACATTGGTCACCCAATCACGCATCGCCTCGTTCATCGCGTCTTTTAGCGTGCGTGAGCCAGACGTTACTGGCACCACTGTCGCACCAAGCAAACGCATACGATAGACGTTCATTTTTTGACGTTCAACATCGTCAGCACCCATATAGACGATACATTCTAGGCCCAAGCGCGCAGCAATCGTTGCGGTCGCGACACCATGCTGTCCTGCGCCAGTTTCGGCGATGATACGTTTTTTGCCACACATCTTGGCAAGCAATGCTTGTCCAATGGTGTTGTTTACTTTGTGCGCGCCAGTATGGTTCAGGTCTTCACGCTTAAAGTAAATTTGCGCGCCGCCGATCTCATCACTCAAGCGTTTGGCATGATACAGCGGCGTTGGACGACCGACATAATTAACCAAATCGTTATGATACTCTTCCCAAAACGCTGGATCTGCTTTGACTTTGGTATAAAGCGTCTCAAGCTCTTCTAATGCGGCCATCAGCGTCTCAGAGACAAAGCGTCCACCATGTACACCGAAATGGCCACGTGCATCAGGGTATTGGTTAAAATCTTGCACGTTTTCAGGATTGGTAAAGGTGTTTACAGATTGTGCTGTAGTAGATAAATCTTTGTTCGCGACATGACTCATGGTAATTCCTACTGTAATAAGTGGTATTTTTTAGAATAAATATAAAGAGAAAAATGAAATAAGATTGGAACGGAAAAATCGGAATAACGACCAAATAAGCCTATTATATATAGAAAATAACCTACGATAACAAACTTAAATGGCGTCAGTGACCGTAGCGTTTTGCCATCGGTCGCGCTTGACCGCTTTCATAAAGGCACGCATCTTGGCAGCATCTTTTTTGCCTTTATCAACCTCGATACCACCACTGACATCGACGCCGTAGATGGGCAGATTTGATGTCTCTGCGACATTTTGCGCATCAAGACCACCAGCCAATACAATTGGTAGCGCGCTGTCATGGGGAATGAGACTCCAGTCAAAGCGCTGCCCTGTCCCGCCATATGCCGCTTGATGATACGCATCCAGCAAAATACTACTGGCACCTGCGTCAGCAAACTGTGCAATCTGAGCACGAACGCTATCTGGCGTGTCTTGCTCTGCATTGATACGCAATGCTTTGATCCAGCGTTTATTGACACGGCTTGCCAGCTGCTCGCATTGTTCAGGCATTTCATCACCGTGAAACTGAAGGATATCAAAAGGTACATCGTTTGCTAATTTGACCAGCTCTTCTTTAGGCATATTGACCACTAACGCCACTACGCTCACAAAAGCAGGTACCGCAGCACTCAATGTCTGTGCTTGCTCTATCGTGACCGCACGCGGACTTGGCGGATAAAACACCAAACCGACTGCGTCTGCACCTAACTGTGCCGCAGTCTGTATATCACTAAGCTGAGTAAATCCGCAAAACTTAACGTGCATTTTGTGACCTTGGATTTTATATTCATAAATCTGACATCGATTCTAGCGACATCAGATAGCGTCAGACTAAAGATAAATCGAGAGATATGATGAGAGTTTGTTACGCAAACGGCAAAGCCATTGCATCCAAAAACTTATCCTAGCATACTTTTATGCCGAGTTTTGTTTATGATTGCGATTGATTCATATAGGGATACTTTGATGTCAAAGACTACTAACAACAATGGTAGCAATAATAAAAACAATGACAGTAGCGATAGCGACAGTCCGTTGCATTACTTGATGTGGTTTCGTCGAGATTTGCGTATTCATGACAATACTGCATTGGCAGCACTGTGCGAGCGGGCTAATGAAGACAATGCATCGGTATCCGCCATATTCTTTTTGACGCCCGAGCAGTGGCAACAGCATGACACCTCTCTGGTGCAAGTCGACCATATTGCCCGTACGTTACCTATACTAGCAAAGGATTTGAAATCACAACTGAATATCACTTTAATGGTACAGCTCTGTCCAAGCTTTTCTGACTGTATAGAGTCTCTGACGAGCTTATGTAAGGACAACGACATCAGCTGCGTCATGGCTAACCATGAATACGAAGGCAATGAGATTGGTCGTGATGAGCAATTGTGTGAGCAGCTTGCAAAAGACGACATCGAGTTTGTCCGCTGGCATGACCAATGTATCTTGCCACCGCTGAGTATCACGACAAATGACGGCGATAGTATGTATAAAGTCTTCACGCCGTTTTATAAGAAATGGCGACATACGCTAGACGTTAGCACCATTCAAATGCATGACGCACCAGCAGTCGACTGCGATGATAAAATCGAGCTAAAATCATCGAAAAATAGTGCCCATACAGCTGACGATATCAAAGCCCTCAGTGAAGAAATGCTTGGCGATTATCAAAAGACGCTGCAAAAAGAGGACTCGTTACAGCATATCGATATAAAAGCCCAACTCACTGCCGCAAGGGACGCCTATCCTGCAGGGGAGTCTGCTGCTTGCCAGCGCTTAGATGAGTTTGTCGCTGATGATATCAATGACTATGATGTCAGCCGTGATGTGCCGCACCTGCATGCCACCAGTCAGCTATCCGCTTATCTCACTATAGGCACCATCAGCCCGCGGCTCTGCTATTTACAAGCCAGCAAAGTACAAGAAAAGCTACACGGTAATGATGGCGATAATGAAGATATCGACCGCTGGATAAGCGAGCTTGCTTGGCGAGATTTTTATCGTCATGTGCTGGTCGATAAGCCAAACCTGATTCGCCATAAAGCGTATAAAGAGGACACTGACACCAAAGTCAGCTGGTCATACGATGACGATGATTTTCAAGCATGGTGCACGGGCAAAACAGGCGTACCACTCGTTGATGCGGCGATGCGCTGTCTGAACGCTACTGGATTTATGCACAATCGACTGCGCATGGTCACAGCAATGTTTTTGACCAAAGACTTGTTGATTGATTGGCGCTTGGGTGAGCGTTACTTTATGCAGCAGCTCATCGATGGGGATTTTGCCTCCAATAATGGCGGCTGGCAATGGAGCGCATCAACAGGTACTGACTCAGCGCCCTACTTCCGTATTATGAACCCCTTTAGCCAAGGCAGCACTCATGATAAAAAAGCGATATTTATCAAAACGTGGCTACCAGAACTAAAAGACATCCCCGCGAGCACTTTGCATAGTGAGGATAAAATGCGTAAAGCACTGGCGAAGGGTGGAGACTTTGCAAATGCTGACTACCCTGCGCCGATAGTCGAACATAAATCAGCACGTAAGCTCGCCATTGCTGAATTTAAAAAAGAGTAAACTAGCTGTTAGTGACTGCTGGCAACTGACATGCGCCTGCACCCTGCGTGTTGACCGTCACGACAGCACCCGTTAAAGCAAACAGCTGCTGCAATTGCGTTTGAGCATTTTGCAGCGCCATATTCATGACATCTCCTCGGCAGGCACGCTCTAGCACTTCTTTTTTTGCCATGGTTTGTGCTTGCGCCAATATCTTAGGATCAACTTGCATCATGCCAAAAGCGCCTGTCTGCCAGTCATAAATCTCGATATCATCTAAATATACTGAAAATATCTCTGTAGGTGGTAAGGTAATATTGATTTGTGGCATGGCTGAGGCAGGTGCATTATTCGCTGCTTGCTCATCCTCTGCATCAGTTATAGTTTGAGTAGGCTGAATGACCTGCACCATCTCAGGCGTCAAAGCACTCAGATCAACCCCTGCTTCGACGCGGCCATGAGCGATGAACAGCGCTTTTTGTTCATCTTGCCACAACTTCATCCAACTCCCCGGACGCTCACTCGTAATCACCGTATCAACACTAAACGCGACGGTATGGAGTCTGTTTAATTGCTGGATTTGCGTGACCACGCCTTCTCGAGTAATGGTTTCTATCGGTTCTTCTTCTGTGATTTTTTGCGCGCTATAAATAGCAAAAACGATGGCTGCTAAGCCGATGAGTAATATTACCCAAGACATTGTGGCAATAGGCTGCTTCGCTGGCTTGTGGGTGCCATTGGTATTGTTCATATCAGGACTACTCATAGAAGTTACCTTTATAAAGGTGCATCGTTATAAGAGTGCATCGTTTTTCAGATGACCAACGGTTTTATACAATTAAAACAAATACTTAACCTGTAACTGCGACTATTGTGCAGTAAATTCAAGTAATGGCTACCAATCTTCTACATAATACGTAAATCAGGCAATCTCCAAAACATACATTACCTTTGGCTTAAAAGCTTATAAACAACTCAATTATTCGAGCCTCATCTCAGCCTTTGTATAACGTTCGGTCTGAAAAGATAAAAAGTCATTGCGTCTTAGGCGAACTTTACCTAACATAGTCAGATTGTATGTATAAAATGTCAGTCTTTTAGCATTATCAGGCTCTTGCCCTGAATATCTTGCATTTCGGCATATTCATACCTTAAATCAAATTTGCCTCTCTTGTTTACTCTTATAAGAGTGGTTCTTACTGATGTGCTTTTTTATACCAGCATGTGAGTAACTAGGAAATACCCTAGAATATTGCTAAGTGATAAAGGTAAGCTTGCGGCGGCAATGAAACGATTAGCCATACGCTCAACATCCTACTATTTCTTATTTTTTTATCAAAGATAAGGTTACGCTTTATTTATGAAAGCCAGTCAATTTTTATTTGCCACACTAAAAGAAACCCCAAGTGATGCCGACATCGCCTCAAGCCAATTGATGGTGCGTGCTGGTCTTATCCGCAAGATCGCTTCTGGATTGTATATTTGGTTGCCCATGGGTCTGCGTATTTTGCAAAAGGTTGAGCGCATCGTTCGTGAAGAGATGCAAAACATCGGCGCACAAGAGTTGCTGATGCCGATGACGCAGCCTGCTGAGCTATGGCAGACCAGCGGACGCTTTGAAGACTACGGCCCTGAGCTACTGCGTTTCAAAGACCGTCATGATCGTGACTTTGTGCTGGGTCCAACGCATGAAGAAGTCATCACCAATCTGGCAAAAGGCGAGCTACGTAGTTATAAGCAACTACCGATTACTTTCTTTCAGATTCAAAGCAAATTCCGTGACGAGATTCGTCCACGCTTTGGTGTGATGCGCGCACGCGAATTTACCATGAAAGATGCTTACTCGTTCCATATCGATCAAGCCTCACTTGCTGAGACTTATCGAGATATGTACGACGCCTATACTCGTATCTTTAGCCGTTTGGGTTTTGACTTTCGCGCGGTACAAGCGGATTCAGGCTCTATCGGCGGCTTTGCCTCACATGAGTTTCATGTTTTGGCAGACAGTGGCGAAGATGACATTGCCTTCTCCACCATCTCTGACTACGCAGCCAATATTGAGCTTGCTGAAGCCATTAGCACAGGCGAGCGTCAGCCTGCGACCCAAGAGCTAACCAACGTTGATACCGTTAATATGCCAACCTGCGAAGCAGTTGCTGAGCATTTAGACATTCCACTTGCCACCACCGTGAAAACCTTGATTGTCAAAGGTCATACGCCAGAAGGCGAAGAGCAGTTGGTTGCGTTGGTACTGCGTGGCGATCATACGCTCAACGACATCAAAGCGGAAAAAATCGAAGAAGTAAACACGCCGCTGACTATGGCGAGCGAAGAGGAGCTAAAAGCCGCAGGACTGCTCAAAGGCTATATCGGTGTCGATCTAGATATCCCTGTGTTCGTCGATCGCGCAGCGGCTATTCTCTCTGACTTTGTCGCTGGTGCCAACGAAGTCAACAAACACGCAACCGGAGTCAATTGGGATCGTGACGCGCACATCACACGCATCGTTGATATCCGCAACGTACTCGAAGGCGACGCCTCACCTGATGGTCAGGGAACCCTACAAATCAAACGCGGTATCGAAGTTGGTCATATCTTCCAGTTGGGTGATAAGTACTCACAAGCACTTGGCTGCAGCGTCTCAGGCGAAGCTGGCAAGCCTGTAACCTTGATGATGGGCTGCTATGGTATCGGCGTCAGCCGTATCATCGCGGCTGCCATCGAGCAAAACCACGATGATAACGGTATCATATGGCCACAAACGCCTGATGTAAAAGACTCACTTGCGCCTTTTGAAGTGGCTATCGTACCGATGAAGTCAAAAGAAGAGACGGTCATGCAGACTGCCACTGAGCTTTATGAGATGCTAAAGGCCAAAGGTGTCAACATCCTACTGGACGATCGTAACGAACGCCCAGGGGTGAAGTTTGCTGATTTAGAATTGATTGGTATTCCACACCGTATCGTCGTGTCTGATCGTAACATCGCTGAAGACAAATACGAATATGTCAATCGTCGTGACGGTGAAAAAGAGTTGCTTAGCCGTGACGAGCTACTGGCAAAATTGGGCTGTGAATAAATCGTAGTCCAAGCATACAGCGTCAGTAAATTGAACGTCAGATATGTTTGATTTGAGACACAAGAAAAGCGCCTATCCCATTAAATGAGATAGGCGCTTTTTTGTACGACTTATAAATTATTGGCGAATCAGGCGACTCGGCGCAGGCAATAGTGCCATATCGCTAACACGGCAAGGATTGATATCGATACCGCCGCGGCGCGTGTACCATGCGCGTACCATCAACTCACTTGGCTGATAATGCTCGCTCAAATCTGCAAATATCTGCTCAACACACTGCTCATGAAAGCCGTTATGCTGACGAAAACTTAATATATAACGTAGCATATTTGCGTTGTTAAAAGTCTTGTCAGTCGTTATCGACACGGCTAGTGTGCCCCAATCTGGCTGATTGGTCACAGGGCAATTACTACGCAGCAGATTAGAATAAAAAACATAAGGCTGATTGCTGTTATTTGCCACACGTTCACTGCTCGCTTCTGTTACATCATTACTCAACAGTGATGCATCAGGATGCTCAGTTAACGCGATTTTTCCCGTGCTACCTGCCAATGTGTCATCAATACAAATACCTGTTGGCTGGGCAACCAGCAGGCTTGCTGCATCATTCAGCGTAAATAACTCCACCTGTACTTCCGCTTGCAAACAGGCTGACAGGTCTTTAGCGATCAACGCTTGAACGTCATTCCAACTGGCGAACTCAGTAAAATTGATACTGTTCAAATATAGCTTGAGCGATTTTGACTCGACAATAAAGGGCGAGCTGGCAGGAATACTAAACCGCGCCATCGCCACTTGCGAAATACCTTGTAGATTTAACCAAGAGATCTCGAATGCCTGCCACCAATCTACGCCGACCGTTAATTTGTCAGCGTGCCAGCCAATCACATCACGTCCCATACTACGTGCAATAGGATATAGCGTCTCTGGGCTATACTCAGTCGGATAATCGGTGGTTTGTTCTCCTAAAATACCATGAATACTCATTTACTTTCCTACTATTTAATCGTTAAACCCTAACTGCTCAACCGACAGCGCTTTGGGCATCGCTATCGCTTCACACGCTGACCATCACAAGCGCACGCGCGAACCGTTACTGAGCAAGCGATAAGCAATGGTATAAAATATTGCACAGAACACAAAAATCGCTGCCATCGAATACCAAACGTTGACATCAGAGTAGCCAAGAATACCGTAACGGAATGAGTTGACCATATACACGATAGGATTTAATAGCGAGATGTTTTGCCAAAATGGTGATAAATTTTCCATCGAATAGAACACGCCGCCAAGATAGGTCAGCGGCGTCAATACAAAGCTTGGAATGATAGAGATATCATCAAATGATCGCGCAAACACCGCATTGATAAAACCGCCTAATGAAAACAAGGTAGACGTGCCAAGTACCGTAAATACAGTGACAAATAAATGCTCAATACCAAGGTCAGTAAAGAATAACGCGACAATCGAAACAATGACACCGATGGCCAGTCCACGGAAGATACCACCGCTGACATAACCCATCAAAATTGCATGCTTGGAGACGGGTGAAACGAGCAGCTCCTCGATACTAGACGTGAATTTGGCACTAAAAAAGCTCGAAACCACGTTCGAGTAACTGTTGGTAATGATCGACATCATGATCAAACCTGGTACGATGAATTGCATGTAGGGCACGCCGCCCATCTCACCTACGCGCGAGCCAATCATCTTACCAAAAATGACAAAGTACAAGCTCATCGTAATCACTGGCGGTAATAGCGTCTGCGGCCAAATACGCAGAATACGGCGCACTTCTTTGAACCAAATAGTACGAAACGCAATCCACTTTTTACTCAGTGACATCGTTTTATTATGATCGATTAGTTCCTGACTCATAATCCCGCCTCCTTCATGCTGTTTGCACTTTCAATATTTTTGTCAACCAAGCGCATAAACAACTCTTCTAGACGGTTGGCTTTATTACGCATACTGCCGACTTTGATGCCTTTATCGGATAACTGATCAAAGACACCATTTAATGACTCGCCTTCTGTCAGGGTGACTTCTAGCGTCTGCTTATCTGGCTGGGAGATGTCTGTCACTCCAGTCAGAGCCAATTGCTCATTGAGCGGCGTCTCTAAATCAAAGACAAACGTCTCTACAGATAACTGCGCCAATAAATCTTTCATTTCTGTATTGATACGAATCTCACCGTGATCCAAGATCGCAATACGTTTACACAACTGCTCGGCTTCTTCGAGATAATGGGTGGTCAATATAATCGTGGTGTTTTCTTCGATATTGATCTGCTGCATAAACTCCCACATCGAGCGGCGCAGCTCAATATCCACCCCTGCTGTGGGCTCATCGAGAATCAGTAATTTTGGTTTATGAATCAAGGCGCGCGCGATCATCAGACGGCGTTTCATACCGCCAGATAAATCACGCGATTTGCTGTCACGCTTGTCCCATAGCCCCAGTGCTGTCAGCAGGCTTTTTGCGCGAGGTCTGGCTTCTTTTGCTGGAATACCAAAGTAACCTGCTTGCGTAATCAAGATATCTTCGACTTTCTCAAACATATTGAAATTAAATTCTTGCGGTACTACGCCAAGGTACTGTTTGGCAATCGAAGGGTTCTCTAATAAATCTGTCCCAAAAATATGGACACTACCCGTTGTTGGCTTAAATAGTGAACTGATAATGCCAATCATGGTGGACTTACCTGCGCCATTTGGGCCAAGCAGTGCAAAGAACCCACCTTGTGGTACGGTTAAATCAACCCCTTTTAACGCCGAAAACCCATTGTCATAGGTTTTGGATAAGCCTTGGATAGAAAGTGCTGGTACATCAGACATGAAGACCTCTTATTTTTTATCAATTTGTATAAAACACGATTTTAGAATAATAGGCCGTGTTGAACATTCGACTGTCATTATCATACTGACCGAGGCCATATAAAAATGTTCAACACGCTCTACTATCTAGAAGACACGGTGTAATCTCATAAAATGAGGCTGCTAATCGCAAATTTCAACTGCTTTATATTTGAAGTACCGTATTAATAATACTTATTATAAAAAAGCGCCTATCTCATTACTGAAATAGGCGCTTTATCGATAACTGTTGTAAGAGCCAGCAAAGCCGCTAGCAAAAATTAGCTGGCTTCTGCAACCATATAGTCTACAGCGTTTTGGACTTCTTCATCAGGAATGTCCGCGCCGCCTTTGGCAGGCATCGCATTGAAACCATTGATAGCATGGGTATATAGCGTATCTTTACCTTTCGCGATACGTGGTCCCCAAGCGCCAGCATCACCAAAGATAGGTGAACCTAACAAACCAGAGGCGTGACAAGTATGGCATACCGCATTGTATACTGCTTTACCATCACGAGGACCGTCACCAGCAGATGGGCCAGATGAGCGTGCTGTTACATCACACACTTCATCGTCTTCAAAACATACAGTTGCAACAGGTTGAATACGGGCAATCAGATTAGGATACAAAGCAATCAGCTTTTGTACTTGCGGCGTATCTTGCGGAATCGGCTCTTCGTCAGCGGCAGGCGCTGCAGCGGCGGTCTCTTCACCTTCTGCTGGAGCGGCACCATCAGCAGGTGCAGCGCCATCTGTTGTGTCTGCAGCAGCTTGGGGCTCACCACCTAGCGTTTGAGGTGCCTCTTCTACGACTTCTTGGCCTTCTGCGACGTCAGTCACAGTTACAGGCGTGTCGACAATATCTTCAGCTTGGCTCACCGCGATACTAGCGATTCCTAGAATGGCAGCTGCCGATAACATAACTACTTTTCTCATTCGTCACGTTCTCTTATTACGTATACAAGGACTAGCACGGCGCGGACATTCTGTCTGTCCTCCTTTGACGACCTCTAAGTCCTCAATAGCAGACAGCCATCCCGCGTGCCAGCGCACTTGCAATCGGTGATTATAAATATGAATTCTCCCCAACATTATAAGGGAAAAGGCAGGTAAATTGCCATGCTTGTTTAATGACTTGGCTGTTTTTTCTTAAAAAACCTCAATCACGACTGTCATTTATTGGCTTTATGCGTTTTATTTGTTAGACTAAGCGGTCTTTATTTCTAGGCATCTTATGCTGGTTATCATGCGCATCTAAGCGTGACAGTCAGACATATCGTTATCATATGCGCTCGTAGCTCAGTTGGATAGAGTATCGGTTTCCGAAGCCGAGGGTCGTGGGTTCGATTCCCGCCGGGCGCACCAATCATCGTATTTCACCCTTCCTCAGCATTACCTAAAACCTCTAAAGCCCTTTAATATCAAAAATTCAAGTCTTTCAATATTACTTGTCATTACCTAGTAGCCTCTATCAAGTGTTGTTAAATTTACTCGCAGCCTCTGACTTGTTATTCGTCACGTGACTATTTAATTGAGCCGCTTCTTTTAAACGGCCAGCTTGTTAAATGACCAGCTCTAAAAAAACTTTCTCTTAAAATACCCACTTGCTCTTTATCCACTGATACAAGCACCGCCTACTCTGCCTCTTGCAAATGAGTAGCAAGCTGGGCGCGGCTGGGCACGCGGTGATAATTGATCACAGAAATATCGCCCAAACGGCGCTGACCGGCTGCCAGTGTTTTATCGATGGTAATCATCGCCACTTTTTTATTGTGTTTACAGATGAGCAAATGCTTGGCTTTACGCATGACTTGATAATCAGGAAAATACTGCTTTAATAATGCGGATGTTTTTTGCAGGGCATCATTCGGTACTGTATTTTTTGACTTGGCACTACCGTGCTTTTCGCCTGCTTTTGCCCCGCGCGATTTCGCTACCAACCATAAAATTACGATGATGGCGATTAATATGACAAGCCACCAAATTCCGTCTATCATAAGTAAAAATATCCATTACTAACAAAGGTTGGCTCATGTTAGCAGAATTATCACCAGCGGTAATAGCAGAAGTAAAACTTGCGGCAACATTGTTGGCATCGAAAGAGCGCATTTGCATTTTGACAGGGGCAGGTATTTCTGCAGAAAGCGGCATCCCAACGTTTCGAGATAAGCAAACAGGGTTATGGGAAAACTACGGCGTCGAGGATTTGGCAACCCCTGAGGCCTTTACTCGTGATCCAAAGCTTGTATGGTCGTGGTATCAGTGGCGCAGGCAGATGGTCGCAGATAAAGTACCAAATCCAGCCCATCATGCATTGGCTCAGTGGCAGTATCATGCGCAAACCTCCGATCAAACAGTGACACTCATCACGCAAAATGTCGATGACCTACATGAGCAGGCTGGAAGCGCAGTGACTCATTTGCACGGTCAACTGTGGCGTGATCGCTGTGGTCAGTGTGAGATACCTTATCCAGAACAATCAAGAGCCGCCTATATTAAGCAAGATACGATACGTTTTGATGATAAGCTGATTACTTGTCCGCATTGCGACGGTTACATCAGACCAGATATTGTATGGTTTGGCGAAGCACTACCTGTACAAGCGTGGCAGACTGCCGAAGAGGCTGCGGCTAACTGTGATGTGTTTATCAGTATCGGTACCTCAAGCTTGGTTTACCCTGCTGCTGGACTCTCACAATTAGCCAAGCAAAATGGTGCGCAAGTTATCGAGATAAACCCTGACCCAACACCCGATACAATTGTTGATATCACATTAGCAGAGAAAGCTGGCGTAGTCTTGCCGCTACTCGTACAAGAGATCACTGATTTATAGCCTTGATGTTATAACAGATAGAGTAGATTGTAATTCGACTGTTTCATTGAGAAATCTATCTTTCACATCGTAAAAAAGGCTTAACGATTGATAGCAATCGTTAAGCCTTCGCGATCAAAGTAATCCGCCTTTATTACAATGCCGCGTCCACTTTCGCTAAGTAAGCTTCTTTTAGCTCGTCACTGATAAATGCCGATCTAAATGAGTTTTTTACTAACGTAATAATATCCTCTTCTGTTATCGGTAGATTCTCATATAAGTTGATAAAATTTTGGTTCACATAGCCCTTGAAATAGGCAGGATCGTCTGAATTGACGCTGATATTAAGCCCATAGTCTAAAAGCGCTTTGATATTATGCTCTTTGTAATTATCAAAAACTCGCAGTTCGATATTTGAGTTCGGGCAAACGGTTAGTGGCATTTGCTCGTCTTTGAGTCTCTGCATCAGCTCTGGGCTTTTTATAGACTGCACACCATGATCGATTCGATTGATATTCAGTAAGTCTAGCGCTTCGTAGATATATGAAAAGTCCGCTTCTTCGCCTGCATGAGCGACCAGTTTAAAGCCTGCTTCTTTGGCCTTTTTGAATACGTCTTTGAACTTCGATGGTGGGTTACCAAGCTCTGATGAGTCCAGACCAACACCGATGATGTCATCTTTAAATGCCATTGCTTGCTCTAATGTTTCAAACGCTGCTTCTTGCGATAAATGGCGTAAAAAACACATGATGATACAAGAGGTGATGCCGTACTTTTCTTTGGCATCGGCAAGCGCATCTTTGATACCTGTGATGACCGCTTCAAAAGCCACGCCGCGTTCGGTATGCGTCTGCGGGTCGAAGAATATTTCTGTGTGGATGACATTGTCTTCAACACACTTCAGAATATATTCCCACGTCAAATCATAAAAGTCGTCTTGGGTGAGTAAGACATTTGCGCCAGCATAGTAGATATCTAAAAAACTTTGCAGATTATTAAAGTTATAGGCGGCGCGCACGTCTTCTACGCTGTCATAAGGGATCTCTACGTTGTTCTTTCTTGCCAGTCTAAACATCAGCTCAGGCTCTAATGACCCTTCGATATGTAAATGAAGTTCCGCTTTTGGTAGTTTCTGTATTAAATCAATCATAGTATTCCAATAATGGTGTCATCGAGACGAGCCGTGGACAATTTATATATTTGTACCGTCTTTAAACGGTACGAACATTTTGCGTGCGATATTTTAGCATCAAAACCCTAGAGACGAGAACAGTCACCTTCGACTCTATCAATAATGCGCTTCAAGAGGCCGTATTACTATTTTAAAAATACCACGGTATCAGACAGCTCATTGCCTGCTGGATTGTGCTCAAGCTGATAGTACTGGCGCAGCACTTGTCCCACTTCATCCAACAATTGGGCCAAGCTCTCTTCTGTCTTCTTGTTGCTGATACCTGATACTGCTTTTTCGCACATAGCACGCCAGACGGTTGGGCTTACATGCGTGCTGATACCGCGATCCGCCACAATCTCTAACTGATGCTCGCAGATATTGACATAGATGAGAACGCCTGTGTTCTCTTCGGTATCCCAAACTCGATATTCACTAAACAGATCAATTGCTCGCTCGCGGCAATCCATATGATAAGCGTCTTGAATCGGTAAATGATTCTCTACAATCAAAAACACTTCACCACGATGTCCACGCTCAGCACGTGTCACTTGATCTGTTAGACGCGCGCGAGCGTCTGCCGTCAGCCACTTGCTATGCAGCAAAGGGACAAACAAGACCTGACGCCACCATCGAGCAAAGCTAGAAGTTGAAGCATGGTTTTCTGCCATTATTTTGTTTCCTAAAATACGTCATTGTTGATGATTACTGGTGTTTGGATAGTTGCAAACGTTCTTATTAAGACTCTAAGCTTTTACGAAGTAGACCGTTACCACGAGCCACCAGCACCGCCACCACCAAAACCGCCGCCACCACCACCAAAGCCGCCGCCACCGAAACCACCACCGCCAAAGCCGCCACCACTACCCCCACCCATACCGGGTAAGAAAATCATGCCACCGCCTCTACGCCCACCTTTACCGCCGCCGCCTTTGCCACCACCGCCGCCACGGGAAATCAAGAACATCCATATAAATATCGCCATGATCAATGTCATAAAAAAGCCGCCGCCAAGCGCTAATGAACCGGCGAAAAAGCCGCCTGCCGTGATAATAGAACCAAATACTCGGCCTAAGATGTTGGTAATAAAACTGCCAAATATCATCGCCATAATAAATAAGAAAATAGGTGATGGTAGCTCATCTGAGCCTTGCACGGCACTACGCTCAGCAGCTTGGGCATCAGCACGTGCCAATACCTCAGGATCAGCCGTTAGGCGTGTCTTAAGTGCATCCACGCCAGCCAGTATTCCAGCACCATAGTTGTTTTGCTTAAATAATGGTGTGATGTCCTCACGGATAATACGATTGACCGCAGCATCTGGCAATACACCCTCTAACCCATAGCCTGTGAGGATATACATGTCACGGTCATTGACTGCTACGACGATGAGCAGACCATCGTCAATATCTTTGTCACCCAATTGCCATTTTTCTGCAACCTGTAAAGCATAGTCAAATATAGGCAAACCATTGGTTGTTGGTACGATGACCACTGCTGCTTGTGCCAAACCCTGCTGATAAATATTTCTTAGCTGCGCCTCTAGACGCTGTTTTTCTTGCGGATTTAAGATATTGGCTTGATCAACGACTGGTTCATTCAGTATGAGTTTGTCAGCATCAACGCTCTGGGCACTTGAGGTTACTGGTGGCTGAGCTGGCGCTTGCGCACTAGCGGTTGCCTCATCATTTGCTGCGCTTTGATTAATAGCGTCATTACCAAGCACCGCGCCATTGATGGCATCATTATTTAATACCGCATCATTGATCGCTTCATTGGATTCACCAGCTTTGGCAATGGCTACCAAGTCTTCAACACTACGATTTTGCAGATTTGAGGGGCTATCTGTCGCTACAGCCGTGCCAACATCGTCACCAGGCGCAGCATGCAGCACTGATGCACCGCTGACGCTCAGTGTAAACAGTAATGCTGATAAGATTGCTTTTGAATTATTCATCTAATCTCTACCACCTCAAATGACATCTTTATAAATTAATAGACATTAACTAATAGTCATCAGCTAAATAAATAGAGCGGCATACACCGCTCTATTTTTGTATATTTCTAATACTTCCTACTCTGCTTTTGCAGAATCGCCAAAATCAACACTTGGCGCTGTCGAAATTGCATCTTCATTAGCAACGGTAAAGTTTGGTTTGGCATCCATGCCAAATACTTTTGCGGTGATATTGGTTGGGAACTGGCGCACGGTGGTGTTGTAGCCTTGCACTTCTTGGATATAGCGGTTACGAGCGACCGCAATACGGTTTTCGGTGCCTTCTAGCTGCGCTTGCAGATCTTGGAACAGCGCATCTGATTTTAGCTCAGGGTAACGCTCAGACACTGCCATCAGGCGTGATAATGCGCCTGTCATCTGATCTTGCGCAGCAGCATAACGCTCCATTGCTTCTGGGTCATTGAGCACTTCAGGCGTCACCGTGATGCCGCCCGCACGCGAGCGCGCTTGTGCCACTTGGGTGAACACCTCTTGCTCTTGTTCAGCATACTGCTGTACGACTTTGACCAAGTTTGGTACCAAATCGCTGCGGCGCTGATATTGGTTGACCACTTCTGACCACGAAGCCGTTACTTGCTCGTCTTGCGCCTGCAGATTGTTATAACCACAGCCGCTCAGACCGACAGTAGAAGTCGTCAATAGTGCTGCTAGCAACATCGGCTTCATAATAGATTTACGCGTCATCGTTGTTTCTCCTAATAATGATAAATAACAAATATCTGGTAACACGTTTTTTAATAATTTTTTTGCGTTTATGCCTTCACAATCATCTAACGGTCATATGCGTTCTATATTTTGTATAAAGGCACGTGCTTGTAGCTTTTATATCTACAGACACAACATGAAAAACCACTCATGCATATTGCTCAGTCTTATAAGCTACAAGATATACTGCTCATAATGACGCTATCATGATGCTTTTACAATTGACCGTTACCAAAACACAACCGCAATAACTGGGTGTCATTTTTTTGGTTATACCTTTATGTGATGCTATTACTTTTTAGATAGACTAAAGTTTATTAAATGGATTGCCAGTTCATAAATTCGCTTCTTTATCAAGGCTAATGATGCATAAATCGATGGTCCAAAAATAAAACTCATCCGTCCATACACAAAGAAATTTCTAGTAATTAGGACAAAAATATGGCAAATTGCAGTTACGTAGCCGTATGGTTTGAATACATTTGGTAGTGGACTTATAGCTTGATACGTATTAGCGAGTTGATCGATGTGTAAAGAAGACATTATTCAACTTACGAATACTCCACCAATACCATCAATTCGCCCTACCAACAGTGTAGCCAATCGGGACGGCTCATAGCAAATTAAATACCCTTATCATGAAGAGTATTTAATTATATAACCGCCTGTTTTATCCGCGGACTTATAATTCATCTCATTCATAACGTGATGATAGGACACCGCAGTAGTTGAGGCTGTAGAACAATCAAACACACAGCTGATATTAATGCTATCAATGACAAGCGCTATAAAAATAGTCTGTGTCACTGATAAAGCCAAGCGGATAAATACAGACAACTACAGTCCATTCTTGGTGGCTAAGCACGTATGAGACTTAAACTAATATAGATATGAGTCGATGCAGATAATTTAACTGCTTAACTTAAATAAGTAAGTTAACCAGTTAATTTACTCCTAGCATACAGAGCCACCTTGAGACAGTACTAGGAATATACATATGGAAGGTTTAGTTAACTTGGTAAACGGAATTATCTGGAGCCCAGCACTGATCTATCTGTGCTTGGGCGCTGGTCTGTTCTATTCCATCATGACGCGCTTCGTACAAGTACGTCTATTCGGTGAAATGATCAAACTACTATTCACTGGTAAGTCCAGTACTGATGGTATTTCGTCATTTCAGGCACTAGCCGTTTCCCTCGCAGGACGTGTGGGTATGGGTAACATCGCTGGGGTAGCTGCTGCTATCGGCTTCGGTGGTCCAGGTGCTGTATTTTGGATGTGGATCGTGGCGTTCTTAGGCGCGTCTACTGCCTATGTCGAGTCTACCCTTGCACAGATTTACAAAGAAAAAGATGTGGTAACTGGCGAATATCGCGGTGGCCCTGCTTATTACTTTGAGCGTGCCCTTGGTCAAAAATGGTACGGCATCCTCTTCGCCATCGCTTCTATTTTATCATGCGGTATGTTCTTACCTGGCGTACAGGCCAACGGTGTTATCAGTGCATTCGCACAGTTAATGGGCGAAGGTACAATCATGAACGTTGCAGGCCTAGAAGTTGGCTCTATGCGCTTGGTTGGCTTGGCCATTATCTTAGTCGTCTTAGGTGTCATCATTTTCGGTGGTATTAAGCGTATTGCAACCTTTACTGAGTTTGCCGTTCCATTTATGGCACTTGGTTACATCGTCCTCGCCTTAATCATCATGCTCAGCAACTTCAGCCTGATTCCAGATGTGTTTGGCATGATCATTGGCGATGCATTCACTGCACAAGCAGGTTTTGGTGCAGCAATCGGTTGGGGTGTTAAGCGTGGTATTTACTCTAACGAAGCCGGTCAGGGTACAGGTCCTCACGCTGCCGCAGCTGCTGAAGTTGAGCATCCATCACAGCAAGGTCTTGTTCAGGCATTCTCAGTATATGTTGATACATTGTTGGTTTGTTCTGCGACTGCATTCATGATCTTATCTACTGGCATGTACAACATCCAAGGTACACTACCAGATGGTCAGTTCATCGTTCAGAACGTTGCCGCTACGACTGAAATCAATGCGCCTGCGTTTACGCAGATGGCAATGGAATCGGTATACGGTACATTTGGTAACGCGTTTATCGCAATTGCTGTATTCTTCTTTGCCTTTACAACTATCTTAGCGTATTACTACATCGCTGAAGTAAACGTCGCTTACTTGACACGCTTCCTTGGTCGTAACGCAAACAAAACTGGTCTATTCCTCGTTAAAGTATTGATCATGGCGATGGTTGCTTATGGTGGTCTTAACTCAGCTGGTTATATCTGGGCCATCGGCGATATCGGTGTTGGTCTTATGGCTTGGCTCAACATTGTTGGTATCCTTGTTATCTTTATCGTGGCTCGTCCAACGCTTACCATGCTTAAAGACTACGAAGCACAACGTAAAGCTGGTGTGGCACGCTATAGTTTTGATCCGGCAAAATTCGGTATCAAAAACGCACCTTATTGGGAAGAGCGTCATCTAGCAGACCAAAAAAGAACGAATGTAGACCCACTACGTAAGTAATATAGATAATATGCGCTAACGTAGCTACTGCTCAATCTTATTCAGTCTTCCTAAAAGCCCGAGGCAATGGTCTCGGGCTTTTTTATTACAAATAAATAACGCAGATTTTTAAGATACCGCTGCTACGCGCCACCATCTTATAGACACAAAAAAGCCCAGCATTATAGCTAGGCTCTTTTACTCTTGTTAAGTCTCAGAGTGACTTAACTAACTATTAATCTTACTCAGGCATCAATACTGTGTCGATTGTATGAATCACGCCGTTGCTTGCCATGATATCAGTACCTGTGATGTTGGCTGTGTTACCAGCCGCATCAGTAATAACATTGTCTTCGCTGATTGAGATGGTTTTGCCGTTCGCCGTTTCGATATCGGTACCATAAGGGATATCAGCTGCTTTCACTTCCATTGGAACAACATGATAAGGCAATACGGTTTTTAATAAGTCTTTATTAGCCAATAGCTCGTCTTTGGTCACGCCTAATTTTTCTAATACAGGGGCAAATGCATCATCAGTTGGTGCAAATACAGTGTATTTGGTGTCTTCCATCAACATGGTGTCAAGACCCGCTGATTTTAGTGCCGCTGTCAGAATAGTGAGATTGTCGTTGTTTGCAGCGATTTCTGCGATGGTTTGTGTCGCTTCCATATTCATGTCATCTGCCATTGGCTCGGCTTCAACCATTGGCTCGGCTTCGGTCTCTGCTACTGGCTCAACCACCACTTCTTCAGTAGTAGCCTCAGGCTCAGCTGGGTCTGCGACTGTTTCAGTATCGTTACATGCTGCTAATGACATCGCTGCTGTTACTACTGCGATCGATAATAAATTCTTCTTTAACATGGGTCATTCCTTTTAATAATTGGATGTCTGGTTTGTCTAGCGAATAACTGTCTTTACTACATGAATAGCTGACGCTAATACGTATATCAATAATTGACATTTTTTAGCTATAGACAATTTGCTGTAAGTAATTATTCGCTATATCAATAGTTTCAATTCTAAATGTTTAATTTTTAATTGATACTTACTTAAGTAGTAGCACTGTATCAATCACGTATATACCATTGTTCACTTGTATATCGGTTATTGTGATGTATGAAGGATCGCGCTTATTGGTCATGCTCACTCATTAAAATAGGCGTTATTTATATCTAAATCATGCCAATTAAATAGTAAAACAGCCGTTATCTAATGAAAAATTCATCAAATAATGGCTGCTCACTAAATCTTCATAATATAAAAAATAATTATTTTTTAATGAATCTTATTTAGGTAGTAGCACTCTATCGATGACATGGACAACGCCATTGGTCGCTGAGATATCTGTTTTTACGATATTGGCAGTGCGACCGTTTTCGTCCATCAACTTACCTTGATTCGTCACCATTAGCGTGTCTTTGCTTGCGGTCATGACATTACCAGGTTTGACATCTTTGGCATACATGGCCATGTCGCCACTGATGACATGATAACCTAGTACTTTTCTTAGCATTGCTTTATCAGCAAACAGTTGCGCTTTAGTCATGCCAGTCTCTTTCATTGCCTGCATAAACGCCTCATTGGTTGGGGCAAATATGGTGTAGTGAGCGTTAGGATCAGACAGCATACCCGTTAGACCTGCTGCTTGTACCGCTTCTACTAAGACTGAAAAATCAGAATTACTTTGAGCAACTTGTACCACGTTCATTTTTGCCATTTGTTGGCTATGCATTGGCGGCTTCATATCTGCGCTTTTTGCTGGCATCATATTGTTACAAGCACTTAAGCCAGCGATAGAGATAGCTAGCGTGCCGATAGTCGCAATTTTAGTCAGTTTCATAACATTATCCTTAATGATTGAGTATGTATTCGCTTATTGTCTTATAGGTTATATTGTCTTCTGATATCAGTTGCTCGTGCTATTCAAACGCTTATTTCTTGATAAGCAAAATCTAGATAGACCAACAGAACAATAATAAATTTTTGCCCATAAGTTATTTATAAGAAAAACTTAACAAATGAATGATTGTCATTAAATAAAATTAACATGTATAAAACCTTTATCAACCTGCCTTTACGCAACTTTTTGTAGTACCGGTGTAAACTCTGTTGGACTTTTAAGCACAAGCGTTGGCTTTCATTTGCATAAGCAAAGCTTTATGTAATCCATAAACGAAATGATATTCATTTGTGCACATATTCTTTACGAAACAGAATTTAATGCTATGCTCAGCAGTTCAATGAATAGGTATCTGCTTGTCTATGGTAAAAGTAGAATGAACAGTATCCATGTGTGCTATATTTTTCATGCTAAAATAATTCAAATTTGATGTTTTCCTTTATAAGACTTTGTACTCTATTGGTTTGTTATTCCTTCCTTTTATAATATTGACGATATAAGCAGCGCACCTATGACTCAAACGATGACCTCACCGACCTCTTCTCAATCTGATACTACTTCTGATGCATCATCCGCTGATGACTTTATTTTGACGCCACCTGCTGTCTTTCCTTATAAGGAACAGCAGCTCACCGCGCGCGCCCGTATCACTGAGCAGATGGCTTCACGCATCTTGATGTTGGACGGTGCAATGGGTACGCAGATTCAGACCTATAAACTAGAAGAGTCAGATTATCGTGGTGAGCGTTTTGCCGATATCGACCAAGATGTGCGCGGCAATAACGATCTGCTCGTGCTCACGCAGCCGCAGATGATTACCGATATCCATCATGACCACCTAGCCGCTGGCGCTGATATTATTGAGACCAATAGCTTTAACGGTACGCGGCTATCGATGGCTGACTATGACATGCAGTACTTGGTGCCTGAGCTCAATAAGACAGCAGCCAAGATTGCGCGCGAGGCGGCCGATGAATTTACCGCCAAGACGCCTGAGAAACCGCGCTTTGTCGCCGGTGTGGTGGGGCCAACCTCACGCACGTGCTCGATATCACCTGATGTCAATGATCCTGCCTTTCGTAATATTACCTTTGATGAGTTGGTCCTAAACTACCGTGAAGCAACCTTGTGCTTGATAGAAGGCGGCGTCGATCTTATTTTGATTGAGACAATCTTTGATACGCTCAATGCCAAGGCAGCGATATTTGCCATCACGGGTGTGTTTGATGATATTGGCTTTGAGCTGCCTATTATGATTTCGGGTACGATTACTGATGCCTCAGGTCGCACGCTATCTGGTCAAACGGCAGAGGCGTTTTATAACTCGATCCGCCATGCCAAGCCATTATCCGTTGGCTTTAACTGTGCGCTTGGCGCGGATGCGCTGCGTCCGCACATCCAAACGCTATCGAACATTGCTGATACTTACGTCTCTGCGCATCCAAACGCGGGGCTGCCCAATGAGTTTGGTGAATATGACGAAACCGCTGAAGAGACCGCCGCCCTACTCGAAGGCTTTGCCAAAGCGGGAATCTTAAACATCGTTGGTGGCTGCTGTGGTACCACCCCTGAGCATATCCGCCACATTGCAGATATGGTGGCGAACTATCCGCCGCGCGCCATCCCAGAGATTGCGCCTGCCTGCCGCCTCTCAGGGCTTGAGCCGTTTAACATCACGCCTGATAGCTTGTTCGTCAACGTCGGTGAGCGTACCAACGTCACAGGCTCCAAGAAGTTTTTGCGCCTAATTAAGACCGAAGCCTATACCGAGGCGCTCGATGTCGCGCGTGATCAAGTCGAGGGCGGTGCGCAGATCGTCGATATCAATATGGACGAAGGCATGCTCGACTCGAAGCAAGCCATGATTCACTTCGTCAACCTCGTCTCAGGCGAGCCAGATATCAGCCGTGTGCCCCTCATGATTGACTCGTCCAAATGGGACATCATCGAAGAAGGCCTCAAACGTACGCAAGGTAAATCTGTCGTCAACTCCATCTCGCTAAAAGAAGGTCATGCTGAGTTCGTTGAGCGCGCCAAATTATGCATGCGCTACGGCGCTGCCATTATCGTCATGGCATTCGATGAAGACGGTCAAGCCGATACCTACGAGCGCAAAATCGAGATATCTAAACGCAGCTACGATGTATTGGTCAACGAAGTAGGCTTCCCTAGCGAGGACATTATTTTTGACCCCAATATCTTTGCGGTCGCCACGGGTATCATCGAGCACAACAACTACGGCGCGGACTTTATCAATGCCACGCGCTGGATCACAGACAACCTGCCCAATGCGATGGTATCAGGCGGCGTGTCCAACGTTTCGTTTAGTTTCCGTGGTAATCCGATTCGTGAAGCGATCAACTCTGTGTTCCTATTTCACGCGATCAAAAATGGCCTGACCATGGGTATCGTCAACCCGTCGATGCTTGAAGTCTATGACGACATCCCTGTCGAGGCGCGCGAGGCGATTGAGGACGT
Organism: Psychrobacter sp. PSP; assembly: GCF_024085615.1. Lineage (NCBI taxonomy): Bacteria > Pseudomonadati > Pseudomonadota > Gammaproteobacteria > Moraxellales > Moraxellaceae > Psychrobacter > Psychrobacter sp. PSP. The sequence goes on from NZ_JABLTF010000015.1 coordinate 434,092, forward strand.
CATGCTCAACCGCAATCAAGGCGAAACTGGTCAGGATGCGACTGAGCGTCTGATGACGGTTGCTGAAAACTACCAGGATGGCGGCAAGAAAAAAGACAGCACCGTCGATATGAGCTGGCGCGAGGGCACGGTAGAAGAGCGCATTGCCCATGCACTGGTCAAAGGTATCACCACCTTTATCGAAGAAGATACAAAAGAAGCGTGGGAGAAATACCCCAAACCGCTAGAAGTTATCGAAGGGCCACTCATGGACGGTATGAATATCGTCGGTGATTTATTTGGCTCGGGTAAAATGTTTTTGCCGCAAGTGGTCAAGTCGGCGCGCGTCATGAAACAATCGGTCGCGTGGCTCAACCCGTATATCGAAGCGGAAAAAATCGAAGGCGAAGTCAAAGGTAAAGTCCTGATGGCAACCGTCAAAGGCGACGTCCATGATATCGGCAAAAACATCGTCGGCGTGGTCCTCGGCTGTAACGGCTACGATATTGTCGATCTGGGCGTGATGGTGCCATGCGAGACCATTCTCGATACCGCTATCAGAGAGAAAGTCGATATCATCGGCCTATCAGGACTGATTACCCCGAGTCTCGATGAGATGGTCTATGTCGCCAAGCAAATGCAAGAGCGCGGCATGACCCTGCCACTGATGATCGGTGGTGCCACCACATCTAAAGCGCATACGGCCGTCAAGGTCGAACCGCAGTATCAAAACGATGCGGTCATCTATGTCTCTGATGCCTCGCGCTCAGTCGGCGTGGTAACCAAGCTGCTATCCAAAGAGCACCGTACCGCCCTCATCGATGAGACCCGCGAAGAGTATGTCAAAGTCCGCGAGCGTCTGGCAAAGCGTCAACCAAAAGCGGCGAAGCTGACTTATGCTGAATCAGTTGAGGGTGGTTTTCAATACGATTGGGACAACTATACCCCGCCTGTACCGAATCAGCTCGGTCAGGTGATATTGGACGACTACCCTATCGATAAGATGCTGCCCTATATCGACTGGACGCCGTTCTTTATCTCGTGGGGTCTGGCAGGTAAGTATCCAAAAATCTTGCAAGATGAGGTCGTTGGTGAAGCGGCGCGTGATCTGTTCGATAATGCGCAAAACCTGATGCAAAAAATGATTGATGAAAAGTTAATCATCGCTAAAGGGGTGTTTAAAATTGCTCCAGCCAAACGCACCGGCGCAGATACGATTAGCGTTTATGACAAATCGCCTACAGATGGTGGCCAACCTACGCATACCTTTGAGCATCTGCGCCAGCAATCGGATAAAGCCAGCGGTAAGCCAAACTTTAGCTTGGCCGACTTTATCTCACCATCAGAGCAGCACACTGACTATCTAGGCGGCTTTACCGTCTCCATCATCGGTACTGAAGATCTCGCTGAAAAGTATAAAGCGGCAGGCGACGATTATAACGCCATTATGGTACAAGCACTATCTGATCGCCTAGCCGAAGCCTTTGCCGAGCATTTGCATGAGCGCGTCCGTAAAGACTACTGGGGCTATCAGGCTGATGAGACTCTAACCAACGATGAGCTGATTAAAGAAAAATACGTTGGCATCCGCCCAGCGCCTGGCTACCCTGCCTGTCCTGAGCATACCGAAAAAGGCAAATTGTTTGATTGGCTCGGTACGGTCGAGGCAATTGGCACGACTTTGACCGAAAGCTATGCGATGTGGCCTGCGTCATCGGTCAGCGGCTTCTATTACTCGCATCCTGAGAGTGAGTACTTTAACGTCGGTAAAATAGGCCGAGATCAGTTAGAGGATTATGCCGAGCGGAAAGATTGGGATATAAAGACGGCTGAGAAGTGGTTGAATCCGAATTTGTAGGAATATTTAGGTTTTAGATATGGAAGAAACTATAAAGCTTTGGTTTAAAGAAGGATATACAGATTTCGATTCAAGCGAAGGTTTGAATCGAGACCGTCCTTTTGAGTTAAAACGCCTGAACGTTATTGTAGGAGCCAATAACTCGGGTAAAAGTCGTTTTATGCGATATTTTGCTTATTCCACCAGCAACGAATTACAGATTATATATAAGACACCTAATTCTATTCTAGAAGTTTTGAATAATACTGAGCAGTTTTTTAGAGGTTTAAATAAAGATATTGATATCGGAACAAACATTACAGATTTTCAAACGTACCACAATCTTGAAAGCAACTACCAAAGCCTAATCAGCAGAGTAAGAGGGGTAAAAAATAGGCTTGAAAATACTTCCACAAACTCATTAAACTCATATCCACATGATTACGAAAGAAATATATTAGATAAATTTCCAAGGCAGAAGCTTAACTTCCCCCCCAATAGATGATTTAGAAGATATTTTAGAAAGTCTCGAGTCTAAAAAAAATAGGATTTACACATTAAAATTACATAGAAATATTTTCTTTTACATAGATACTTTGAGAAGCCTCAAAAACTTAAAGTCTATAGAAAACACTAAAAATTTAGTATCTCCTCTATTATTACGTACTCATCAGGACTACAGGTTTTCAAAGGAGCAAATTATTTCGGGTGAAGACTTCTTTGATTTTTTAACAGATTCATTACTAGGTATGCCTGAAGAACGCCAAAGAATTTATGATTATCAAGTCCAGCTTTCTCATTATTTCTTCAACAATGAAATTATTACCCTTATTCCTCATCGTAAAGAGGAAAGTTTACATATCAAAATAGGAGAAGCAAAACAGTTCCCTATTTCACAATTAGGTGATGGTCTACAGCAAGTTATTATTCTTACTTATAAGGCTTTCTTAACAACTGAACCCTCCTTCTTTTTTATTGAAGAACCAGAAATGCATTTGCATGCAGGCTATGTCAAACAACTGATGAAGTTCTTGCTAAATGAAACTGATCATTACTATATGGCAACCAGTCATTCTAATTATCTACTTGATATGATTAACGAAGATAATCGCATTGCTTTATATCGTGTAGATAAAAAACAAATGAATGACGAAGAGAACAAATACGAGACGGTAATCAAACGTTGTGATGGTGACCGTACTGTATTGCAAACACTTGGCGTATCGCCTTCCTCAGTATTTTTAGCCAATTGTACAATTTGGGTAGAAGGCATCACTGACCGTCTATACTTTGTTCAATACTTAAAGAAATATCTAGAAGAGCTAAAAGAGATTGATAAAACTAAATGGGAAGACTACTCACGCTTTATCGATGGTTATCATTATGCGTTTGTGGAGTATCAAGGCTCAAACTTAGAGCACTGGGATTTCGAGGTTGACTCTTTAGAAGCGGTCGATAGCAGTAAGAATAAGGGTCTGAATGCAATACTTATCACTTCTAATGCCTTAGTGATCGCAGACGCTGATTTAACGAAAAAGCCTAGATTCAATGAACTTGAAAAACAGCTAGGAGATAAAATAGCTATCACTCAAGGCAAAGAGACTGAAAACTCATTGCCTAAGAAATTTCTCATAAAGAAGTTTTTTGAGATGTGTCCTGATAATGGATTAGCTAAACAAGGGAATAAAAAAAAGCTCGACTATAGCGATGATTATGAAAAGTATTTTACTGACAGTTATCAGACATCAACTAAAGGAGTAGGCAAATATTTTGATAATGTTTTAAGTAAAATGCGTAAGGATGGGGTCATACCTAAGCTAGAAAATAATGAAAAATCTTTTACTTTTTCAAATGGTAAGCAAGGCACTATTAAAAGTAAGACAGGTTTTTGTCGAGATATAGTTGAACTGATGCAAAGTGAGTCATGGAAACTAACACCATCAGCAACAGAGTTGTGCGAATCAATATTTCAGCATATAAAGGCTAACAACTATTAATTTATAATTTTGGAATGAACAACACATCGTACAAAGCTTCTATACTGTCGTATTTAGTGAACTGTCCCTTGTTAATTGTCCGTATGTTAGGTCGCTCAGCCTTCACTCCCTCCGCATTACCTTTTGTATGCTTCGCTACTTTAGTATTTTCTAATCCAGTTAATGGCTGTCCAGCTTCAGACCCAAAAAAATAAAACGAGCACAATTCTAAAGTATGTTCATCGAATTCTATCCAAACAATACATCCTGAAGGTTTATTAGCTAAGCGTATATTAACGTTTTGACCTGATTTTTTAGCACCAAATTTTGAGGTTTTCAGTTGAATATGGCGAACAACACTGTTTTCTTCGAGAACAATATCGCAACCTGCGTTATCGACTTCAGGTTTCATGACCTCCAATTGACAGTCATCTTTTTGCCACGAAAGTTTAAGCATTTCACCAATAAATAGACGTTCAATAAGTTTTTCTCGGAAACTTGAATGTTCAAAATGCTTGCTCATAATTTACCTTAATACTTTGTAATAACTCAATCCGCTTTACCCTTCCCCCGCCGACACCGCTCAGAACAATACACGACCTGCTCCCAATCTTTCTCCCACTTCTTACGCCAGGTAAAAGGGCGTTGGCACACGGGGCAGGTTTTTTGTGGTAGGTTTTGTTTTTTATGTGCCATGATGACCCTTACCGATTACTCATAACCGTCAAATATTTTATTGAGGCGATTGAGACTGTTGACAATAAGCTTACCAGATTGATCGGTGCTGCTGTCAATCGCCAGCTTCTCATCCATACGCATCGTTAGCGGTGCAAGCGCATCTTTGAGAGCGTGTGCTATCAGCGCGGCCTGCTCTGTGACATCGGTGGTAGATGCTTGATCGTCAGCACGGCTCGATAGACTCTGAGCCATCTGCTGTGCCAATTGCTCGAGCGCGCCCACCAGTTGCACCATCAGTGCTTTTTGCACGTCTTGGTTTTGCTTGAGGTACTCGCCCTCGGCTTTATGATCATGCTTATATATTTGTAGCAATTGGCTCACGCTTTTCTCAAAGCCATTATCGATGCTATCGCTGACAACTTTGGCATTATTGATCACGCACGCTATCCGCGAGGATTTTTTGTGAGGCGAGCTGCACCTCCATCTGAGTTTCTAACCGGGCCTGACGCTCCGCCTCTCGTAAGCGCGCGATGTGCTCTGGACCATTTTTGGTTTTTAATCACTCAGTTACATAGTTTGGTATGACATGAATGACGATTGCTCGACTTGATGCCGTTATATTTCTATTTTTAGAATAGACTTATGTTTGTTTATTAATGATTATATATACATTTCATTACATAATATATAGCTGTGGCTATTAACGACCCCATATCGGTGAGCGTACGACGCCACCATTTTGGCTATTAATGGCGTAACTTGTGTTCCCTAAGAGCGAATGAATGACCAAATCGCCACCTTTTTGACGTCCTAAACTTTGACCGCCTACTTGCCCGCTGACTTTTGAAAAACGCGTTGGGTAGACCGCATAATTTCCAGAAGGAGATAGACGTGCCGGTTCATCGAGTCCAGTTTCTGCCAGACTAACTACTTGTCCAGTCGCTAGTGTCATGACAGCCGCCTTACGACCATTTAGGTAAGCCATGCGCTGACCATCTACACTGAGCTGAGGACTGGCGACATAGCCATTTGTCGGTACAGGTACGGCTTTACCAGTCGCGAAGTGATAACGATAGATACGTGGGCGCCCAGCACGGACTTTGTCACTGGTATAAACAAAGCTTTTGCCGTCAGCGGCATAGCTGGGCTGTACCTCAGTGCTCGGTAGTGTCGTTAATTGCTCAGTTTTCCCATCACTTAGGCGCATCTTATAAATATCAGCATTGCCGCCGACCGTAGAGCTATAGAGCAGATATTGACCATCAGGTGAAAATGACGCTGACATATTACTGCCTTCAGCATTGACGACCAGATTGCGCGTTTTGCTGCTTTTATCATAAATATATATTTTAGGATGCTCGCGCGGGGCTTGTTTGCTATAAGCAAGCAATTGACCATCAGCCGACCACGCTGGCGCATAGATATAGCCTGTGATCTGATCGATGAGCTGACGATCACTGCCATCAGGACGGATGCTATAGAGTGTCGATACTTTTGCGCTCCCTGACCCTTGCTCTTCCACATAAGCAATGTGTCCTTGACGATCAATGGCAGGCATAGCAGCGGTCAGTGGATTGCTATCCACTGTGCTGGTCGGCTTTTTCATTTCAGCACTAGGCAGTGTCTGACAGCCAGTGAGAGCCACCAATATAGCGATCGTCGTCGCCCCTTTCATCGTGATGTTATTCGTGGTTGGTTTTGACATGATAGGTTTAAACATAAAATAGTATCCAATAAAATCGCTAAGGTGTAACAGCAGCTTTACGCTAGTGTAGCGCAAAATTCGACAAACTTTGGACGAAAAAAAGCCCCACATATTAGTGAGACCTTATCAAATCTAACCAGAATGTCTATATCGCTTTACTCAATCACCAAGTTATTTAGAGACAGCTTTAAAGTAAGCCACTTGATTGTCATTTTTGATGGTTAAGACAGGGACATTTTTGGCATTTTTACTGAGGCTGTATTTGCCTTGTACGGTTGCTAATGCAGCTTTATCAAAACTGGCTTTCGGCTCAGGACAGGCCATCATTGTGCTGATGCCGTTTTTGATCTGCACATCACCATTGACGACACTGTAGCCCGCGCTCATATTGTTGCACGTGTTCATAAATGCCACGTAGTTTCTACCATTGTCGTTCATGAAGCTCAAAGTGAGCGGCTTGGCTGGATCAAAGAACAGCTGAGACACCTGTTCACCGTTGCTACGTTTGGCATCAACCAATTGCCAATTGTGCGCTTGTAATGCCTCTACAGTGACGGGCTGACTGACTGGCGCAGGCAAGGTAGCCGTTGTCTGGCAACCAGCGGCAAGAGCACTAACTGAAAAGGTAGCTGCCATCATCACTTTAGTCATATTTTTCATATACATTCCTTTTTTATTGAATCTTAGATTAACACATGAAGTGCAATACCAAATGCAAGGTGAAAAAAAGACCTAGATGCGCTAGCATCAAAGTTTTTATCCACCGACCAAAGTGAGATTGCAACCATGAGCTATACACATCTAAGCCATAATGAAATACAGGACATTGAGAACAAACTAAACAACAGACCAAGAAAACGATTAGGGTTTAAAACGCCTATGCAGGCGTTCTATAATATTAATTAGCGTTGCACTTGGTGTGTTAATCTAAGAATCCAAAAACCTTGCCGAGCATAAGGTCATACTTGACACAAGACCCAACAAGCGCATTCAGAATTTTGATTTATTATGGTAATTGTCTTATTCACTGTTTCAGACAGTAGCGATATTTTGTTTGACTCACCAGTGACTGTCATTATCAATTGAGTAAGTATTTAGCGGATATTTTTTGCCTCATACATACTACTGACTACTGATATTTACTATTGACGCTATTTCCCAGTGATAATGTCACTTTTCTTGATGAGGTTTTATTTAAACCTTCTCTTGGCAGATGTCAGCTGATACAAAAACACTCCACTAAATAGTGAAGTGTGTTTATCGTGCGACTATCGCATCTGATGACTGATATCGTTTATCGAAACCTTAAGTAATACATATAGGTCTCAGTACACGTATTAGCAACTGCTTTAGATCACATCTGTACCAGTAATATTTGGCTCTTCAGTCGCAGGCACTGTCATACTTGACATCGACTGGCAACCGACGAGTACCGTTACCATGACAATACCAGTCATCAATGCTTTGGTTAAGTTTTTCATATAAGCTCCTAGAATCGTTTTAATAGACTGTTGGTTCAATTGAAAGATTACTGTCATTTTACTAAGGCTATAAATATCAGGCCGTACTTCTCCCAATGATCATAGCTTATTCACACTTTTAGCATACCCATCTCTCATATTGCTGTAAGTTAATTAATGTTAAGGAAATATGCTTACTGGGTTTTGGTTTCCTGCAACGCTGCATAACCGGATAAACGCTTGCGCTCAGCAGCATCAAACAACTGCTGCTCAAGTTGGTCTATCTGAATTTGCGCCTCTGCTGGATTGGCACTTTGACTCAATAGCTGCCCCTTTTGTGCTTCATACTGAGTAAAGCGCTGATCAAAATTGGCATCTTCTTGATCGACTTGGGCTAGCCTCGCCGCTGCGGCCTCGCCAACAAGTTCACGACGCATGTTATACAAGGCTTCAGGTGACGCTCCTTGCGCTTTCATCTGTTCAGTACGAGCCATAAGCTCATTAAGATTGGCTTGCTGCATGATATTGGTTTTGATCGCACCATCTGGTAGACGGCTCACATAATCTTGTCTGGCAGCCTGTTTCTGTGCCTCACTCATTTGCTCATTTTGATTGATTCTGACCATCTCCATACTATAGTCATCATAACTATCGCTAGCACCAAAGAAGGCTTCGATGGTGGTTTTGTCAAAATACTGCTGACGTAAACTCGCCACATCCTGCTTTTGCTGAGCAATGGCATTCAAATCTAGCTCACCATTTTTGGTCGCTTGCAGTTGCAGATTGCCATAACGCTTTTCTATCTCAGGAAGCGCTTTGAGATACGCCACATATTTGCCAAAGATAGCGACCGCTTGGCTGGCAGCTGGCTCTGGCGTGTGGTGACGGATATAACTCTCGACACGCGCAAAAATAACGGCTTCGTCCTCCTCTCCTATTGCTGATAAAAAATAATCGAATAAACGCCGCAGACCTTCAGTGACGACCAACTGCTTGTTTTCATCGATGATGATTTCGCCATCCACTTGCGTGCCCTTTAATGAGGCTGGCAAACGCTCCAATCCAGTGACAAATAAAGCATCGCTTTGAGCAAATGGTGCCTCAGCTTGAGTATTGCTTTGCGCCGTGGACAGTGTACTCTCAGACTTATCAGTGGGTGAAGCAGATAGCGACTGCTGAGTCGCCATCGGTTTATTATCTGGTTTAAACCACACAATCACCGCCGCCGCGATGACTATGATGACCACAGCGATGATAGCGATTGGTAAATAGGCTGGACGACGATTATTCGACATAGATGAGAGTTCTTTTTACAAGTCAGCTTAAAGGTTGGCGTTTTTTAGGCGATTGACCTGAGTACGATAGATAGATTTTGGCTCAGACTCGCCCCATGCGGTCAAACCTAATACCTGATCGGCTGAATCTAGATGGTTCATGATGTAGTTGTCACGAATCACATACCCAAGTCGGCTTGAGCAGACAGAGACCAGACCATCATTGGCATCAGATAAAAACGGTACGCCTGTTACTGCAAGCAGATAATCACTAGGGTCAAGGACGCTTGTGACTTGCCCAACGCCACTAAATGAATAATATTTGATACCGTTTGCAGAGGTACTGGTTGGCTGACCACAGTAACTTGTTGGCATTGCTGCGGGGAATTTGGCATTGAATTTGGCCGCACCATCGGTTGATAGCGCCATGAGTGCTTGCCAGCCATCTTGCGCTTGTATCTCTTTAAAACTGATGCCTGATCCCACATCTGTAAAGCCGCCAATCAAATTAAACACCCCTGATACTAGCTGTGTCGTAACGTTTGATGGCTCACCTGTGTCATTGTTTGGTTCAAGGACGTTTTTGACAAAATCGGCTGTTTTTGAGCCTTGCTCTGGGCTTGATACGGCGGTGACCGAGGCGACGTATTTTGGCGCAACGCCAGCGACATAGCGGATGTCTATACCGCCTTGACTGTGCCCAAACAAATTGACTTTTGGATCGCCTGAAATGGCAGTGATGGTTTTGACTTGCTGTAATAGCTGCTCGCCGCGGACTTCACTATTATTCACCGCTGATGTTTTGGTGGTGTACACCTCTGATCCACCTTTCATCAGCTCACTAGGAATCCCGTTGAAATAATCAATGACGCCAAATAATTTGGTAAAGCCGAAAAGTCCATGCGCCATGACCACTGGATACTGAGTTTTGGTATAATTAGAGGTAAAATACTTGCTGTCGACTAGCGTACAGCCATTGGCGTTGGCACAATTATAGTATTGGCCTGCCGCTTGCGCTGAGGTGGTTTGCATTGTCATTAACAGTACACCAGTACTGATAGAACCCAGTATTGGTAAAAATGCTCTTGGCGTGAGCGCGGCGCGAATAGATGAGGAAAGCGTCATAACAACATCCTTGTTATCATTAATTGTGATTATCTTTACCTCATAGTATCGGCAAAGATGGCAGCTAATCCCTTTAGCATGCAAAATTACATTACTTATATATTCTGCAAGATTCAACTAAATTTTCAAAATATGAATATATTATCGTGACTAAAGAGTCACAACCGTCTCTACCACGCGGTAAAGCAATTATTATCAATAATAATGATAGGTTCACTATCACTTAACATGAAACTGCCATTCATCCATTTATGGTATAATCTATCCACATTAAACTCATAATTATAAGACAGATGATGATGACTAAAAAATCCCTTATCCAGTCCCCAGAGGCCATAGAAAAAATGCGTGTGGCCGGCAAACTTGCCAGCGACGTCCTTGTCATGCTCGACGAACATGTCAAAGTTGGCGTCAGTACCGAAGCCCTCAACCAAATCGCTCATGACTATATCGTCAATGTGCAAAAAGCCATTCCTGCGCCGCTGAACTACAATGGCTTTCCTAAGTCTATTTGTACATCCGTCAACCACGTGGTCTGTCACGGCATCCCAACCGAAAGCAAGCTACTCAAAGATGGTGATATCATCAATATTGATGTGACCGTGATCAAAGACGGCTACTACGGCGACACCTCAAAAATGTGGATCGTTGGTAACGGCTCTATCATGGCGCAGCGTATCTGCAAAGTCGCACAAGACGCGCTTTATGCGGGTATGAGCGTGGTCAAAAACGGCGCGCGTCTCGGCGATGTCGGTGCAGCGATTCAAGCAGTGGTCGAGCCTGAGCGCTTTAGTATCGTTCGTGAGTTTTGTGGTCATGGCATCAGTGATGAATTCCACCACGAGCCACAAGTCATGCACTACGGCAAAAAAGGCACAGGCTTTGAGCTAAAAACGGGCATGACCTTTACCATTGAGCCGATGATTAACCAAGGCACGTGGCAGACTAAGATTTTGCCAGATGAGTGGACAGCGATTACCAAAGACCGCAAACTGTCCGCTCAGTGGGAGCATACGATGGTCGTAACCGACAATGGCTGTGAAGTATTTACCACGCGCCCTGAAGAAGATTTGAGTTTTTTGACACAGTAAGACCATAAAAGATCGCCTAGGCGGTCTTTTTTTTGGCCGATGGTTAGCGTGTATCGAGTTAGGACAGATTGAGTATTGTGCTTACTGGCTTTTTGTCTTTATACTCGATGATGTAATCCCTTATTGTGGTGCCTTTATTCATGCATGCTATTTGAGACTTTTATCAGCATTCAGTATGCTGTTGGTGCGCCGCTTTTTAGCCCAAACGTTTTATTTTTAAACTCTTAACTGGATAACACTCATGTTTACTTGTGATGTCGCTTCTATTGATCTAACGCCCCTACCGCTACTATCAAATGATACGGCGACAGATAACTCGCTGTTGTCAGAGCAAAATACGACAGATAAAGCGCTGCTTGGCATTCCTGAATGGCTGGCACAAATCAATGAGGATATCAGCCGTGCCCTTGAGCGTGGTGCCAATATCCGTCAATTGGTCGAAGCACGTGCCTGCGCGATTGATAGCTTACTCATTGCGCTATTCAAATGGTTTGAGCTAGATAAGACGGATTTGGCATTGTTTGCAACGGGTGGCTATGGACGCGGTGAGCTGTCGCTTTATTCAGATATTGATATCCTGCTGTTATCTCCTGACGAAATTGGCGCTGATGCCAGTAGTAAGATTGATAAATTGGTCGCATTGCTGTGGGATATCGGGTTGGAGCCTGCGCTGTCTGTACGTAGCGTCAACGATGCGTTAGAAGCTGCACTTGACCATACGATAGCCAGTGCCCAGCTCGAAGCTCGATTGTTAATCGGCAATGAAGCACTGCGAGATATGCCCATCCAAATCGTTAACAAGCAGTGGTCTCCTCGTGCCTTTTTTGATGTAAAAATGGAAGAGTCCAAGGCCCGTTATCTACAACATAATGCAACTGAGTATAATCTTGAACCCAATATCAAAACGGCCCCAGGTGGTTTGCGTGACATTCATATCATCGGCTGGGTGACCAAACGCTATTTTCGTGTGGGCAAGCTCTATGACTTGGTACAACAAAACTTTTTGACCGAAAAAGAGTTTGATGAGTTAAGCTTTGCAGAAGGCTATCTATGGCAGATACGGCATTATCTGCATGTGCTGACCGGACGTAACGAAAACAAGCTGTTGTTTGATTATCAGCGTGAGATTGCTCAATTAATGGGTTACGAGACCCAGCCAGATGACCAGCCCAATGCGGCCGTTGAACGCTTTATGCGTGATTACTATCGCTGTGCCATGCAAATATCAACGCTGTCTGAGATGCTGACCAACCACTATTATGAGACCATCATAGAGCCCAGCCTGCCTGATGATGAGCGCCCCAAAAAACAGCCGATCAATGCAAGATTCAACCGTGTTGGTGATCATATTGCTATAGCGCACCATCGGGTTTTTGCTCAGCATCCTGAATCTATTTTAGAGATGTTCTTATTAATGGGTCAGCACGGTATCGACAAGGTTCGCACCCATACCTTGCGGGCGCTAAAAATTGCAGCACGCGGCATTGACCAGACCTATAGAGACAACCCTGTTCACAAAGCTTTATTTTTATCTAATCTAAAAGAGCAAAACTATCTGTTCCATCGTTTGCGCACCATGAATCGCTATGGGGTATTGGGCAACTATATTCCTGCTTTTGCGCAAGTCACGGGTCTGATGCAATATGATTTGTTCCATCGCTATACGGTGGACGCGCATACGTTATTTTTGATTCGAATTTTGCACCGCTTTACCGATCCTATGTTTTCTGAAGAGTTTCCACTGGTCAGCACTATTTTTCAGCGCATCGAACGCAAAGAAATTTTGGTACTGGCCGCGATGTTCCATGATATCGCCAAAGGTCGTGGCGGCGACCATAGCGAGCTTGGTCAGACAGAGTCCATTGAGTTTTGTCTGTCACATGGCATGAGCTTAGCCGACGCCAATTTGGTTGGCTGGCTGACTCGCTACCATCTATTAATGTCGATTACCGCACAGAAAAAAGACATCTCAGACCCTGAGGTGGTGACTGTCTTTGCAGACCTTATCGGTAATGTGACGCACTTGAATCATCTGTACGTACTCACCGTTGCTGATATGAATGCAACCAACCCACAGCTATGGAACAGCTGGCGGGCAACGCTGATGAAACAACTCTACTCGCAGACACGGCGCATTTTGCGCGCCGATATTGATGCGCCGACCAATCGCCAAGATATGATCAGCGCCACTCGTGCGCAGGCGCTCGCGATGCTAGACAATGTCAATAATCAGCACATGAATCGCGAGGAAGTATTGCGACTATGGGACGATTTGGGCGATGAGTACTTTTTACGAGAGATTGCAGAAGACATCTTGTGGCACACCGAAGCCATCTTAAACCATCCACCGATTGGGCTTGCTTCTAATGCGGATAGTCCGCCACTGGTGGTTTTGCGTGAGCATCGCGAGCTGGCACTGGATGCCGTACAGGTATTTGTCTATACCCAAGATCAGATGAATCTGTTTGCCGTTACGATGGCGGTGTTCGATCAGATGAATCTTGATGTATTAGATGCCCGTATTATTACTGCTACCCGCGACTTTGCCTTGGATTCTTATGTGCTGCTAGATCCTAGTGGTACGCTGTTGGTCGATGAAGACAGTCAACAAGAACTTAAACAGCGCCTGATTGATGCCTTTAAAGATCCAACAGTACTAAAGCTCACCAACAAACGTATGCCACGTCAGCTCAGGCATTTTGAAGTGGCTACGGTGATTAACTTTGAGTTTAATGAGGCATCTGACCAGCATATCATGAGCTTAGAGACATTGGATCAGCCAGGACTCTTGGCTCGGGTTGGACAGATATTTTTGCAGGAGCAAATTGAGGTTCATGCGGCTCGTATTACGACCTTAGGCGAGCGCGCAGAAGATATGTTTTATATCAGTGACCAAAATGATAAGCCCTTATCTGCTGAACGACTTGATGCGTTAAAATCAGCACTGCTCGCCAGCCTAGCGACCAAAAGAGAAAACAACGTGGTTTATAGCTATTAATTGAATGACAACATCTTTGATGACAAGAGCGCGCTTTACAGCGTGCTCTTGTATATTATATTGTCAGCATGTTCTATCAGCTCTACATCAGCAAGCTCTGGTGGTAAAACACCTACTTCAAGTAGCTGCTGCTCCATGATTAATCGTCCAGCCTTGATTTCTTTTTGTAATAAGCAATGCAAGCTTGATAAATGAAACTCGCCATTAAGATAGTCACCCAGCTGCCTCAAGGAAATGGGCGACTTGGCATGCACGTCAGGATACAGACTATCCTCTGCCAAAATAATCATTTCATTGAACGTCTCTTCACGCATCAGTTCATCATTGTCTATCTCATCCTGCAACTTATTCGCCAGACGGCCTTTCGCTGCAAGAATACCAACAAAAAATATAGTCTGTAAGATAAATAAAGCAATGTATTGCCACAAAGATAACGATAGATTCAACATATTATTTAGCAGCATCAGCGCCATGGCGACAACCACGTAACCAACCAACTGCCATAGTAACCACATGATTAAGCTATTTTCGCCATACCAAAAGATTTTCTTCTCTTGATGCTCAATCAATTGCTGCCTCGCCTGCCACCAGCACGCTTCACGTTCTTTTAGCAGCGCATATACGTTAATAGGATGCGCACCTGCATCAGGAGTGTCATTATTGATATTTTTAGCGATGAAGTTATTATGATTTAGTACACTAGGCATATCAAACTGTCCTTAAAATGATCTGTCTCTGGCACTGACAGTCATCTTTTATATTGTTATAAGTTATCAGACGCGAAGCGTTCAATGCGCTTTGTAAGTACGACTGAATGGGCTATGATAAGGTCAGCCGTTCAAGCACAATAAATTCGCATTCACGTTATGAGAAGAAAAAGGCAAAAGAGGTATTACACTGCTCTAATGTAAATTTTCTTTATAACTTTATTATTAATTGTCTATTATAGTTATCACACTTATGAATCACAACTTAAAGCATCTACATCCTTATCCCTTTGCCAAGATGGCAACCTTACTCGCTGACAGTATACCTGCCGACGGTTACAGCGAAATCAAGCTGGGTATTGGTGAGCCAAAACATGAGCCACCAGCATTTGTACTGGACGTACTACGCGAAAACTTGGACAAAATAAGTCGTTATCCGACCACCAATGGTATGTTTGAGTTACGTCAGACGATTGCGCACTGGTTAGAGAAGCGTTTTTTTCTTAGCCATGTCGATGCCAACACCCAAGTTTTGCCAGTAATGGGTACTCGCGAGGCCATTTTTAGCTTTGTACAAGCCGTCATAAATCATGATACCGCTGATAACGAAAGCACGTCCTCTTCAGCCTCTAATGCGTCGTCTTTGGTTGTTATGCCCAATCCGTTCTATCAGATATATGAAGGTGCAGCAATATTGGCACAAGCGACGCCCCATTTTGTTCCCTGTACGTTAGACAATGACTTTAAGGGGGATTATCGCGCGGTGCCAAAAGACGTTTGGGCACGCACGCAGCTTGTATTTGTCTGTAGTCCGAATAACCCAACGGGTTCGGTTATGACTATGGAGGATTGGGAATATCTCATTCGTTTATCAGACCAATACGGTTTTGTTATTGCCAGCGACGAGTGCTATAGCGAGCTGTATTTTGATACTGCTCCGATTGGCTTACTGCAAGCTTGCGCGAATCTGGGTCGCCGTAATTTCAAAAACTGTATCGTATTCCATTCGTTATCCAAACGCTCGAACCTACCTGGTTTACGCTCTGGGTTTGTGGCGGGCGATGCCAAGATTTTGCAGTCTTATTTGCAATATCGTACTTACCAAGGCTGTGCGATGCCGATACCGCATCAGCTTGCCTCTATCGCTGCGTGGCAAGATGAAAAGCATGTCGCACACAATCGCGCCCTTTATCAAGAAAAGTTCGCGCTATGGATGTCAGAGCTTGGCGAGTTGCTAGATTTGCGCATGCCAGAAGCTGGATTTTATTTTTGGATAAAAGTACCTGAACCGTTCGATGGCGATGATGAAGTATTTGTCAAAGCATTATACGAGCAGGCCAATATCCACGCATTGGCAGGACGCTACTTGTCACGCGAGGTTGATGGGAATAATCCTGGAAAAGGCTATGTCCGTGTTGCTTTGGTCGCGAGTGTCGAGGAGAGCCGCGAAGCAATCAGTCGTATTCGAAAGTTGCTGGCGGCATAAACAGCCACTCAAAAAGCTTTTATCTTGAGCTAATAAAGCAGCCTCTAATAACCACAATATAAATAGGGTTATTAGAGGCTTTTTGCATGAATAGTGCTATAGTAAAGTCTCTACTGCAAAATATACCATCAAGGATGATGCCATGCCCCATCTTGACTTTACCCAGCCGCCCTTTGACGTACTGAGTCTAGCTGAACGTCAAAGCATCAGAAAAAACACGAAGATCCGCTATCTTGCTAGAGATGAGATCCTACCCGCAGCAGACTTGCAGTATCTATATGTGGTCATCAAAGGACAAATTGAGCAATCACTGGGTGGTGAATTTGTCGCCTCTTATTTGGGCAGCAACCATTCTGATGAGCCAAACAATAATGACTGGTTTGATAGTCGCCGCTTACCTGAGTCACTCATAAAAAATGGTGTGCCAGAAAGTAAAAACACGCCTATACAGCCGTACCAGTTTCGGGCCAGTGAGGAGACATTGCTGCTACAAGTCGATGGTGCCACTGTCGATAAAATCAGCGCGCAAAATCATCTGGTACGCCAAATGCTATCAGACAAGCTACCCGAAAGACTAAAGGCATTGCGACAGCGCCGTAGCAACAAAGCCCTAAACCCTGCTGGCTATACCCATCAACAAGAAGTGCAGCAAATCATGCTGCAACCTGTCATCGACGTCCATTTATTGCCAGTACATATTGTCGATGCCAATAACAGCTTGTACGAAGCTGCGCGTATCATGACCGAGGCTGGGCTAAAACACGTACTGGTACGACCGCTGAACTATGTAGAAAATATACGAGACACTGAGCAGCCAAAACTGCTGTTAGGCATTCTCACCGATACGGATATTTGTCGCGCTGTGAGTGACAGACAAGATCCCGCTATTACGCTTTGCCAGCGCTATACCAATTTTAACCTGCGTACGATCAAGGCCACTGACGAGATTGGCGATGCGTTGCTCACTATGACTCGCTATCGCATTCACAGGCTGCCAGTCATTGATAGCAGTGGTGATGTCGTCGGCGTGCTTGGACAAAACGATATGCTCGCCCACATTGGTCATCACTCACAGCTCATTAGTATTCAAATCGAGCAAGCAACCGATCTATCAAGCCTAGATACCGCAGTCGAGCTTATCGGTCGCTATATTCGTGCGCAGCATCAAAACGGTGTCAAAATCGGTAATATCAGCCGCATGGTACAGACGTTGAATGCGCAAGTATTTACCAAGCTCTGGCAGCTGATCATACCTGATGAAGTGATAAGCAATACTTGTCTCATCGTCATGGGCTCAGAAGGTCGCGGCGAGCAAATCATGCGTACCGATCAAGATAACGCACTAATCATTCGTGATGGCTATACGCATCCGGATTTGGCACAGTTTGCCGATACCTTTAATACTCGTTTGGCGATGCTTGGCTATCCGCTGTGTGATGGCAATATTATGATGACCAATCCTATGTGGCGACAACCGCTCAAGCAGTTTACCGCGCAGATTGGCTCATGGTTTAAAAACACTGACCCCATGCATGGCATCTACTTGTCCGCCATAATGGATGGTGAATACGTCTGCGGTGATGAAACCCTACTTACACAGGTACGTCAGCATTTAAGAATGGCTCACAGACAAGCCGATCCAATGTTTGTCCGGCAATTTGCCCGTGCAGCATTGCAGTTTGGCGATGTCAATCAGTGGTGGCAAAAGTTTGTGCCTTTGATAGGGGGTAAATCTATATCAGCAGATATCGATCTAAAAAAAGCAGGCATCTTCCCATTGGTTCATGGTATTCGTACGTTGGCATTAGAAAATGATGTGCTCGATGTGCCTAGCAGTAAAGATCGCCTAAAGGCATTGGTGCAGTCTCATGCCCTGACCCAAGAGCGCGCCGATACATTATTGGAGGCGCTAGAGTTTTTTATGGCGCAGCGTTTATCAGTCGCACTGTCAACCGATGACAAACAGGCAAGGCAAGTCGATCCAACGACACTAACCGCACTAGAACGCGACCTGCTCAAAGAATGTCTGGCCGTGGTAAAAAGTTTTAAAAATCAGCTGCGTCAACACTATCAGTTAGAAATAGCATAAATATAGCAATAGAATAAATAAATGGATGATCAACATGAGCTGGTTACAGCAGTTATCTTGCGCTTGGCAAAAGACGCAGCTACAGCGTCCGGAGCTGGCATCAATGTTCACCACACCGTCGGCTGAGCAGTGGGTAGCGATTGACTGTGAAATGACTGGCCTGAACCCCAAAAAGCACCATTTATTATCCGTGGCAGCGATACATATCAATGGCAATACGATCGATACGGGTAATGGCATGCACTTAGTTTGCAGACCGCCTGTAATGCCAGATCGGGATACAATTGTCATTCATGGTCTGCGTACTGCTGATGTCGAGCATGGCATGAGTTATGACGAGATGCTGGCTCTCTTGTTACCTTTTATTGATAACCGACCCATCGTCGGGTTCTGCACACAGCTCGACATGGTATTTTTAAACCCTTTGGTCAAACGCTATATGGGAACGACCCTGCCCAACAAAGTCATCGATGTGCGTCAATTATACAGTCGACGTATGGGCGACCGTACGCAAGGTATTCCCAATCAAACGCAGCATTTGACTAATATTCTGGCGCATTATGGTATTCCTGAGCTTGGCGCGCATGACGCTTATAACGATGCAATAATGACGGCGATGGCATTTTTGCATGTACGCTAGCCTTTATTATTGACGATAAAATTGAGCTTCTGAGAGCATATGCGAAAACAGCAACTCATGTTACCATAAGCAGTTTTTGCCACCTGATGAAAGATGCTCATGCGATACCGTTCAAAGCGCGACCATCAGTCGCCCATTACTGCCAAAACTGCCGCAATCTGTAGCCGTGTATTACCCTTTCACTTATCTAATAAACGTCTGGCTACCCTCACGCTATTCGCCACGATGATCATAGCGCCTGCTTATGCACAGGCGGCTCTACCAGCCCCCATTGAAGCATCATTGTCACGTGCCAATCTGACAGCGTCTGATATCAGTCTTATCGTAACGCCTGTGGGTAACAAAAATGCCAGTCGACTGCCCGCGTCTGTGCAAGTGATTGATAGCCGTGATACAGATCGCCAATCGACGCGACCCTCTGACTATAACGCTGTGACTGCTAATGAAAACAATAGCAGCCAAAATGTGACAAAGACAGATAACCTAGCGACCAACATCACCACTCATACTGACTCACAAAGCGCGCTAATCACTATTGAACAGCGTACGATTGAACAGCATGAGCGAAAAATACATACGTATACTAATGATCCTTATACGTATCAGAGTGTAGAGAGCATACCGACGGTTGTACCTGATGAGAACCCCTCCCTTACTAATGATGACAATAGCGCAGTGAGCACGGATAATGCCTCGGTAAAAATCTCCTTTTCACCACTATTGAATCATCAGCCTGATGTACCGCGCACGCCTGCCAGTACCATGAAGTTGGTACCCACTTTTATCGCGCTTGATACATTGGGGGCAGGTTTTGTATGGCACACGCGGGTTTATCATACGGGTATACAAGTCGGTGATACCTTGATGGGCGACTTGATCATTCAAGGCAGCGGCGACCCTAAGATGACTCATGAGCGATTAAAGCAGCTCCTTTATCAAGTGCAAGCGGCGGGTATTCGCCATATCAATGGCGATATCATCGTTGATAGCAGCATTTTTGAGTCGGTGAGCAAAGATCCTGCCGCCTTTGACAATGCGCCACTGCGTCCTTACAACGCCAGTCCAGATGGGTTTTTGGTGAACTTTAGCACCGTCGGTATCAAGACTCACCCTTTGGACAACGACCACGCAAGCTTGACTTATAAGCCGCGACTGGCTAACTATCAACTCCCTAATAAGATCCGCACACGCGACGCGGCTTGCGGACAGGTAAGCTACAGCCTATCGCCGCAGTGGCAAGCGGAGCGGCTAGCACTCAATGCTAGCCTGCCAAAAAGCTGCGGTGAGCATGTGTTTTATGTGGCGTATCCTGATGCCAAAACGTTTGCCGCACACGTCATTGCTGCAAAATGGCAAGCACTAGGCAATACACTGAGCGGACAAGTGATCTCACAAGAAACCCCTTACGATGCCAAAAATACTTCAAAATTAGTACATGGTCTCACGGCTATTACCATGTCGCCTTTGCCTATGGTCAGCTATCCTTCATTGGACTTAACGCAGCAAATTTATGACATCAATCATTTTTCAAACAATGTCATGACAGAGCAAGTTGCCTTATCCATCGGCGCTTATGACACAACTGAGCGCGCCAATATGCCTGCTAAAAACAGCACGCAAAAGGCCGCCAGCTTGTACCAGTATCAGCCGATGCATACTGACTATCTTGCAGCGCTAACACACATCAGCCAATGGTGGCAAACCAACCTAAGCACACCGCCACCTTATTTGACCAATGGCTCGGGACTCTGCCGCGACTGCACCATCACCGCTGCCAATCTAAGCGAGCTGTTGACTTACGCTTATAATCACCCAAGCTTTGATGCGTATGTAGACTCGTTAGGTATCGCTGGAGTCAGTGGCACCATTGCCGCTCATAGTGAGCGACTACCTGACTCAGCAGCGATTGGCCGAGCGTGGATAAAAACAGGCACACTAAATAATGTCACATCGATGGCAGGTTATGTCAAAGGATTATCAGGTCAAGACTATGTGGTTGTCGGACTCATCAATACCGAGCAAGCGCTCAATCCTTATACGGCAAGACCTGTATTAGATGCAGTACTTGACTGGACCGCTCAGCGCTAATGGTTTTGCTAAAGCGATGCTTAGTGAGCAGTAGTAAAGCAGCAGCAGATATTTTGACGCCCGTGGTATGATTATTTGCACAGCAATTATGACTGCTATGTTTATGAATACATTTTTAAAACTTTTATTTTTACCTTTATAAAGGCAAGCTTATGTCACGCCAGACAACCAATCTCAGTAAGCCTCGCACGCTTGCGTCAAGTCAGCCTAAACTGGCGCAATATATTGGGTTTTTCGCCATTGGTTACATCCTTGCCAGCGCCATATTTATGATGATTCAGACCAAGATTGCGCTTAATTCGCAACTGGTCATGGTCGTCTCTATCATCGTCGGTGCCTATATTGCTGTCAGCAAATTCATCAAGCATCAGCAGCGCGCTTTGGCTAAAAATGAAATCAACCGGCTCATGTTTGGCGGTGTTGCGGTGGTTTGGTTATTGACGGTCCTTTATTTTTTAGCCATATGGTTTTTGTTATTTGATGGGGTTAGCCGTGAGGTATTACTCGAGATGGCTATGGCGCGGCCTTTGCCCTTGCTTTCTTCATTGGTGCTGATGCTGGTATTCACCTTGGTCAGTACGCGTATCAGCCTATGGGCCATCAACCATTTCTTGAACCCTGCTCCCAAAACAGTATGAGCACACCAGACCATCTACAACGAGCATAACCGACCACCTACAAGGTAATACAAAGTTTTCTCCTAATCATAGGTAAAATCCGTTAGGCTAACTTTGAGCAGTCAAATTTTAGCGATTATTTGTTTTACTTTATAATAGGAGCAGACATCATGGAAATGGTTTTTTTTGACAACATAGATAAGCTCGGTCGCATTGTTTTAACGACCTTTATGGTCTACGTGTTGATCGTGTTGGTGACCAAAGCCTCTGGTAAACGATCGACGTCACAGCTCAATAACTTTGACTGGATCGTGACCGTCATGATTGGCTCATTGGGTGCCAGTACCATTTTGCTCAAAAGCATCCCTTTCATCGAAGGGGCTTCGTCGATACTCGTACTGTATCTCTTACAGTTTTTGATAACCAAATACGCCTCTATCTCACCGCAATTTAGAAGTGTTATTCTGTCTGATCCACGTATTGTCTTTTATCAAGGGCAGTTTTTGCCAGAAGCGATGCGTGCCGAGCGCCTGACTCGTCAAGAAATCGAATGTGCGATGCGCGCTGAAGGGGTCAATAATTTTGATGATATCGAAGCCATTGTCTTCGAGTCTGATGCCAAACTCAGCGTGATTCCAAAACAACGCCAAGCCGATACGAGTGATGATGAGCAGGATGTAGATCATAGCGTGTCAGAGACCATTACCCCTTTGATGTAGTGATTAGATACTTGAGCACTGATAGCCATCAATACTCAGATTCAGTGCTCGAATGTAAAAATTTTTCAATTTAAAAAATGGTACGTACTATGAAGGTAAGAATTTTGACCGTTGGCAATAAGATGCCTAGCTGGGTGCAAACAGGTTTTGATGAGTATTTTAAGCGTATTCAGCCCATGCTGAGCACAGAGATTGTAGAGATTGCCGCTGCAAAACGGGCAAAAAACCCATCAGATGCCAATCTAGCACAGTACCGTGAGCAAGAAGGTCAAGCGATATTGGCCGCTCATAATGCCGCGAGCCGTGAGCAATTATGGGTACTAGACGTCAAAGGTAAGATGATTTCAACGGAAGGATTGGCTGATAAACTCGCTGATGGCATGCAGCAAGGTGATGATATTGCGTTGGTCATCGGCGGTGCAGATGGCGTATCACCAGCAGTGTTAGCAAAAGCCGACGCAAAGTTATCATTATCAGCACTGACATTGCCGCATCCGCTGGTACGCGTGGTACTAATGGAGCAGCTATACCGCGCGATGAGTATCAACAATAACCACCCTTATCATCGCGGTAATTAACCAAACCCCAAGCTTTTTTTGATTTAAAACGTCAATCCCAAAATAGATTGAAAAACTGGCGTACGCCCTAATAAATGGAACATGACATATCCAAAACGCGCGACATCCAAAGCCTCTCAGACTACGCATCAGCGTGACCATCATCACGACACTGTACAGACACCTATTACCTCTGCTGCGGCATGGGAAAGTGCGTCTGCTATAATGCCTAATGCATCCAAACTACCTGCGTTGTTTATCTCGCACGGGGCACCCACGCTTGCGATTGAGCAATCTGCCACGACCAGTGCATTGGCACGTATCGGGCAAAACTTACCTAAGCCACGTGCTATCGTCATTATGTCGGCGCATTGGCAATCAGCAAAGCTTGAGATTAGCAGTAACCCGCAGCCAAAAACGTGGCATGATTTTTCGGGTTTTGCGCCTGAGCTTTACGATCTTCAGTATCCTGCATCAGGTCAACCAGCGCTGGCTGAGACACTTGCTCAGCAGCTCACCGCACGCGGTATCACATGTAGCGTCAATCCTGTACGTGTCTGTGATCATGGCGTTTGGGCACCGCTCAGACACCTGTACCCAGAGGCAGATGTGCCTATCGTTCAAGTGTCACTGCCGCAGCATTACGATAGCATTGCTTGCTATCAATTGGGCGCGCAGCTCGCGCATCTACGTGATGAGAAAATTCTTGTTATTGGCTCAGGCAATATCACCCACAACTTGCAAGCGCTACGCTGGGATGCCGATAGCATTGACCAAGCTGCCAAATCCTTTAAACAGTGG
This sequence comes from Psychrobacter sp. PSP, assembly GCF_024085615.1. Taxonomy (NCBI): domain Bacteria; kingdom Pseudomonadati; phylum Pseudomonadota; class Gammaproteobacteria; order Moraxellales; family Moraxellaceae; genus Psychrobacter; species Psychrobacter sp. PSP. The sequence continues at coordinate 457,919 of NZ_JABLTF010000015.1, forward strand.
TTGCTCCAGCAGCTTAAGATAGACATACCCACTGCCCTCGACTGGCAACAATATCCAGAGTACAAAGACATTCATCCAAGTGACGAGCATTTGCTGCCATTGTTTTTTGCGTTAGGTGCCGGTCAGCGCGTCTCGGTTGTTCACCAGAGTATGGCCCATCATAGTTTGGGTATGGATATTTACCGCTTTGATTAGCTTCTATTTACTATTTCCTACTTATCTAATTAAAGCACACAAACCAAACCTACTTCTCAAAGGCAGGTTTGGTAAATAAACCCGCACGCTCCATCTCACCTGCCAGACTAAATAGCGTCGCCTCATCATTCATACGCCCAATCAGCTGCATGCCAATTGGTAAGCCTTTTTTACTCATACCGACCGGCACTGACATTGCTGGCAATCCTGTGACATTGCCCAATAACGTAAAGCCCATTTTTCCTAGCACAGGGGCGCTTAGCTTTTCGATCATGCCTGACTTAAAGGCATATCTACCCATGTCAAACCCTTTATTAATTACCCCAGCGCTACGCATCATCATCTCATCCATGCGGCTGGGTGGTAGCACGCCGTGTTTGACCGCAGGCGTCGGTACCGTCGGGGACAAAATCATATCGTAGGTTTCTAATAACAGTCCCGTTTGATACTGACTGTTATGCCAACCGTGTTTGGCATGAACCAAGTCCACTGCTGATAGCGAACGTCCGAGTAGCGCCATATTGTAGGTTTGCGGCTCTAGGTTTTTGATATGGGCAGTGCCAAACTCGCGCTCGATATTATCAATCGTAAAAGCGGTATGCGCGCAGACCACGACGATAAAGTCATGCCAAAACTGCTCGATATTAATATTTGGCTCAGCGGGTATTACTTGATGCCCCATCGATTCTAGCTGCTTAGCGGTTTGCTCTAGTACAGCAAGTACTTCTTTGTCTACTACGGTATTGGCAATCAGCGGCTGCTGCTGTAACGCGATTTTCAATGGCCTTGGTGCACGCATCGCCGCCTGCAAAAACGTGCCGTCTGGCGGCGCAATGACATAAGGCGCGCCAATCTCTGCACCACTGGTGGCATCGAGCATCGCGGCACTATCACGTACCGAGCGCGTAATCACATGATCGGCCACTGCCCCATCCCAACCTTCACCAAGATTAGGGCCAAGTGGATTGCGGCCACGGCTTGGTTTTAAGCCAAACGCACCGCACCAGGCAGATGGAAACCGTATCGAACCGCCACCATCACCGCCGCCTGCCATCGGTACGATACCGCTCGCCACTGCCGCGGCACTACCACCTGACGAGCCACCAGAGCTATAGCCTTTTTTAAACGGGTTGTGAGTGGCGCCATGGGCTTTTGGCTCAGTGGTGATAATCAAGCCAAACTCTGGCGTATTGGTTTTGCCAAAGGTATTGACGCCTGTCGCTTTCATGCGTTTGACGATTTCGCTGTCTTTTTCTGAGAGGATAGTGACGCTGCGGCTGCCCATCGTAATAGGCTCACCTGCGAAGCTAAATGAGAGATCTTTGAGCAAATACGGCACGCCAGTAAATACGCCAGAAGGCAGTCCTGCCTGCGCCGCGTTGTAAGCGCGCTCATCGAAACGGTGAATAATGGCATTTAGCTTGGGATTGAGTTTATTGGCCTGATAAACGGCGGCGTCTAATAGCTCCTTTGCACTGAGCTCACCTGAGTTAACCAGTGCCGCTAAGGCGAGTGCATCGTACTGGGTATATTCTTTAAACATAACCAACCTTCCTTGGAGAGTAATTGTAGTAAGAATTTTTAAATATCTTAGATTAACACATGAAGTGCAATACCAAATGCAAGGTGAAAAAAAGACCTAGATGCGCTAGCATCAAAGTTTTTATCCACCGACCAAAGTGAGATTGCAACCATGAGCTATACACATCTAAGTAATGAAATACAGGACATTGAGAACAAACTAAACAACAGACCAAGAAAACGATTAGGGTTTAAAACGCCTATGCAGGCGTTCTATAATATTAATTAGCGTTGCACTTGGTGTGTTAATCTAAGTATCTATTTCATCAGTAACTGTCAGTTTATTATAAAAAACCACGACTTATGGTTGATAAACAAACTCACTAGTCATTTGAAAGTTTTGGTAGCTTATTCGCTTATGAGTGAATTAATCTTGAATCTCTTTCACAAAAAAAACGAGCCATTGTCATGACTCGTTTTTTCATTATTCATTCAATACTAAGCACTACATTAACAGTTCGCGCTTACCACTTTTGCCCATCGAGCTGACCAGTCCAGCGTCTTCCATTGAGTCGACAATACGGGCTGCACGGTTATATCCGATACTGAACTTACGCTGGATACTAGAAGCTGAGACCTTACGCGTTTCCATAATAAAGGCGACGGCGTCATTATATAGATCATCATCTTCACCAGAGGCATTAGCCGTGCTACCACCGCCCGGACTAGATAGCTCAAAATTTCCTGCCATGTTGTCAATATAATCGGGCGCACCGCGCTCACGCCATGCGTCACAGACACGGTTGACCTCTTCATCACTGACATAAGCACCATGCACACGATCTGGTTCAATCTGACCTGGTCCCAAGAACAACATATCACCGTTACCGAGCATGTCCTCAGCACCGCCACTATCCAGAATCGTACGCGAATCGACTTTTGAGTTGACTCGTAGTGCTGCACGCACTGGGATATTGGCTTTAATCAAACCCGTAATGACATCGACTGATGGGCGCTGAGTAGCTAGCATTAAGTGAATACCAGCCGCACGTGATTTTTGTGCCAAGCGCGTGATAAGCTCTTCGGCTTGCTTGCCCACCTGCATAATCATATCGGCAAACTCATCTGCGACGATGACAATCATGGGCAGAGTTTTGAGCTTTGGCGCTTGGCTGATACTTACGCTGTCGTTTGGTCGCCATAACGGATCGAGCATTGGATTGCCTGATTTCTCTGCCGCGATGACTTTTTTATTAAACTCATTGAGCTTACGAACCTTTAGCAAGCTCATCAACTGATAGCGGCGCTCCATCTCGGCCACACACCATGACAAGCTGCTAGCGGCCTCGGTCATGTCAGTGACAACTGGGGTAAGTAGATGCGGAATGTCATTATAGTTGGCAAGCTCCAGCTGCTTTGGATCAATCAAGATGAGTCGCAATTGATTGGGCGTGTACTTGAGTAACATCGACAATAGCATTGAGTTGACCAATACCGATTTACCAGAGCCTGTGGTACCAGCAACCAGCATATGCGGGGCACGCGCCAGATCAGTAATAATGGGGTTACCGCCAATGTCTTTACCCATCGCCATGCTGATTTGTGCTTTAGGGTCTTTGAACATCTCGGTACTAAGTAGCTCGATTAAGCGCACCATTTCACGTTTTTTATTGGGCACTTCGATACCAATATACGGCTTACCAGGGATGACCTCAACCACACGCAAAGAAGCCATCGATAGTGAACGCGCCAAGTCACGTGAAATACCAGTAACTTTGCTGGCCTTTACGCCAGCAGCCAGCTCCACTTCAAAACGAGTCACCACAGGCCCTGGGATAGCGTTGACGACGTTGGCTTTTACATTAAACTCTTGTAGTTTGATCTCAAGCAGCTCAGATAATTGTTCAAGCTCAGCGACGGTATAGCTAGGCTTACGGTCAGGATCTGGCTTGTCCAATATAGACACTTCTGGAATAGGGGTTAGGCTACTGCGATAGGCAGCCGTCTGCATCGAGCGTGATTTTTTGCTGAATGCTTCGTCATCGCTGATATGCGGCATAACGGGTGCACTATCGTCAGTACTATCCTCCTCCGGCATCATGTCAGTGATATGGTTGCTACTATCACCTTCTGGTACCGCAAAGCTGACAGAAGGTTTAGCTGGGGCTACAGGCTGCGTATTTGAGGCCGAACTGACCGCTTCCACAGTTGGCGCCGCTTTTGGGTTGGCAGGCGGCGTATTGGTCGGTGTCATATCCGAAATTTCTGATACTGATGCGGCCACTTCTACTGATGGCTGAGCCACTGTGACCTCAGGTATAGGCGATGACTCATCACGTTGTAGTAGTTCGGACTGTGCAGCAGAGAGCCCATAAGAGTCGTCACTTAGAATGCTATTAGTGGCGTCTGACGTAGGCATTGATAGCTCTTCTTGCGGAGTTTGATTAGTGACATTAGTTTCCTCAGCAGTAGCAACCGACGATTTTGCAACAGGTTCTGATATATTGCCATGCTCCGCCAACCATGCTTCTGCCAACTTATCGACATTCTCCGTTATATCATCTGGGTGAGAGTCTTCCGGCTCAGTAATAACCTGATTGACAGCTTGAGCATTCGTTGATTCATCCATTGAGGATTGAGTAGCTAGCTCTTGATTAGATAAATCTGATTGAGTTTCTGTTTCTACCATCGGTGCTGCCACAGAGGTTTGTACTGCTTCTTCTAATGACACGTCAGTGACGACTTCACTCTGTGCATAGTTAGGCACAGTAGAGTTATCTATGCTGTTAGTGCTATAAGCCATCTGTTCACGTGCGAGCAGATCATCAACCGTATTTGCATCATTCCATGCAAAGCTTGGCTCGACTTTGCGAGCAGGCGCTACGATAGGGTTTGGTATCGTTGATGTGTTGGTGTCACTGACTGTACTGCCAACCGTAGCATTAGCAGTCGCTGCGACCGCGTATGGTGAGTCACTTTTTTCATCGCTAGACGTTGCTGCTGCTTTTGCTGTCGCCATAGATGCTTTCACACTATCAGCCAATCCTGAGGTCAATAAAAAATCTGATAATACATTACTGAATCTGCCACTATTATCTACTGCGTGAGCACTATTCGCATCGTCAGCTGATTGCAACTCAAGTGGCAGCTGCTCATACTCGGCTGTTTGATTGGGATTTCCCTCTTTGATACTGTCACGGTCTTGCGACACCTCACTTTGCTCATCCAACTCGGCAGCATCTTCTTTATTTTTTAACCCTGAGCCAAGCCAAGATAATGCTGTAATCTTCTGATATATAGCGAGCCAATGGATGTTAAAGGCAAAGGTCACGGTAATCACAACGAACACCGCCAAGAAAACCACACTGCCCCACTGCGATAGCAACTGTGCCAAACGTTCCTGCAACTCAAGACCGATGATACCACCAGCCACGCCTTCAAGTCCCATTGATGCAGGATTGGCTACTTGCTGAATTAAGGCAACCAGTTGTGCAAATAATGCACTGGCGCTCAACAGCAAAAACACATAAGCGACCAGTCGCATGAGCCAAAACGTCGGCTTATTGTCCCACCAAATAAGGATAGACTCATAAACCACAAACGCTAAAAACCACCATGCACCATAGCCAAAAAAGCTATAGAGCAAGTCGGACAACCAAGCGCCCGTCTGGCCACCCATATTGTTAATAGTCGTCATATCACTACTGATGTGCGACCAGCTAGGATCATTGCCTGTGTAAGTCATTAAAATAACAAACAAATAAACAGCCAGTATTAACCCAAGGAGGGTAAATATTCCCTTTTTTAAATACTCAATAAGCGGTGCTGATATCACGTAAAATCTGCCTTGTTGTTAATACTAAATGGTCGCCAGTGCATGACTAAGTCTAATCATGCTGACATAAAGTGCTGACATATAAAGGTACCTAGCAAAGTGTTTGGTTGAGATTCACCTCTCAAAAGGCCTGAGCATAGCAGTCATCGCTTAAGCTCTATCACACTTGGCATAACTTCTTATAATAACAAATACATAGGTACAGTGGCGACACTCTTATAAAGAAAGCGTGCAAGAAAGTAAATCAATATACGATTTGCGCAAAAAATCTGCGAATAATCCAAAAGTTACTAGGGCGTGTTGAACATTCGACCATGGCACTGACAGCGACTATTTTTTAGGCGATTCGATGTTAAAAATAATAAGTTTAGTCACTCTAAGCGCTTATTTTTAACGATGAAGCGGCAAAAAAGAGTCCTGTCCCCTGCTTTTATCGTTGGGGCTGATGCTAAAATTGCCCCATACTGCGTTACAAATCTCGCTAAGGCATCTGCATTATCGTCGCTTTGTGCCTTGTCTGGAACCATTTTAGCGATCAGCAGTGCCTATTTGCGAATGTTCAACACGCCCTAACATAATACTGCTAACAATTTTGTATAGACCCTATAAAATACCAGCTGTTTCTAGCACGAGTATTTCAAGGTTATCATGCTTTGATTCTAATGATAGCTGTGTTTGTTTTAGCAAACTTGCACTTTTTGCTATCTACCCTTATGTTATTATCACACAGCAATTAGAAAAACCATATTAGTAGCAACGCTTGACGTTTTTTTATTAGATTTATAACTCATATTTTTCATGCGTATATTTAGAAAGGAACCACTTATGGCAACTGACACTACTGCTCCACGTCACGAAAAGCTCATCATTTTAGGCTCAGGTCCTGCCGGTTATTCGGCTGCGGTCTATGCGGCACGCGCCAACCTTAAACCTGTTATGGTAACGGGTATGGAAGTAGGTGGTCAATTAACCACCACTACTGAGGTTGATAACTGGCCAGGCGATGCGCATGATTTGACCGGTCCTGCATTGATGGAGCGTATGAAAGCACATGCTGAGCGTTTCGGTACAGAATTGGTTTATGATCATATCAATGATGTTAACTTGAATGTACGACCTTTTGAGCTGTCAGGTAACAACGGTACCTATACTTGTGATGCCCTGATTATCTCAACAGGTGCCTCTGCTCAGTATTTAGGTCTAGAATCAGAAACCAAATTTAAAGGGCTTGGCGTATCCGCTTGTGCCACTTGTGACGGTTTCTTTTATAAAGATCAAAAAGTCGCTGTGATTGGCGGTGGTAATACAGCCGTTGAAGAAGCCTTATACCTCTCTAACATTGCTTCTGAAGTGACTTTAGTGCATCGCCGTGATAGCCTGCGCTCTGAAAAAATCCTACAAGACAAGCTGTTTGAAAAAGCCAAAAACGGTAATGTTAAAATTGAATGGAATCATCAAGTCAAAGAAGTTGTCGGTGATGACATGGGCGTCAATGGTGTCGTTATCGAATCAATGATTGATGGCAGCACCAAACAACTGGATGCAATGGGTATGTTTGTCGCCATCGGTCATAAGCCTAATACCGACCTATTCAAAGGTCAATTGGATATGAAAGATGGCTATCTGGTCGTCAATAGTGGCTTGAATGGTAATGCCACGCAGACCAGTATCGAAGGGGTGTTTGCCGCAGGTGACGTGGCTGATCATGTCTATCGTCAAGCCATTACCTCTGCTGGTACTGGCTGTATGGCAGCGCTGGATGCTGAGAAATATTTGGATGCTATCGGTGAGACAACGGCGAAAGACCATACCTATGCGTCAACGCTGACTGCTGATTAAGAAGACTAAATGAATAACTTTGCGCAGCACGGCGATCATGATCAATACATCACGCCTGAGACTTTACAAAGTCTTGGGCGTTATGACTTTCCTGATCCTATCTCTATCGATCCTGAGGGCATTGGTATTGTCGCGATGGGTGGCGATCTTGCACCCGATACATTAATATCTGCTTATGCACAAGGACTGTTTCCATGGTTCAATGAAGATGAGCCTATCGCTTGGTGGTGTCCTGAGCCGCGTTGTGTGATCGTCCCATCTGATTATCAACCGAGTAAGTCACTGCGCAAGCAAGCAAATCGCACGCGTTGGCAACTAACACTCAATCAAGCTTTTGATGACGTCATACATGCCTGTAGTCTGCCGCGTAGCGATGGTCTTAATAATGACCTGCCCGAAGGCGAACACACTTGGATTCATGAAGAGATGATTGAGGCTTATACCAAACTGCATGCGCAAGGATTTGCCCATAGCATTGAGGTGTGGGACGAGACAGGTCAACTCATTGGTGGACTGTACGGCCTAAAAATAAATGGCATCTACTTTGGCGAATCCATGTTTCATCGTGCCTCTAATGCGTCAAAACTCGCGTTTTGGGGGTTGATGCGCTTATGTGAGCAAAGTCATGTTGCACTTGTCGACTGCCAGTTACCTAATGATCATCTCATGAGCTTGGGTGCCACTACTCTACCGCGTCCTGACTTTCTTGCTCAATTAGATCGCTTAATAAGCAGTCGCTCCATCAATTGGCACAATAATTTTCATCAGCCATTGGCCGTATCCCTTCTCGATACAGCAAATCCTTGGCAGCATCAATCATGAAATCTACAAAAGCTAAAGAGTTAAGAGAATTTTATGGCGCTTGATACCTCATTTCTGCTAATCGGAGAGCTGGCAGCAAAAGCCAATACAACCAAAGACACCGTGCGTCACTATGAACAGTTGGGCCTATTAAGGTCGCGTAAGCGTCAAGCAGGCTCACGTTTATATACTGAGTTTCATCCCGAGTGCGTCGAGCGTATTGAGCTAATCAAAAGCGCGCAAGCCATTGGTTTCACCCTTACTGAAATCAAAAACAGCTTAAACGATTACTATGATGGCCAATTGGATATTGATTTGCAGCTCATGCTGACTCAGCAAAAGCTAGAACAAGTCAGGAAACAGCAAGCCAATATAAGCGTGATGGTAGAATTATTGAGCGAGCGTATAGATGTTCTTGCACGGATGAAAGCAGACAGCAATTATCAGTTAGACACTAATATCTGTAAGAAGAAAATACCATCAAGTTAAACACGATAACGTTGGTTGAGATAAATAATTTATCTTTAAAGAAACCACGCTTATAACTCCTAATGAGAATTTACTCTCTTCACTCACCATAGACATGTTGCATGATTAACGCATCAATTGCGGACTGATTCGGTGACTTATAATAGCCTTTGCGTCTATGAATGATTGCAAATGCTTGCTTTTCATATAACGCTATCGCAGCATGATTGTCTGCTCGTACTTCTAATAACAAATTTTCCACCTGATTACTCTGCAATACTTCATGCAACTTATCAATAATTTGTGAAGCAATGCCTTGTCGTTGATAATCAGGATGCGTGCCAATACGCAAAATCTCTGCTTGCTCAAAAATCACTTGATAGAGGCAGTAGCCAATGACTTTATTATTATCGGCTTTATCTTCTTGTTTATAAACTATGAGCATATGCATACTATCTTGCGCGAGCATCTCAGCCAACGACTGCTCAGTCCATGCGTCGTGCGGCTGTACGAGCGCTTCGATATTTGCAACGGCTTGAAGCGCTTGTTGCCGCTCTGATGTATTGATTGCTAATTTCTTTATAATAAACACCGCTTCTCCCTTTATTTTTCTTATGCAATAAACGCTATCTTATCGTCATTTTTATAATTACTCAGAAATGACATTATTTATGTCATAAATACCCGCTTTCGCGCCTCATATTTAACACTATCTTAGGTATTTCTTTTAATATTGCCAAAGTTTTTGTAGAAAACATAAAAAAACTGCTTAGCCCTTATACTTAAGGATTAAGCAGTTCAACAGTATTTGAGCTTCAGCATTCAAGTATTTATCGACGCCTGATGATACCAGTCAAACGTCAACACACTTAAGAATTGTGATTAAGCATTACTTTTCAGATATTCTAACATGGTATCTGCATCTGACACTTCAAATGGGTCTGTTGAGCAGTTGTCACCGAAGTTAGGTTCTTTGAACACCTTTTTGATTTCTTTATTATCCACATACATCGAATATCGCCATGAACGCATGCCAAAGCCAAGATTGCTCTTATCCACCAGCATACCCATCTTACGAGTGAACTCACCGTTACCGTCAGGAAGTAAGAAAACGTTTTCACGGTTTTGCTTCAGGCCCCACTGGTACATAACAAAGGCATCGTTAACAGAAACACAAACAACTTCATCAACACCTAGCGCTTTAAACTCATTGTAAAGCTCTTCATAGCGAGGCAAATGACTGGTTGAACAGGTTGGTGTAAAGGCGCCAGGTAGTGAGAATACCACTACTTTTTTATTGGCAAATAACTCGTCTGTGGTTAGATCATACCATTTGAATGGGTTTTCACCACCGATAGATTCATCACGAACACGAGTTTTAAAAGTTACATCAGGTACATGGGTAATCATTATTTACTCCGATTTAAGTTATTGTGTTTTTATTTTTAAAATCCTGCCATTATATAATAAGGGTTATAGCTATCTATAAGCAAATCTTTAATCTACTGTATATGAAGCAGTCCTTGTAACTTATAGCTTTAGAATTTATTTTTTCAAATGAGAGAAAAACCCTAGTATTTAACTCCTTCTCCTCATTCACACCCCCAAAAAAAAAGCCACCCTAGATAGGGTGGCTTTTTTATGACTAATTCATAATCTCATTACTGAGACTTAAGTCTTAGTTCAATACGTTAGCAACAACACCAGCGCCTACAGTACGGCCACCTTCACGAATAGCGAAGCGTAGACCTTTGTCCATAGCAATTGGGTGGATAAGCTCTACGCCCATCTCAACGTTATCACCAGGCATGACCATTTCAGTACCGTCTTGTAA